>JAUWLU010000019.1 GCA_030613545.1 Desulfuromonadales bacterium
TCGATGGGCAGGCCACATTCCTCAAAGGCCTCCAGCACGCCGATATGGGACAGGCCGCGGGCGGCGCCGCCGCCCAAAGCCAGTCCGACCGTGGGCCGTGAAAACATCTGTGCTCCCTTCCCCGTCTATGCCTTCGCCAATTGCGGGTCAGCCGCAAGGATCTTCCCCGTCAGCCGTCCACAGGCTCCATAGAACTATTATATAGCAGCCTGCACTCATTTTAAATTGGTAATGATTCCGGATCGTGTTAGTTTGGCCCAATCTGAATTGCGGAGGGGCAGACATGTACCGAATCAAGGATTGGCCGGAGGATGAACGACCCCGGGAAAAGCTGCTGCAGCGCGGTGGCCAGGCCCTCAGCGACGCCGAACTGCTGGCCCTGGTATTGCGTACCGGCGACGCTACATCGAGAATGAGCGCTCTTGACCATGCCCGGTTGCTGCTCGACCGTTTTGGCTCGCTGCAGCAGTTGGCTGCCGCCTCGGTGGCCGAACTGCAGACCGTCAAGGGCATCGGTCCGGCCAAGGCGGCGGAGCTGCAGGCGGTGTTCGAGATCGCCCGGCGGTTCAAGGAAAAGCCGCTGCGTCCCGGCAGCCGCTACAGCCATCCGCAAGAGGTCTATCACCATTTCCGGGGGCGGCTGGCCGACCACAGGCGCGAGTGTTTCATCGTTCTGCTCCTCGACAGCAAGAACCGCCTGCTGCGCGAGGTGCAGATCTCCGAAGGCAGCCTGACCGCCAGCATCGTTCACCCCCGCGAGGTCTTTGCCGCGGTGGTGCGGGAGTCGGCCGCCGCTCTGCTGCTGGTCCATAACCACCCTTCCGGCGATCCGACGCCGAGCCGCGAGGACCGGGAAATCACCATCCGTCTCAAGGAGGCCGGCGAGCTCATGGGGGTGCGGGTTCTCGATCACATCGTCATCGGTGCCGAGGGGTACGTCAGCTTTGCCGATCGGGGGCTGTTGTAGCGGTTGCCCCGAGATGGCGGGGCGTGATAAAGTTACAGGACTTTGTATGGAAGAGATCGGGTGGAAAAACCCGGTCTCTTTCTCTTTCCAGTCATCCAGGTTATTCCAAACCTTTGAGCCGTTCTCACGCCACGACGCAACGAACGCAACGTAAAATCAAACCTCGTCCAAGGGCAACCTTGTAATGATTTAGAAGGATAATCATAAAGGGGTAAGGTTTTGATTTCGTAGCGTCGTGGCGGCGTTGCGTGAGGAAAAGGTTTGATGGCCTTCTCTGCTTTTGTTTGCCCGCCCCTTCGGCGGCGTCACTGAGGATCGAGAAATACATGACCGATCATCCGCAAAAACCTCAACTGCTTGCCCCCGCCGGCAGCCTGGAGGCCTTCTTCGCTGCCATGGAAAACGGCGCCGATGCCGTCTATTGCGGCCTCAAGGAGTTCTCCGCCCGGGCCAAGGCGCGTAACATCAGCCTGACCGAGCTGGAGGGGATGCTGTCCTATGCCCGGCAGCGCGATCGGCAAATCTACGTGACCGTCAATACCCTGGTCAAGGAGGCCGAACTGCCCCGTCTGGTCGAGACCCTGGCGGCCCTTGAGGCGCTGGCGGTGGACGGGGTGATTCTGCAGGATCTGGCCGTGTGGCGGCTGATTCGCGACCATTTTCCCGGCTTGCGGCTGCACGCCTCGACCCAGATGACCATTCACAACAGCGCCGGCGTGCGCATGCTGGAGCGGATGGGCTTCTCCCGCGCAGTGCTGGCCCGCGAGCTGACCCTGGAGGAGATCGCTGTCATCCGCCGCAACACCACCCTGGAGCTGGAGCATTTTGTCCATGGTGCCCTGTGCTTCTGCTTCTCCGGCCAGTGCTACTTTTCCTCCTGGCTCGGTGGTAGGAGTGGCAATCGCGGACGCTGCGCCCAGCCCTGCCGGCGCATCTATCGCAGTCGCGGCAAGGACGGCTACTATTTTTCGCCCAACGACCTGTCGGCCATCGACCTGCTGCCCGAGCTGGCCGCTGCCGGCATCGGCAGCTTCAAGATCGAAGGGCGCATGAAGAGCGCCGAGTATGTGGCCAACGTGGTCGCCGCCTATCGTGGTGCCCTCGACGCTCCGCAGTCGCAGCGTAGTTCCGCTGTCAAAGAGGCCAAGGAGCTGCTCAAGGCCTCCTTCGGCCGCTTGCCGACCAAGGGCTTTCTCACTGGACCCAAACCCACCGATATCGCCATTCCGACCCTCAAGGGCGCCACCGGCCGCTTCCTCGGCGAGGTGCAGGGGGTGCGTGGCGGTCAGCTGACCTTTAAAAGCCGCGACCGGCTGCATGTCGGCGACCGGCTACGGGTTCAGCCGAAAAGTGATCGGGCCGGCACCGCCTTTACTGTGCGCGAACTGTTTCTCGGCCGCCGCGCGGTCAAGCAAGTCACCGCCGGCGCCCAGGTAACGGTCAGCAGCCCGTTTCGCGACACCTTTCGCGTCGGCGATACGGTATTCAAGGTCTCTTCCGGCCAGGCCTTCACCCTCAGCGAGGCGGCCTGCCGGCGCAAGCTGCAGCAGGCCGGAAAAGCCCCGTTGCCGGTGAGCATGGAGGTCGGCCTGGCCGATGATACCCTCACCGTGGCGGCTCAGTGCGGCCCCTGGAGCCTGGAGTGCAGTTACCCGGTGACGGTCCATGCCGCGAGCAGCAGCCCGATCAGCGAGCAGACCCTGCAGGGGGTCTTTGAGCGCAGCGGCGAAGCGCCCTTCGTGCTGCGCAGTTTTAAGGCCGGGGAGCTGCCGCCGGTGGTCATTCCGCCCAGTCGTCTCAAAGAGCTGCGCCGCGATTTCTATCGGCAGCTGGCCGAACTGGTGGCCCGTGAGCGCAAGGCCGCCCGCCACAGCCACCTGCGGCAGGCCCTCGCCGCGCTGCTTTCGCCGCAGTCGGTTCGTTGCGCCGCGCCGCGGCAGATCACCGTGGCGGTCGGTCAGCCGCGGGATGCCCATATCCTTAACGATGGGGGCGTCGATCGAGTACAGATACCCCTTACGCCGGCCGCGGTGCAGAGCCTCGGCCGGCGACTGACCGGTCGTGAAGCGCAGGTACTGTGGGATGTGCCTTTCGTCATTCTGGATCACGACTGGGCCGACTATCGCGCCGCAGTGGCGATTCTCATCGAGCGGGGCTTCAGCGCTTTTCGGCTCAATAATCTCAGTCATTTCGATTTGTTCGACGATATATCCTCGCTGCAGTTGAGCACCGGCTACCGCCTGTTCAGCCTCAACAGCCAGGCGGTTCAGGCCTGGCGGCAGCTGGGCGCGCAGGAGACGGTTCTCTATCTTGAGGATGAGCGGAACAATCTGCGTGAGCTGCTGTCCCGCCAGGGCGACTGCGATGCGGCCATTACCGTGTACGGCGCAGTGCCGCTGATCACCTCCCGCATTCGCATTGGCGGTCTGCGACCGGGCAGCCGGCTGCAGTCCGATCGGGGCGACGGTTATCGCATCGATCAGCGTGGCGGCTTAACGGTACTCTGTTCGGAGACCGACTTTTCCCTGCTCGACCGACTGAGCGAACTGCAGCAATTCGGCTGCCACCGTTTCATCGTCGACCTGGCTCATCTCGGCCCCTTCTCACCCCAGGGCAAACAGGTGCTCGAAGCCCTCAAGCGGGGCCAGGGGGTAGCAGGTACCTCGCCCTTCAACTACGACATCGGTATGGAATAGGGCGACATCTGGCTACCGGCTTACGGCTTACGGCTTACGGCCCTGTCCGGCAGGGAAGCAAAGAACTTGCTCATCAGGTCGGCCAGGGCCTCGTGGCGCACCGAGGTCGGATAGACGACCGGCATGGCGGCGGCTCCCCCGGCCAGGCCGTTGCCCCGGTCCCGCCACAGTTCCCTGGCGGTGCGTTTGGCCACCAGCCGGGCTTCGCCGGCGATCTCCACCTCCGGCGGTGGATTGCGTTCTGCCCAGGTGGCGGACAAAAACAGAAAATCGATGTGCAGCGCCAGCGCCGCGTCGGCAGCGGCCGGCGCCCGGGCGGCCAGCTCGGCGGCGCTCGTTTCACCGCGGTAGATCTGCGCCCCGTCATCGGCGATGAGCAGCCGGTAGCCTTTGCGCGCCAGTTCCCGTCGCAGGGCCAGGCGCAGTTCCGCCGCCAGGTCGACGTTGGTCGGCGGCCGGTAGCGGCGGTCAAAACTCAGTTCCACCAAGGCGATGTGCTCGATGTCCTCCGGCCAGGCGGCGGCGTCGAAGAATATCGGCGCCGGCGGCGGACCGGTGCAGGCAAAGAGCAGCAGCGCCGCCAGAATTCCCGTCGTCAGCAGCAGGCTTCGTCTGATCGTTCTGGTCATAGTTGTTCTCCTCTGCAGCAGAACTCTTCCTTCCCATTTTAGCACTCGCGCCCCTTCTTTCTCGTCCCGCCGGTCGATTTTAACCGCACCTTCTACACCAACGACTACCTGCCCCGTCACTGCACGATCTGCGAAGCAGAGCGGGCCGAGGCCAGAGCGACCGTGTTTGCCCGGACCTGTCTGGCCGGGCACGGTAGATTTGACAAAGGCCCCGTTTTGCCGCAGGATGGGTCTGCCCGCCAAGGCCCGGATCGGGGCGCTGTGGCGGGCGGGAGCAGGTGACCGCCTGCCGCACCTTCGGAGGGAAAGGAGACCGTTATGAAAGGATCATTTTACAAGGTGGCCCTGGTCGGCCTGGTGTTGCTGCTGGCGGCCTGCGCCGCGCCTAAAGGGGAATCGGTCCAGGCAAAAAGAGACTACGTGCAGCAGATGAAAAGCGAAACCCTGGCCAAGCTTTACAGGGAAGCACCGGACGCTCGGCAGAAACTGGCCAATGCGCCCGCTTATGCGGTCTTCAGCAGCATCAACACCAACCTCTTCTTGTTCAGCAGTGCTTCCGGCTATGGGGTGTGCGTCGACAAGGCCGGCGGCCGCAATATCTACATGAAAATGAGGCAGGTTGGTGTCGGTCCGGGCCTCGGCGTCAAGGACTACCGGGTGGTGTTCATCTTCAAGAACCGGGAGGTGTTGCAGCAGTTCGTGGAAAAGGGCTGGGAGTTCGGCGGCCATGCCGATGCGGCCGCCAAGTCGGGGGAGAAAGGCAGCGCGGTAGGCGGCCAGGCCTCTATCGAGAGGGAGGTGGAGATCTACACCCTGACCGAGGCCGGGGTGGCGCTGCAGGCAACCCTGGCCGGCACCAAATACTGGCTCGACAAGGAACTGAATTGATGGCATCCAGGCTTCCAGTCGGCTGCAGCTCTGAACCCGGTACCAATTATGATGCTCTCGCAAAAAGGCATAAGAGGGCTTAGCCATCAATTATGAGCAGCGATAAGGGATCCATGGGCGAGGTCGGCGCGGCGGTGCGCTTTCGCATCGGCGACCGTGAACTGAGCGGAGTCGTTGCCCGAGTCGACAGAGGTGCCGCGTTCGTTCTGGGTGACGACCGGCAGAGCTATCGGCTGCCCTTCGCTCAGCTGCAGCCGCTCCAAGAGGAGCCGGTACCGCCCGTTCCTGAAGCCGTTGCACCACCGGCTCCGTCCCCCGATAATCTGCATCCCGGCGAACAGGTCGCCTTTACCTGCCGCGGCCGGAACCTGACCGGGCGCATTGTTCGGCTCAATCTCCGGCGTGCCCATGTCCTCTGCGACAACGACGAGGAATACGCTGTTCCTTACCAGCGGATCGTGCGCCAGGCAGCGGACCAGGCAAGCGACTCCGGCGAGCGGCTGGCGGCCGTGGATAAGCTGGCCTGCGCCCTGCTGGCCGAGCACGGCCTGCGCGGCTGGCAGTTCGACTTCGATCACGCCACCCGCCGGGCCGGCAGCTGCCACTATGGCCGGCGCCGGATCACCCTCGCCCTGCAGTTCGCCCGCCAGGCATCAGAGGCGGAAATCCGCGATACCCTGCTGCACGAAATCGCCCACGCCCTGGTCGGCAAAAAGCACAACCACGACGCCGTGTGGCGGGCCAAGGCCCAGGAGATCGGCTGCTCGGGGGAGCGCTGCCACGGGCTGCAGTTCAGCCCGCCGCGCTACATCGTCGCCTGCCGCCACGGCTGCTGGAGCGCTACCGCCGAGCGGCGCCGGCGCAACGGCGTCTGCCGCCAGTGCCGGGGGGAGATCGTCTACCAAACCTACACCGAACAGCGCTGGCAAGAGCTGCAGGCCGAGCGGCCCCGGTCCTGATGCCGGGCCGCAGGCCCTGCCCTCACTCGTGCCAGACCCCGCGGCCTTCGCCCATGGCGTCGTCCTTGACGTACCAGGTGGTGCCCACCTCGTCGGTGATGGTCCCCACCAATTTGCGGATCTCGGCGCCGATGCGGTCCAGCACCCGGCAGGGTTCCTTGAGCTTGTCCGGGACGAAGCCCTCCTTGATGTAGACGTTGATTTTTTCCCCTTGCTGGATGCGGAACGAGCCGCTGTACTCCACCCGCAGGCCGTCGTCGAATTCGAATACGAACTTCATGGCGTCCTCCTTTGATTGCTGCTTTTCCTAGAACAGTAGCGCAGTCTCGGGGAATTGCCATGCCGGCGGCACGAAAGGCCGGGGGGCGTGCTCGGTAAAGAAAAGGGCCCGCGCTGTCGAGCGCGGGCCCTTGCTGCTGGTGAAAGCGGCGGAGTGGCTCAGGCGGCGGTCCGCCGCGGGCGTCGCAGCAGCCAGGCGCAGGCAAAGGTCGCCAGGGTGCCGGCCAGGCCGGCCAGGCTTGTGGTCAGGGCTTCGCCGGTCAGGCCGGGTATGCGGTAGTCGGCCAGGGGGGCCAGCCAGACGGCCCCTGTCGGGGACAGCTGCAGCTGCTCGGCGACCCGCTCCAGGCCGTCGGGCAGGCTGCTGGCCAGGGGACTGAGCCACAGAGCGGCGCAGCAGGCGATCAGCAACGGCGCCACCAGGGCTTGGATGCGGTTGCTTTCCTTGAGGACCGGCATCAACGCCAGCCAGGCGGCGGCGGTAATGATCCCTTCGCCGAGGCCGATCCAGGCGTGGTTGCTGAGCATGGCCGGGGCCACACTGGAGAAAAAGAGGTTTGCGGATACGGTCAGCTCGATGCTGGTTGCCAGGGCGGCAACCATCACCGACAGCCAGCCGCCGGCGGCAAGCAGGGCGGCCTGGCCGGCCTTGCCGAGTTGCGGCCGGCGAAACAGACCGCCGATGCCGACCCCGAGCAAGGCCATGTTGCAGACGTTGGCGCCGAAGGCGAGCAGGCCGCCGTCGCCGAACAGCAGCGCCTGCACCGCCAGCACCAGAGCCATGGCCAGCACGCCGAAGGGGGTGCCGAGCAGGGCCGCCGCCAGCACCCCGCCGAGCAGGTGGCCGGAGGTGGCGCCGGGGATGGCGAAGTTCATCATCTGGCCGGCAAAGATCAGCGCCGCCACGCCGGCGAAGCGGGCCGCACTCGGTTTGTCGGTGGAGCGGGTGGCCGCCACCAGGGCGGTGGTCAGACCGGCGGCGCCCAAGGCCAGGGTGACGGGGCAGATCGCGCCCTGCAGCATTGAATCGGGTATATGCATGGTTTCCTCCTGCGGTTGACGGGTCGAGATGCAATAAGAGTAGCGTTTCAAACAGAGGACGTCAATAAACGAACTCCAGGCCTGCAACCCCTTCCGGCCCTGGCTCTTGACACCCCTTTTTCGTGAGAGTATGTTAAGGCGGTTTTATTCTGTTTTGTCTGCCGGCACGATCACTTACGGCAAAGAGGATTATTATCCTGGAAAACCGGCCTCACGCAACGCCGCAACGACGCAACGCTTTTAACTGATCGTGGTCATCCAGGTTCTCGTTGCGCCGTAGCGTCGTAGCGTGAGACGAAGGGGGTCAGCTTGATGACGGAAAATGCCATTGCCCGCCAGGTCATGGACGCCGCATTTCAGATTCACCGGGAACTCGGGCCGGGTCTGCTGGAGTCGGTGTACGAGGTCGTTCTTGCCCACAAGCTGGTCGATCTGGGTCTGGCCGTGGATCGCCAGGTCCCGGTGCCGACCCGGTTTCAGGGAATCTCTTTCGACGAGGGCTTCCGCGCCGACCTGACCGTGGAAAAGAGGGTCATCATCGAGCTGAAATCCGTTGAGCGTCTGCAGCCGGTCCACTCGAAGCAACTCCTGACCTATCTCCGCCTGACGAATTGTCGCCTCGGTCTGTTGATCAATTTCGGGGAAAACCTGCTCAAGGATGGTTTCAAGCGCGTGGTGAACGGTTTGGAAGATATTCGCCCAACGTCTTAACGATTTGGATTTGGGAAACAAAACACCCAAGCCGGCCTCACGCAACGCCGCAACGACGCCACGTTAATACTGCCTGTAGTCACCAAGGTTTCCGTTGTGCCGTAGGGGCGTAGCGTGAGACAAGGGACTTGGTGTGAACCTTGTAGCCAGCTTCTTGTGGTACCGTAATAAGATTCCGCTTTTGACTTCTAATAGAAACAAAGGGTTTCGTTGCGCCGTGGCGTCGTTGCGTGAGGCAAAGAATTTGAAGTTGCTTTAAATCTTTTCGAAATGCCGTGGCGTGAGTTGAAAATTTTACGTGGAGCCTTTTAATGCCTGAACCTCAATCCCTCCAACCGGCCCGCTGCGCCGAGCTGATCCGGCGCTCCAGCTCCGTGATCGCCCTTTCCGGCGCGGGCATTTCCACGGCGGCGGGCATTCCTGATTTCAGGGGACCGCGGGGGCTCTACGTGACCCGGCGTTACGACCCGGAGAAGGTCTTCGAGATCGGCTGGTTTCGGCGCGCGCCCCAGTACTTCTACGAATTCTCACGCGATTTTGTCGCCGCAGTGAAAGACATCCGGCCGACCTTCACGCACCGGTTCCTGGCTGACCTGGAAAAGGAAGGGGGCTTGGCGGGGGTCATCACCCAGAATATCGACATGCTCCACCAACTGGCCGGCAGCCGGACGGTCGTCGAGCTGCACGGCTCGTACCGATCCGCCACCTGCGCATCCTGCGGTCAGCGCTTTGAAGATCTCAGCTATGGCTGGTGGGAGCAGAACATGAACAACAGCACCACGCCGCCTGTCGCTCTTTGTCCGAAGTGCAACGGTGTGCTCAAGCCGGACATCGTGTTTTTCGGCGAAATGGTCAATGGCTATGAGGATGCGGAGCGGATGGTGGCCGAGTGCGATCTGCTGCTGGTGCTCGGCTCCTCTCTGCAGGTCAGCCCCGCCTCGCATCTTCCCTACAGCACCCAGGCGACAACCGTGGTCGTTAACCGGGGTGCCGTGGCATTGCCGCCGACGCCCAACCGCTATTTTGTGGATGGCGATCTTGATGGCTATTTTCGAGAGGTGGCGGGGTGTTTGGAGAAGGGGCGGGTGAGATGGTGAGCATGGAAGGCTCTGCTCCGCGAGCAGTTGTCAAGGCCCGGGAATCGTGTCAGAATGCCCGAACCCGCAAGAAAGGCTACCTGCTTCCTTGCGTAACCGGAGGGTGCTTGTGGCGCCGGCAAACAGAGAACAGGTCCTGGCTTTGCCAAGGGCTGGAGAAAGCATTATGGCAAAACACGATATCGGTCGCAACGATCCCTGTCCCTGCGGCAGCGGTCTCAAGTATAAGAAATGCTGTCTGGGCCGGCGCAAGGATGCCCCGGATGTCGGCGGTCCCAGCGACCTTCACGACGAAATCCGTCAGGCGTTGGAAGGGCGTAATTTCGAGTCCCTGGAGGAGGCGAATGCCTTTCTGGCTGCGCATATGCAGCAGCGCAATCAACAACCTGAGGATGATTTCGCCGGTCTGTCGTCGGAGCAGATGCATCGGCTGCTCTATTATCCCTTCGACGCACCGGAGCTGGTGAGTTTCCCGCAAACCCTGGCCGAAGAGCCCGGCGCCCCGATTCTGACCCTGTTCAATCTGCTGGTGGAGGCCATCGGCGAGCAGGGACTGAAACCGACCGCCAAGGGCAACCTGCCGCGAAAGTTCTGTCGGCAAGCGGCCCTGGCCTTTTGGGGGGAAGAGGCCTATCGTAATCACACCAAGTATGGCGACATCAACAAGGAACTGGATTTTTTTGAGTTGCATGTCACCCGTCTGGTGGCTGAACTGGCTGGATTGGTCCGCAAGTACAAGGGACGGTTTATTCTCAGCCGCAACTGCCGCACCCTCCTTGCGCAAGGGGGGGTGGCGGCGGTTTACCCCCGGTTGTTGCGAGCAGGCGCCGGGGAGTTCAATTGGGGGTACTGGGACCGCCATGCGGAGGTTCCTTTCATTCAGCAATCGTTCCTGTTTACCCTGTATCTATTGAGCCGCTACGGCAACGAAGAGCGTTCCTCGGCTTTTTATGAAGACCATTTTTTGCGGGCCTTTCCCTTGCTGCTTGACGAGATGGAACCCCTTCTAAGTTGGAGCTCGGAACAGCAGGTTCGCTCCTGTTTCACTTTGCGCACTCTCGTCAACTTCGCCGGTTTTTTCGGACTGGCCACCGTGGAGCCGGTGGAAGGCGAATTGTCGTATGTCCGGGAATATCGGGTAATGAAATCGCCGCTGCTGGATAAAGCGGTTCTGTTCGGTTTGAAGGGCTAGGGCCTTTTCGAGGAACCCCACGAGCAAAAGCGGTTTTTACTTTCTGAGAATCAGCCTCACGCGAAGCCACGAAATACGCGAAGGAGGGATGTCCCGCATCCCGCATCCCTCGCCCATCACCTTGCCCCCTGAACCTTTGGCCTCGCGCTTAATTTTCGAATTAGAACCCTTGACGGAGGAAGGCCCAATCAGTAATTTAAAGCTTCTTTTATGAGTTTATTTTCTCTATTTGTGTGATGCTCGTCAGGTGGGATGATGATTCGGGAAGAAAGCTGAAACGATCGGTGAAACCACTCGGCCTTTGAAGGGCGCGGGTGGTTTTTTATTTGGGGGCATTATGGGCAACATTATTGTCTTAGTGGTGATTATCGCTGCCTTAGGATTTTTGACTGCGCTCTTGAAGGGGCGGCAAACCGGGCCTTCAAAAAAGGCGACTTACGAGGCGCGAAAGGAATTGTTCAGCCCCGCGGAACGGTCCTTTCTCGGAGTTCTGGAACAAGCGGTTGCAGGGCAGTTTCGCATTTTCGGCAAAGTGCGCCTGGGAGATCTGGTCCAGCCGGCAAAAGGACTCACAAGAAGCCAGCGGACCGGCGCCTGGAATCGCATTCACCAGAAACACGTCGATTTCGTCCTCTGTCAGCCCGATACTCTGGCTGTCGCTGCCGTGGTGGAGTTAGACGATGCGTCACATCGGCGCAAGGATCGGGTCGAGCGAGATGAGTTCGTCGACAGTGCCATTGCCGCCGCAGGTATTCCAATGGTTCATTTTGCAGCCCGTAAGGGGTACGCGGTGCAGGAGGTGCGGGCGAAGCTGGAGAAGATTTTGTCTCCGGAAGAGGATGAAGTAGCACAATTGGATTTTTCCGGGAAGGTTTCAGAGGGGCAGAATCCGTTGGGAGCCTCGGAAGAACAGCAGGAGGTTTCTGCTGAAAAAGTGTCTGTGGAGATAGCTCCGGAGAAGAAAATTTCGTCGGAGTCGTATGAAAGTGAGGAAGAAAATGGGCCGGTCGCACCGGTCTGTTCGGCTTGTAATTCTCCGATGGTTAAACGGCTGGCTAAGAAAGGACCTTATGCCGGGAAGTGGTTTTGGGCGTGTTCGGCGTTTCCGAAGTGTCGGAAGGTGCAAACAATTGGCTAGGTCAGTTGTTTTTCATATTCGGAGGGTTGGCTAAATGGCCAGAGGAAAACCATGGACACATGAGGAGCTTATGGTGGCAATGAACCTCTATTGCAAGCTGCCGTTTGGTCAACTTCGCCATGGGAACCCTTTGGTTATTGAGGTTGCTGAGAAACTCGGCAGGACCCCAAGCAGCCTTTCCATGAAGCTCTGCAATCTTGCGTCCCTCGACCCCTATCACCAAGCGCGGGGAATCAAAGGCCTGAGCAGTGTCAGTCGGGCGGACAAAGAAATCTGGGAGGAGTTCAACTCGGACTGGGGGCGACTCGGAATCGAGAGCGAAGAGAAACTGCAGGCGCTACTTGGTAAATTCGGAGAGACAGCTCAAGAAATTGAGGCAACCGAAAGCAGGGCTGAGCGTAAACCTGTCGCAAAGATGCCCCTAATTGCTCCGACGGGGCCTACTGAAGAGGTCACCTCAGTCAAGGCACGTCTTGGCCAGAACTTTTTCCGGAAGAGTGTACTCGCCTCCTACAACTGTCGCTGCTGTATCACCGGCAATCCCATTCCTGAGCTGCTGGTTGCCAGTCACATTTTGCCGTGGGGCAAATATCCGGAGCAACGACTCAATCCAAGGAATGGTTTGTGTCTTGCTCAGACTCAGGATGCTGCTTTTGACAAAGGGCTGGTGACGTTTGACGAAGATTATCGACTAGTGCTTTCTCCCTATCTACGGGAATTCCTGCCAAATGAGACCTTAGCACGGAACTTTCTTGATTATGGGGGGATGCAAATTGAGATGCCGGACAAGTTTTTGCCGGATGACGGATTTATGTTGATGCACCGGGAAGAGATATTTCGGCAATAGATTGAAAATAGGAGTTTTCCCTGACCTTTTTTTATTTATGAATGAAGGTGTAAAAGGGGTCGCGTCTACACACTGCACAAAACCAAGGCCCATCGATTTAAAGGACACGCAGGGGGCGGCCTTGTCTTCTGATCAATCGTCAAAAAGCCCGGGTTGCCGTGAGCGCTCCTCTTCTTGTTTTGCTCGCTTTTCCTTTTCGGCTGTCTGGCGGTTGATTTCGGCGCGACCTTCCCTTTGGGCCTTGAGGGCCGCTTCTTCCTGCCGCTGTTTCTCGGCGAGAAACGCCTCGATCTCTTTCGCTTCTTCCTCGTCGGCGACCTCAAAGGAGATGGCGTCGATCATGCTTTCGGGCACGATGAGGCCATTGGGAAGCTGAAGGAAGGAAAAAGCTGCGACAATCTCGTCGGTGCAGAGTCCCGGTTCGCCCAGACCCAGAGCGCATGCCTCTTCAATGAGGTTGGCCTTGTTGCTGGTGGTGGTTTTTTTGGTGCCGAAAAAGGAGTAGATGGTGTCCGCAGTGAGGAACAAGGGGTTGGCCTTGTCGAACAGGAAGTTCAGTCTGGCTATCTGGTAGATGACGGCCGCAGCCCAGATCTCTTTTCTGCCGCGGGCAATGTTCAGTTTGCGTTTCCGGCTCAAGGTGTCACAGAGCTTGAGCGCGTAGCCGGTGAGTTCATCGTTGAGATGCTCGCCGCCGAAGGATTCGATCAGGGCGCTGATTTCCTTCGCCGCTTGTTTCTTTTCAGACATTGCGGAATTCCTTTCGTGGGGAGGTCCGTACTTGCTTTAGTTAACCCGATAGGCCCTGGCCAAAACCTCCACCGGATGGAACACCGGATAGGGCAGGCAGTGATTGAACTGTAGCCGGCAACTCATGCAGTCGGTGACGATGGCCTGCGGCCGGTGGGCGCGAATCTTGTCCATCAGCGGCCCCCCCAGGTCGAGGGACTTCTGGTGAAAATGGTCCTTGAAGCCGAAAATCCCCCCCATGCCGCAACAGTCGTAATCGTTGCCGACCGGTTCGATGTCCAGTTCGGGAATTAACTTGAGCAGATCGAGGTAGGGGCGCCCCATCTTCTGTTCGCGCAGATGGCAGGGTGCAAAATAGGCCATGCGCTCGGGCAGGGGCGCAAAGTCGGTTTTGAGTCGTCCTTCGGCATGAAGGCGGGTCAGGTAGGCGCCGAAATCGTAAAGGTGCTCAGCAAGATTGACCCGGTCCATGGGGTCGATGGCAGAAAAATAGCCGTCGTCCTTGAGAATGTTTTTGTACATGGCCTTTCTGAGAGACCAGAATTTATTCTTGCCTTTTTCGGGGGCGGGAATCTTCAGCATGCCCTCGTCGGCATCGATCGACTTCTGGTAGGCCTCGGAATAATAGGCCCTCTCCTTGAGCAGGCTTTTCAGGAAAAACCCGCAGGTGGGACAGGAGTAGACCAGATCGTTGCCGGCGTCAGCCGTTTCGAGCAGCCGCTCCATGTTGTCCCGGGCCAGCTGCAGGGTCCGCTTGCGATCCCCTTCCACCAGATAGGGCATGCCACAGCATTGCTGGGGCGGAACGTAGACCGTGGCGCCGTTGCGCTGCAGGATCTCGACCACGCTGCGACCGATCTCGGGGAACAGATAGCCGGCCGTGCAACCGGCGAAATAGGCGACCCGATGGTCGCCAGCCCGCTGCCGGTCCAGACCTTTGCTGGCCGCCCACTGGAAAAAGTTCCGTTTCGGGAAGGAAGGCAGTTGCCGTTCGGGATGGAGGCGGGTCGCTTTGCGCAACAGGGGACCGAGGACGCGGTTCGACTGCAGGGCCTTGGCCAGCCGGGGGAAGGTTCCGCACATGCGGGCCATAAGCGGGACATCGTTGAGCAGGCGGGTCGCCAGCGGCATGCCCTCCTGTTCGATATAGCGGCTCTTGGCCTCCATCACATCCATGGGAACCTTCGGGCACGGGCACAGGCCGCAGAGGGTACAGAGTTCGGCCAGGTAGCGCAGCTGCGCCTCGGTGATGGGAACCTCCTCTTCCTGTTCCTGATCCTGGAGACGGTAGAGCTCGATGAAAAACGCGCAATCCTCTTCCATCATGGTGCGGCAGGTGTCGCAGTCGGCACACAACCTTATCACCTCGCGCAGGATCTGTTGCGGGGTCTGTTCTTTTTGGCCCATCCTTTAACCTTCCTTTCGCCTTCGGGCACCGATGCTCGCCTTTTCGCCTGACCATGGTACATCAAACGGCCTTGTCCGCACACGGGTGACTTTGACCGTCGTAGCGGAATGCGGGGCGCTTCCGCAACGTCAGTAATATCAGCCGGAATCGTTGATTCCCGTATCGGTTGTTCAGGAACACCATGATCTGGAATATGGCGATGTCGAAGGGGCGATTGCCGAGGGGCATCGCCATTTGCGCACCACGCCGACTCTGCAGGAAGCCGCTGTGGCCGCCATTGGACGGGCCTGGGTGGCGGTGAAGGCTGATTTCTTTCAGGCGGAGAGCAGGCAGTGCAGGATCGTCGCCATGTGCTTGACCGGCAGGGAGAAATGCCCCTCATCCCGGTAGAAGCGGGCCTGGCAGTGAGGGATGGCCTCGGCCAGGTGGCGCCCCATGACCACCGGGACGGTTCGGTCCTGTTCGCCGTGCCAGGGTGAGGCATCGGGGTCAGGTCTTTCCGTGCCACAAATGAAGCTGTAGACCCAGGGTCGGACCAAGACAAGTGTTTTAATTCCCATCAAAAAATCTGAAATTCCCCGGCAAAAATGCGCTTAAAATCCTCTTGTTGTAGGCAAAATGGTAGGTATGCGCCACATGCAAGCTGACAGAGGATCAGAAAAAATAGACTTGAACGTACCTAAATTGGGAACTATAGTACCCAATATGGGAACGAATGCGGAAAATAGTATCGGCCTTGGGGAGGCGTTGTTTTCCAAAACCCAACGCCAGGTCCTCGGGTTGTTGTTTGGGCATCCCGACAAAAGCTTTTACGCCAATGAGATTGTGCGTTTTGCCGGCGTGGGTATCGGCACCGTCCAGCGCGAGTTGGAAAAGCTATCGGGCGTTGGTTTACTGACTGTCAAGAAGGTCGGCAATCAAAAACACTATCAGGCCAATCGCAAATCCCCTATCTTCGCAGAGCTGCGTGGCATCGTTTTAAAAACCTTCGGAATCGCCGATGTGCTGCGGCAGGCCATGGGGGGATTCAGGGACCAGATCAAGTTCGCGTTTATTTATGGTTCGGTTGCCAAGGGTACGGACAAGGCTGGGAGTGATATTGATGTCCTGATCGTTTCCGAGAGCCTGTCCTATGCGGAAGTCTTTTCTGTATTGACCGAAGCTGAAGAGAAGCTGGAGCGAACCGTTAACCTTACCCTGTATAATCCCCAGGAAATTCAGGTCAAGATTGCTGCCGACAGCAGTTTTCTGAACAGGGTGTTTGAACAGCCGAAAATTTTTCTGATTGGAACCGAAGATGACATCCCCTAACCTTGATGCCCTTGCAGACAGTGGCAGCCTGAAGCGGGAAGCCGGTGACCAAAAGGAATTCGAAGGTCTGATTCATTCCGGTCGCATACGACTGAAGGATGCCAGAAATGCTACACTGTCCATTGAAAGCCGATTTGACCTGGCGTACAACGCGGCACATGCGTTGGCCCTGGCGGCGCTAAGATGGCATGGTTACCGTTCTGATAGCCGTTATCTGGTTTTTCAATGTTTGCCGCATACTCTCGGTGTCGGCGCTGAAGTGTGGCGCGTTTTGGCTCACTGTCATAACCTGCGCAACCGTGGAGAGTATGAAGGTTTTTTGGATGTCAGTGAGACCCTGATCGCCGATTTGATTGTTGCGGCGGGCAAACTTCAAGAGAAGGTGGAGAATTTGGGTCCGGTCTCTTCGTCTATATAGAACAATAAGCGAGAGGGTCAATAAGCGACAGGGTCGGACCAGGTTAAGTCATAGTATTTCCTGCAAAAACACTGAAAATTCCCATCCAGAATATGCTTAAAATCCCATTTTTGAAGGTAAAATCAGGCCCCTTCGGCCATGCTCACCCCCGCCACAACTTCCTTGCAGTCAGGACAGCGCCCCTCCGGAAGGAGGGTATTCTCCACGACATTGAACCCGACCCGCCGGATCAGCAGATTACCGCAGCCGTGGCAGAAGGTGTTGGTCTCCTCCGCCACATTGCCCAGGTAGATGTGGCGCAGCCCCGCTGCGCGGCCGATCTCTTCGGCTCGGTGCAGGGTCTTCACCGGGGTGAGCGGCATCTGCCGCATCTTGTAGTGGGGGAAAAAGCGGCTGATGTGCCAGGGGGTGTCGGCCCCCAACTCCTGGAAGAGGAAATCGGCGATCTCCTTGAGTTCCGCCGAGTCGTCGTTGACCCCCGGCACGATCAGCGTGGTCACCTCGAGCCAGATGCCGAGGGCCTTCATCTTCTTCAGGCTGTCGAGCACCGGCTGCAGCCGGGCGCCGATGTAGCGGCGATAGGTTTCGTCGCGAAAGGCTTTCAGATCGACGTTGGCGGCATCGAGCCAGGGCTGGGTGGCCTCGAGCGTTTCGGCGGTCATGTAGCCGTTGGTGACGAAGACGTTGGCCAGCCCGGCAGCGTGGGCCAGGCGGGCGGTGTCGTGGGCATATTCGAAGAAGATGGTCGGCTCGGTGTAGGTGTAGGCGATGGACCGGCAGCTGGCGCGCTGGGCGCTGGCGACGATCTGCTCGGGGGTCGCCGGATGGCCGCCGATCAGGTGCTGCTCGCGGGGCATCTGGGAGATTTCCCAGTTCTGGCACCAGTCGCAGCGGAAGTTGCAGCCCGGCGTGGCGATGGAAAAGGAGAGGGAGCCGGGATAGAAGTGGTAGAGCGGCTTCTTTTCGATGGGATCCACGGCCTGGCTGATGGTGCGGCCATAGACCAGGGTGTTGAGAGTCCCATGGCGGTTATCCCGCACCTGGCAGAGCCCTCTGTGGCCGTCGGCTATGGTGCAGCGGTGGGCGCACAGCAGGCAGCGGACCCGGCTGCCCGGCAGCTTTTCGTAGAGCATCGCTTCTTTCATCGGTGGGCCTCCCTTTTTCGTCTGGTCTGACTGCAAGTTTAGCAGCTCTCACGAGGCTGTGGGCGGGCCCGCGGGTCAGGTCTGACAAATATCAACACCTTACAGCCGAAATCTATCGGCGCCATTGACCTTAACCCTTTGTCGGATAAGCTTTTTATATTCAGACAAGCTGCAGTAACTGGTTTCCGGCTCAAGTGATTGCGACCGGGGCGAAGGAGGGGGATCATGACATTCTTATCGGGGCGAGGTGCTAAATATTCGAGGGTTCTGTTGCTGCTCCTGGCAGTGCTGCTGTTCGGCGCGAGCACTGTTCTGGCTGTGGTGACGCCGGGGCAGGATCTTCCGCAGCCGGCCCTGGACAGGAATCAGGCGCAGGTTAAGGCGGTGATGAAAATCCAGGATCGCCATGCGGGATCGTTTATGGAGGCCCCCGGCATCGTCGGCATGGCTACCGGCCTGACGGCTGACGGGCGTCCCGGGATCCTGATGTTTATCGAATCCTTTGCTGCCGCACGGGACACCAGTATTCCCGCCGCGCTGGATGGCGTTCCGGTGGTGGTCCGGATCAGCGGGAAAATCGTCGCCCTGGCCAAAGGCGGTACGCCCGGCGCTCCCGGGGCCAGTGACAAAAAGGACAATGAGTGCAGTGCGGATCCGAAAGGCTGGTTCCAACGTCCCGTGCCCATCGGCGTTTCGACCGGACATCCCGCTATTACCGCGGGCACCATCGGCGTGCGGGTAACCGACGGCAGAAACGTCTATGCCCTCAGTAACAACCACGTTTATGCCGATCAGAACGGGGCCTCCATCGGCGACAATGTTCTGCAACCCGGCGTTTATGACTATGGCAGTGATCCCGAGGATGCCATCGGCACCCTGGAGGATTTTGAACCGATTGAGATGAGCACTTCGGCCAGCAACCTCATCGATGCGGCTATCGCCCTCTCCTCGCCGGACCTGCTGGACAAGTCCACCCCCTGTGACGGCTACGGCACCCCCAAATCGACCACGGCAACCCCCGCCATCAATCAGGGCGTTAAAAAGTACGGGCGAACCACCGGCTTGACCAAGGGGCGTATCACCGGCATCCATGCCACCGTGAATGTGTCCTACGATGGAGGAACCGCTCGTTTTGTCGACCAGCTGATTATCGAGCCGGGCAGTTTCAGTGCCGGCGGAGATTCGGGGTCCCTCATTGTGGTGGACGGGAAAGGGAGGAGTAAGGCCGATGATCGAAAACCGGTCGGCCTGTTATTTGCCGGCAGTTCCCTGCTGACCGTCGCCAACCCTATCGAGCCGGTTCTTGAGCGGTTTTCGGTAACCATCGATGGCGAATAGCCTTGTTAGGAGGTTGTCGGACTTACCATGAACCGACTGCAAAATCGCCTGATCGGCCCAGCTTCCCGTCAATTTTCGCCAAATAGCCCTGCTATTCGCTCTCAAATTCTCGGAAACCTGGCCTCGAACAGCCAATCTTTCGTTCGGTCCGTTAAGTCCGACACCCTCCTGGGGCGCTCGGTAATGGCAGCTGTTGTGCTGCTTCTTGCGGCCAGCTTTGCCGTCATGATCTCCTGCAGGGGAGTGGCAAGCAGTGAGGGAGGCCAGATGATCGCTCCGTCCGCAGGGAAAACCATCGAAGAGGTGCTCAGGGCTCATACCGACCGGCTGATGGCCATCCCCGGCGTGGTGGCGACCGCGCTGGGGCTTTGCGACGACGTGCCCTGTATCAAGGTCTATGCCCTGGAGAAGACCCCCACACTGGAAGCAAGGATCCCGTCTTCCCTGGAGGGGTACCCGGTATGCCTGGAGAAGGCCGGCAGGATTCGCGCCTTACCGGATAATGGAGCCGCAGGGCCGTAACCGGCAAAGCAAGACCCTGATGCTGAAACCGGGGAGTTCGTCGCCGGCCGCGCTGCGGTTTTAGCAAAAAAAAGGCGCGCCTTTCAGGAGGGAAAGGGCGCGCCAAAAGATGGAGGTTTTGAACTGCGAAACACGATTCGTTTTTGTTATTCCGTGTCTCTGGAAACAATTTAGCCTGTTGCGGCATTCAGCACCACGTGCCACTTCGTAAAAATAAGAGGGCGAGACCTCCCCTGGCGACTGTGCGTCTGCACAGGTCTTGTTTCGCTTCATAAAAAAAGCCGGCTGCCCCTTGCGAGGACAGCCGGCTTTTTGCTGCATAGGCTGGCGGCTCAGGCCATGGACACCTCGGGAGCCTCGCCGCCGAGGACCTTGAGCAGGCGGTTCACGCGAAAGGTCGCCAGGAATTTCTGCTCCTTGGCCGGATCGCCCTCGGGCACCGGACAGCGCCGCGCGTAGATGGACGCGTCGACCTTGCCCTGGCCGTCGGCCCTTCGTTTCAATGTACCCCTGCCATGAACGCCGTGTAACCCCATGCGGCGAAAGAACCTCAGCGGCGTTGCGAGCGTCCTTCGCTGCGGTTTCGGTGCGGGTGAATGCGTCGCTCGCCCTGTTTGCGGTCGGGCATGGCCCAGGAATGGCCAGGACGGCGCTGCCAGGAGCGCCGAATGTGTTCGCGGCGATACCAGCGCTGGTGGGGCAGCGGTGCATGGTAACGGTATTTGTGCGGCTGACGGTAATGGCGATAGTGCCACACCGAAGCGCCGGGATAGTAGCTGCCGACGTGCAGGCGACCGTCGTGGAACAGGTAGCTGAAGCTGAAGTAGATGCGGTAAGGGTTGGTGTAGGCATGGGGATAGACGTAGTAGCGCTCGGCGGGCCGATAGACGTACACCGGCCGGTTGGCCACGGAGGTCACTCGAGTCGGCGGCTGGTCGCTGGCGATCTGCCAGGTTCCGTCGGGCTGGCGGCAGGCGGTGCCGTAGCCCTGCTGCTGTTCACCGCCGATGGTGATGGTGGAGATGAATTCCCGGCAGGGCCGGCCCTGGGCGTTGGCAAAGGTGCGCACCGGCACCACCGCACCGGAGTGGTCGGTGTCGGGGTTGACCCAGTCGGCCGCCTGGTCGGTGGGGTTGTTTTCCAGCGCGTACTGAAAGGTGTCGCTCATCGCCTGCTGTTCCATGTCGGCCAGGGTGCCCGGCGACTGCGCCAGAGCTGCACCCGCCCACAGCAGGGTGGTGATCACCAACGTGCTTGTCAGAGCCGTGCGTTTCATGATCAGCCTCCTCGTCTGGGGTGATGTTCCTCTTCTGGTATTTAGACGAGTGCTGCCGCCAAACGGTTTACCGGCCGCCATCAGGGTTGAGCCGGTGGTAATGATTGTTATAGTTGCTGGGGCGGTTCAAACCGCCCCGCAAAGGGACGACCATTATCTGGGTGGGAGGACGCTTATGCTGATCCGACTGATACTGCGCTATTTGCTCGAGCTGCTGCACAGCAATCCGATCTTCGTCTTTTTCTTGGTGCTCGGCCTCGGTTACCTGGTGGGCAAGCTCAAAATAAAGGGCTTTGGATTCGGCCCGGTGGCCGGGGTGCTGTTCGTCGGCCTGATCTTCGGTCATTTTCAGCTCGGCGGCGAGTCGCCGGTGCAGAGCATCGGCTTCACCATGTTCATCTTCTCGGTGGGCTTTCAGGCCGGGCCGCGGTTCTTTTCGGTGATCCGCCAGGACGGTCTGCGCTACCTGCTGCTGGCCCTGGTGGTGTCCGGCAGCGGCTTCGTGGTGGCCGCCGGCCTGTCGTCCTGGCTGCGGTTGGAGCCCGGGGCGGCGGCTGGAGTGCTGGCCGGGGGTCTGACCAGTTCCCCCACCCTGGCCGCGGCCCAGGAGGCGATCCGCTCCGGCAGCGTGCTGCCGCCCCCAGGGGTGACCGCCGACCAGGTGCTGACCAATATCTCCACCGGCTACGCCATCACCTACATCTTCGGTCTAGTGGGGCTGATCGTTCTGATCCGCCTGATCCCGAAGCTGACCGGTGTCGATCTGGTGGTGGAGGCGGCCCAGATGGAACAGGAGGAGCGGGGCGCAGGGGAGGAAGGGCCGGATCTCGGCCTGCAGCAGATCGTGCTGCGGGCCTACCGGGTGACCCGCCCGGATCTGGTCGGCCGGCCGTTCAAAGAGCTCACCCCCAAGGTGCCGGGCCTGGTGGCGATGCACAAGATCAAGCGCGGTGAGGAGTGGGTCGCCATCGGCCCCGAGACGGTGCTGCAGCTGGGGGACCGGGTCTCGGTGCTCGGCTTTCTGGACCGATTGCGGCTGGGGCCGGAGCTGCTGGGACCGGAGATCACCGACCGCGAGCTGCTCGATGTGACCACCGAGTCCTGCCAGGTGGTGGTGATCCGCAAAAAGGCGGTAGGCCAGATGGTCTCCGCGGCCCGGATCGTGCGGGATTTCGGCTGCATCCTCAGCGGCGTGCACCGCAGCGGGGTGGCGGTGCCGATGACCCCGGAGGTGCAGCTGCAGCGCGGCGATGTGCTGGACGTCACCGGCCCCCACTGCAGCCTTGACCGGCTGCGGCAGACCTTTGGCCATGTGGAGCGGCAGCTGGAGGAGACCGATCTGCTGACCTTCGCCCTCGGCATCGCCTCCGGCATCGTCGTCGGCAGCCTGTCGGTGCGCATCGGCGGGGTCTCGGTGGGCCTCGGCTCGGCCGGCGGCCTGCTGGCGGCGGGCCTGACCATCGGCTTTCTGCGCTCCATCTACCCCTGTTTCGGCCGCATGCCGAGCGCCGCCCGCTACATCTTCATGGAACTGGGGCTGCTCTTTTTCATGGTCGGGGTCGGCCTGCGGGCCGGGCGCGGCATCGTCGAGGCCCTGCTCAGCGCCGGACCGCTGCTCTTTCTGGCCGGGGCGCTGACCACCGTGGTGCCGGTGACAGTGGGCTATTGGGTGGGGCGCAAGCTGCTCGGCATCAAGCCGGCACTGCTGCTGGGGGGCATCACCGGCGCCATGACCAGCGGCGCCTGCCTGAGCATCGTCAGCAAGGAGGCCGACAGCCATATCCCCGCCCTCGGCTACACCGGCGCCTACGCCTTCGCCAATGTGCTGCTGACCGTGGCCGGCAGCCTCATTCTGCTGCTCTAGCCAGAATGGCTGACAGTTGATAAAAAACCTGCACGAGCCGGCTGCCTTATTCTGGGCAGTCGGCTTTTTTTGCTTGGTCAGGCCCCGCCAGGGTACTAGGTCCCCTGCTGTTGATAGGCGCAAAAGCCCGGGCGCGGCCCGACCTGAGGATGGTTGCGGCAGGTGGCCGGCCGCCGGGCGTAGATGGTGCAGCGGCGGCTGGTCGGATCGAGGAAGATGCAGTCGTCGTTGGCCCGTCGGGCCAGGGTGAAGATCTCGTGCTTGAAGTTGAAGTGATCGATCAGGCCGGCCTTCTTCAGCCGCTTGGCCAGCTGTTTGGCCGGCTCCTGAGCCTCAAAGGGATCGATGAGCTCCATGCGCACCAGGTCCTCGATGCGCACTTCCACCGGCAGGCTGCAGCAGACCGCGCGGCAGTCGTTGCACAGCCCCTTGCGGTATTTGATCCAGGTCGCCGGGCTGTCGACGTGGCAGTGGTGTCTGACTGTTGTTTTCATGACAGTGATGCCGAGGATAAAGCTGACAACCTGGGGAGGGAACAGCTCGAAAAACGGGTAATGCAAACCGGCTGCGGGCCGGCAAGTGATGGCCAACGGGCCGGCATCTTAACCTAATGAGGGAGGAATTGCAAGGGGAAATCGGCCTGGTGTCCGGGCGGCCGGTGCGGTTAGCGTCACAGCAAGCCAAGGCTGAGGTTTCTGATTTGCCCGCCGCTGCGACCAAGGGGCAGCCTTTGATGTATAGGGGGGCTGCCCCCTGATGGTGATTATCGGCATTGTCCGCAAGGCTTTCTCAGGACAGCACCGTCGCGGTGAGAGCTGTGCGTCGCAGAAGATCAATCGATGATGGCGTCGCAAAAAGTCCGCCCTACTGCGTTGCAGCACTTTTTCAGGACTTCGACATACCATATGTATGCCTTCACCCCTGAAAAACCACTACG
>JAUWLU010000007.1 GCA_030613545.1 Desulfuromonadales bacterium
CTATCCAGCACCAGAACGCCAGGACAGCCGCCATGGAGCAGTTTCAGACGTAAATCTTCACGGCAATCGAGCAGGCCCACGGTCGGGCAGTTGCGCTCCATGAGGCAGTGAACCGGCGTCGACAGCCGCGCCCGCCAGGCGGCGGTAGCGGTGTCGAAACTGGTACTGAGCACGGGTACCTGCCGCTGGCGGGCCGTGGCCAGCAGCTCCGGAGCGATCGTCCCGCCACCGGTGACCACCAGCACCCGCACCCCCAGATTCACTGCGTGGGCCTGAATTTCCTGCCGATCTCCGGTGATCACCAGCAACCGGCGCGGGTCGCAGTGAGTCAGCCGTTCGGCAAAGGATTCAAAGGCCATGGCGCCGACATAGAGCTCGAGCTCCTCCAGTTCCTTTTCATCGACGGCGTGCAATGCGCTGGCCTGCAAACACTCTCGCAAGGCGGCCAGCGAGGTCAACACCCGCCGGTTGGAGCCTTCATCCGTCGGCAGCAGAAAACCTTCGGCAGCCCGCTTGAGCATCATCAGGCCCTGCGGCCGCTGCTCATCGTCGGTCACCGGCAGCAGCCGAACATCGTGGTGGTGGAGCTGTTCCAGCACAATTGCCAGAGGCGTCTCGCCGCCGATGGTAACCGCTGGCGAACGAACCAGATCCCGCACCCGGGGGGAGACATCGGTGAGCAAGGGCGGCACAGCCACGGCGAGACGATTCAGCACAAATTCGGTCTGCCGATTGAGGTTGCCGGCTCGAGCCGCCGTCACGCCGGCCAGGCCCTGCAGCTGTCGCAGGCGGGCATAGCCAATGGCACTGCAAATGGAGTCGGTGTCCGGATGCTTATGGCCGACCACATAAACCACGGGTTCGCTCATGATCACAGCCCTTTCTGTTGCAGGGTACATCGAACATCTCCCAGACCGATGACGTCTTCGACGACCACCTGGGCCGGTCGCCCCTGCTCATCGAGCCAGACATAGACGATGCCCTTGTCGGTATCGAAGACCTCTTTGTCGAGTTGAACCTTGAGCAGAAGTCCCTGGTCGGGAAACTTGGGCTTGCGAGGTCGCTGTTTGTTCCCCAGCACCTCGACGACAATTTCGCTCGGCCCTTTGCGACTGTAGGTAGGGATGCGATATATTGCGCCCTGGACCAGCGGCCCGTAAAGACCGTGCCGAAAGTTGTAGAAAGCGGTCAGAATATCGTTGGGTTTGGCCGAAGGCATGGGCAGCACCAGATCTTCTTTTTGCCGGCCGTCGCGATTAACGCGCTGAATAATGCATTGCTGCTGATGATCGAACAGATAACTTTTGAGCCGTACCCGCTGGCGGCCAGCCTTGGTTTTGATGATGTTCGAATCGTGGCGCAGGGAGGTGAGGCCACCCTCGTCATCGAGCTGCATCAGCGAAGCGTAGTGCTGGGCGCGATCACTGGTCAACCAGGCGGCTACGCCGAGGGTGTTGGCTTCCAGAACTGCCTGCCAACGGTTCGGCTCCTTGGTCGACTGCAGACTCAATTCGGCCTCGGCAATACGCTCAAACCATAAAAAGGCAATATCATAGCGGTAGCGCTCGGCAACGGGGGCTGTGGGCCGGCTCCTTTCGGCAGCGGCAGTGGCGGCTGCGAGACAGGGCCTTGGGGCGCCGATGAAAACAAGCAGCAGCCCGATGGCAATCCAGCGATGCTTCCAGGCGGCCCTCACAGGAAGAGTCCGGCGATAAAGGCCAGGTAACCACCTAGCAGCAACAGCCCTTTCCAACGACAGATTTTATAGCGATGCCCCAGCAGCGGAATGAGGCCAACGGAAAAGAGCAGCATGACCGGCATTTGCACACGCAGCAGCGAGGGATCGATGGCCAGGGGCCGAATCATCGGGCAGATACCTAGGACGAACAGGATGTTGAAAATATTGCTGCCGAGTACATTGCCGATGCTCAGCTCGGCATGCCCCTTCCAGGCGCTGACGCCGCTGGCGGCCAACTCCGGCAGGCTGGTACCGATAGCCACCACGCTGATGCCGATGACCAGTTCAGAGATGCCAAAGGCGCGGGCCAGAATCACTGCCGAACGGACCATCATTTCCGCACCGATACCGAGGCCGACAATCCCCACCAGCACCAGAAGCGAATCCCGTGGTCGAGAACAGCTGGCCAGCATGGCCGAACCGAGGTTGGCCTCGCCGTCCTGGCGGCGGGCGGTGCGCAGACAGTAGCCGAGGAACACCAGCAACAGGGCAAACGACAGGGCACCGTCGGCAAAGCCGAGATATCCGTCGCGCCCCAGCAGCAGCAACAGCAGGGAGGCACCGATCATGAAAGGGACCTCGCGCTTGAGCAGCGAGCGGGGCACTAACAGGGGGGCAATAAGGGCGGTAAAACCGAGAATCAAACCGATGTTGGCGATATTGGAGCCGACGATATTGCCAGCGGCGATATCGGCTGAGCCCCGAAAAGAGGCCAGCAGAGAGACCATCATCTCCGGCATGCTGGTACCGAAAGCGACCACCGTCATGCCGATCACCAGCGGACGTATGCCATAGGAAGCGGCCAATCGGGAACTGGAATTAACCATGGTTTCGGCGCCGACATAGAGAATCGCCAGGCCGAGCAGAAAAAAGAAAGCGGCTATCATTTAACGAAACATCTCCAGAAAAATATCAGCATTGTTGTCGGGTTTGCCCGATGGACGGGCAAAAAGCGATTGACATCCAAGGACTCGACCACTAACATCCATATATTCGATTTTTTATGTCATCGTCCGGCACAGGGAAAACCATGCAAAATACCTTTGACAAAACCCAGAGTTACGAACGGGAAGCGGAAATCCTCAAAGTTCTCGGCCACCCCATTCGGCTTAAAATCGTCGCCGGCCTGCTGTCGGAAGCCTGCAATGTCAAAAAGATCTGGGAATGCCTCGGTCTGCCTCAGGCCACCGTATCCCAACACCTCGCCTTGCTCAAGAACAAAGGCATTATCGAAGGACGGCGCAGCGGCGTGGAAGTTTATTATTCGGTGATATCCGAGCAAGCCCGCCTGACCATCGAAGCCCTGTTTAAAAGCCCAACGCCAAAATGACCCGACTGATTTTACGTGCCGGTCACGATCATCGCGTACAGCAGGGCCATCCCTGGGTGTTCAGCAACGAAATCGCTCGCATCGAGGGACAACCCGAAGCGGGCTCGGCCCTGGCCGTCTGCAACGCTGGGGGAAAACCCCTCGGCACCGCCTATTACAATCCCCAATCGTTGATCGCCGCCCGCCTGCTTTCCCGTCGCCAAGAAGAGATCGACAGCGTCGATTTCTTTCGCCGCAAGCTGCAAAAGGCCCTGCGCTATCGCCAGGGGCTCTACAGCAACCTCAATGCCCTGCGGCTGGTCCATGGCGAGGCGGACGGACTGCCCGGCCTGGTGGTCGATCGCTACGCCCGCGTGCTGGTGCTCCAGTTCCTCACCCTCGGCATGGAACGGCGCCGGGAGGCGATTGTACAGGCCCTCACCGAACTGCTCGATCCTTCGGCCATCATCGCCCGCAACGACGTGGCGGTGCGAGCACTTGAAGGGCTGCCGCAACAGGTGGAGATCCTCAGCGGCGCCCTGCCAGAATCGCTGCTGATCACCGAACACGGCCTTCGCTTTGAAGTCGATGTGCTGCAGGGTCGGAAGACCGGTCACTTTCTCGATCAGAAAGAGAACCACCAGGCGCTGCAGGGCCGGGTTGAAGGGCGCCGGGTGCTGGACCTGTTCTGCTACTCGGGCAGCTGGTCGATTCATGCCGCCCGTTTTGGTGCCGCCGAGGTGCGTGGCATCGACATCTCAGACCGAGCCGTAGCCCTGGCCACAGAGAACGCCCGACATAACTTTCAGGAACAGATCTGCTCCTTTGTTAAAGCCGATGTCTTCGAAGAGCTGAAAGGACTAAAGGCCCGAGAGGAGCGGTTCGGCACCATCATTCTTGACCCGCCGGCCTTCGTCAAGAGCAAAAAACATCTGCAGGAAGCCCTGCGCGTTTATCTGACCGTCAACCGGCGAGCCATGGAGCTGCTCGAACCGGGCGGCTATCTCTTCACCTGTTCCTGCTCGTATCATATGCAGCGGGAAACCTTTGTCGACACCCTGCGTCGGGCCGCCCGCCTCACCGGGCGGGAGCTGCGCCTGGTCGAACTGCGCGGCCAGGCCTACGACCATCCGGTGTTACTCAACTGTCCGGAAACCGATTATCTCAAATGCCTGGTCCTGCAGGTCCTTTAAAACCAGCAAACTTTTCTCATCGCGGCGGAGCGGCCGCCAGCCCATAAACTACCTCGTAGCTGGCGGGGATTTGCCCGTCCCGCTCGTAGCGTTGCCGGTAGATATCGGTCATATTCTGCAGCAGGCGACGGGAAGCCAGTCCCCGCGGCGCTCGAGAGCTGGCATTGCCGGCGCCGATGCGCTTCAGGCTGCGCAACAGATCTGCCACTCCCCCATGGTATTCGACCAGTTCCTGCCGCTGCAGTTCCACTTGGACAAATCCGGCCGTGGTTAGAGCCCGTTGAACGGTTGTCAGCTCCGGCAACTCGTGCAGATGCTCTGTCTCCCCGCCCCTGATCTCGGCAGCCTGCCGATAGGCCGTTTTAAGTTCTCGCAGGGTGCCCCGGCCGAACAGGGCAAAAGCGAACAGGCCGCCATCGCGCAGGATTCGGGCACTTTCGGAAAATGCTTCGGGCAGGTCAACCACCCATTGATAAACCGATGAAGAGCAGACCAGATCGACGCTGCGATCTGCAAAAGGCAAGGCTTCCGCGGCGGCATCGACAGCCAGGGCCTTAGCTATGCGGCTGCGACCTTGCAGGGTCATGCCGTGGGCGATGTCGGACAAAATGGGTTGCAGTTGGGGATAGCTTTGACACAGCTCGTAAGACAGGCTGCCGGTACCGCAGCCGATATCAAGAAAGGTTCCCTCCTCTGGACAGCGCTGGTCCATAAGCTCCAACAGGGTGGCCACCACCTGCTTCTGGATATGAGCATGGTGGTCATAACGGTCGGCGCTGGCGCTGAAATTACGTCGCAAACGGCGGCTATCGACAGCAGCGGTCATGGCCGGCAGAACTCCCGCCACAGTTGAAAGCTTTGCTGAGGGTAGCTAAGAAAGGGGGCATGACCCGCCTGCGACAGCGCCTGAAAACGGGCCTGCGGCAGAACGTCGGCCAGATAACGGCCGGCGCCAAGGGGTACGATGCCATCTTCTGAACCGTGCATCACCAGGGCCGGCAGCCTAAGCCCGGCCAACTGCGAACGCAAATCGCCGATCCGCAGAGTCTCCAGGGCCGCCAGAGCCGCCTCCGGTTGCGGTGGTACTGCCGTCGGCGAAAGCTGCTCGATCAGCCACTGCCAGCGCTGTGCGCTCAACTCATGCGTACTGAACTGCTGGGCAAAGAAATCGTCCAGAGTCCTGGCAAAACGTCGCTGCAGTCCCCGCGCCATGATCCGCACCTGCCCCTCGGCCAGACCGTTGGGCCACTCTTCATCGGCCACAAACCGAGGCGTGGTGGCCACCAGCAATAAACGGGACAGGCGCTGCTTTGCAAGGGTGGCCAGTCGCAGGGCGATCTGACCGCCGAGAGACCAGCCGAGCAGCCGAACATCGGTAAGCTTAAGCCCTTCCATCCAGGCGGCCAGATCGCGGGCCAAAGGGTCGAGCCCGTAGTCATTGCCGGCTGTCGATTGGCCGTGTCCCGGCAGATCCGGCGCCAGCACGCAAAACTCGTCGCTTAACGTCTGCAGGGCCTCGCTGAAGACCGCTGAAGACATGGCCCAGCCGTGCAGCAACACCAGCGGCGGACCGCTGCCGGCCTGACGGTAGCGTATCACCCGGCCGTCGGCCAAACACCATTCTTTCATCGATCTGCTCCTCGCACAGCTCGAACCACCGCCTGCGCCGCGCCATCCAGGTCGGCCCGCTGATGAACGGCCATCAGGGTCGCCCGCAATCGGCAACGGCCGTCCGGCACCGTCGGCGGTCGAATCCCTTGTACAAAGTACCCTTCAGCCAAAAGCCTGTCGCTGGCGGCCATGGTCGGTTCCGGCTCGCCGGTGATAATCGGTACAATGGGACTGGGATGTTCCGCCACGGTCAGACCTCCCTGGCGCAAGCCGGCAACAAAACGGGTTCGGTTTTCAGCCAACCGTTGTCGCAGGTGCGCGCCTTCTTCGCCGGCCACGATTTCCAGGGCGGCCAGGGCGGCAGCGGGCACTCCCGGCGGCAGGCTGGTGGAAAAGATAAAGGACCGCGCCCGGTTGATGAGCAGTTCGATGGCCGCAGCGGGACCGGCCAGATAGGCGCCTGCCCCTCCCAGGGCCTTGCCCAGGGTGCCCATGTGCAAATCGATGTCTTCCAGACAACCGAGTTGTTCGCCGCTGCCGCGACCGCCGGCACCCAGTACCCCGGTGCCGTGGGCATCGTCGACCATTAGCAGCGCATCGTAACGCTCCTTGAGCCGCACCAGTTCGGGCAGCGGCGCCAGGTCACCGTCCATGCTGAAAACCCCGTCGCTGACGATCAGCCAGCGGCCGCTGCGGCGCGGAGCTTCCAGCGCCATAAGCGCAGCGAGCGCCGCGGCATCGCCATGGGGATAGACGACAGTGCGGGCCTTGCTCAGTCGGCAGCCATCGATTATCGAGGCGTGGTTGAGGGCGTCGGAGAAGATCAAATCCCCGTCCTCAAACAACCCCTGCAAGATGCCGCTGTTGGCCGCATAGCCGGAATTGAACAGCAGGGCCCGCTCGCTGCCCTTGAAAGCGGCCAACGCCTCTTCCAGTTGCCGATGGCAGCTCATGGAGCCGGAAATCAGCCGGCTGCCGCCGCTGCCGGCACCGAACCGGGCGGTAGCCCCTCGAGCCGCTTCGATGACCTGGGGATGGGTGGCAAGGCCAAGATAGTTGTTGGAACAGAGCAACAGCACCCTTCGGCCATCGATCTCTACATGGGAGCCTTGAGCGCTGGTGACGGTACGCAATCGCCGAAGCAAGCCCATTTCTTCGAGGCTATTGAGTTGATCTTGCCAGTCCGTCATGATTGTACCACCCAGGGTTGCGGCCGGTTTAATTGGCCGATGCGGTCGAATAGCAGTGGCCGGTATTGCAGATAATTGATGAGCTCCGGCAGCTTATGTTGCCCTGCAGCAAGAAAAAAGGCCCGTCCGCCGCGCTCCTCGCCCAGAGGTTTAAGGTGGGGAAAACGGACATAGCCCTGATGAGCACTGGCCACATAGCCGGCCGTGTAGTCGGGGTCATCGGACCAGCAGAGTTCCGCCACGATTCCCGGCGTCGTAAGGACTTTTCCGGCCAGCACCAGGGCCTCGCGGACATGAGCATTGTCCAGACCCAGCGACTGCAGACCAAGGGCCAGTTCCTGGCGCGCTTGCTCGGTCAGATCCATGCGGCTGACGCGTACCCCCCGCGCCTGGTCAGGCTCAAGACGCCGGCCGCTCACCGCATCGATGAGCATGGCCCCGCGCATGCTTCGACCGTCCGGTGCGGCCCCGGAGGCCATGGCGGCCATGGCCGTATCGATGGCCAGCGGCGACACCCCGGCCTGGCACAAAAGACCGGCCGCCGCCTGACGGCCCTGACCATAATTGTCCACCAGGTAGGTGCGTAAATCGGGCAGCGCCACATAATCGATTTGCCCTTCGGCGACTTCTTCGATGGAAATCTGAATAGTTTCCGCCCTGCCCCGCATATGGCCCAGAGCCCGTTGCACCATGTCGGCAGCCAACGGCTCAAGCTCGATCGCAGTGCTCAGGCGTTCGGCTCCGGAGAGGTGATGACCGTTGCGTGAGGCCTGCATACGAATACTGTATAGAGGACGATTCATGGCTCGAAAGCTAGCACGGTCCTTCAAATATTGTCAACCTGACAAACGGATCAAGTTGACAGCCTTCGACACGTGATTCGATACAAAAAGGCCGCCCGAAGGCGGCCTGGTAATCGTCACTCTGTCTTATCAGGATGGGTCAGCCGCGGGCCTGCCCTCTTCCATGCCGCAAAAATGTCGAATCTGCTCGGCGATTCCCGGCCCATCGATGCCGCACAGGGCACGCAGCTCCTGTTGGGTTCCCTGTTCGACAAAGCGATCCGGCAGCCCCAGGCGCAGCACACGGGGGGTAAGCTGCTCTTCGGCCAGCAATTCCAGCACCGCGGAACCGAAACCTCCGGCCAATACGTTTTCCTCCACGGTGAAGACCAGTCCGGTGCGCCGCGCTTCCTCAGAGATCAATTGCCGATCGAGGGGCGCCAGGAAACGGGCATCGACCACCGCCAGCGACAAGCCTTCTTTTTCCAGAACAGCCGCCGCCTGCAGGGCATCACGGCAGACCACGCCGAGGGCAAAGATGACGCCGTCTGTGCCCTCCCGCAGCTTCTCGCCCCGACCGATATCGGCGGCGGCGGGCAAGTCCCCAAGGGGCAGACCGAGGGCCTGACCCCGCGGATAGCGATAGGCGAAAGGCCCGTCGACAGTGCTGGCGGTAACCATGGCCCGCTGCAGTTCCAATTCGTCCCGCGGCGCCATGATGGTCAGATTGGGAATGTGGCGCAGAAAGGAAAAATCGAACACACCGTGATGGGTGGGACCATCGGCCCCGACCAGACCGGCGCGGTCAATGGCAAAGGTGACCGGCAGCTTCTGCAACGCCACGTCGTGCACCACGTTGTCGTAAGCCCGCTGCAAAAAAGTCGAATAGAGGGCCACCGTGGGCCGCAGCCCCTGGCAGGCCAGGCCGGCGGCAAAGGTTACCGCGTGCTGCTCGGCGATGCCGACATCGAAGAACCGTTCCGGAAAACGCTGGGAAAAATCCTTAAGGCCGGTCCCTTCGAGCATGGCGGCGGTAATGGCGATAATCCGCTCATCCCGTTCGGCGAGTTCGACCAGGGTTTTGCCGAACACCCCGGTATAGCTGGCGGCGCCGCCCTTGCTGGCCCGGGGCCGACCGGTCTCGCGGTCAAAGGGACCGATGCCGTGAAACAGGGACGGGTTCTGTTCGGCGGGCGGGTAGCCGCGCCCCTTGCGGGAAACGACGTGGACCAGTACCGGCCCTTTGAGATTGGCGACATTCTCAAAGGATTCGATCAACTGGTCGAGTCGATGGCCGTTAAGGGGGCCGACATAGTCGAAGCCGAGGGCTTCGAAGAGCATGCCGGGGGTAAAGAAGCCCTTCAGGGCCTCTTCGGCGCGACGGGCCACCTTGAGCAGGTCCTTGCCAAAGCGCGGCACACTGTTGAGAAAATTCTCCGCTTCTTTTTTCAGCCGTACCGCCAGTTCCGAGGTCAGCTTGCGGTTGATGAGGGAAGAGATGGCGCCGACATTGTGCGAGATGGACATCTCGTTGTCGTTGAGCACAACGATGAGATTTTTTTTCAGGTGACCGGCCTGGTTGAGTCCCTCAAAGGCCAGACCGCCGGTCAAGGAACCATCACCGATGACCGCTACCATCTTCTGCTGTTTGCCCTGGCAGTCGCGAGCGGCGGCCATACCGAGGGCGGCCGAGATGGAGGTGCTGCTGTGACCGACGTCGAAGGCGTCGTGAGGACTTTCCTGACGCTTGGGAAAGCCGCTGATGCCACCGAACTGGCGCAAGGTGTGGAAACTGTCAAAGCGGCCGGTGAGCAGCTTGTGGGCGTAAGCCTGATGGCCGACGTCCCAAACAATCTTGTCTTCCGGGGAGTTCAACACTCGATGCAGGGCGAGGGTCAGTTCGACTACACCCAGGGAACTGGCCAGATGGCCGCCATTGGCGGATACCGTGGCGATGATCTTTTCACGCAATTCACCGGCCAGTTGATCCAGTTCGGCGTAGGACAGATCCTTCAATTCAGCGGGGGATTGCAGATGCTGCAGAATACTCATTGCTGGACGTACTCCATGGTTGTTTTAAAAGGAGCGATCGACGATGTAATGGGCGATCTGGCGCAGAGGTTCGGCGGCCTCACCGAATTCAGCCAGGCTTTCCAGGGCCAGATCCCGCAGGTCTCGGGCCCGTTGCCGTGCGCCGGTCAATCCCAGCAGCGCCGGATAGGTGGCCTTGCCCCGTGCCTCGTCGCTGCCGACATCCTTGCCGAGCAGCTCCTGATCGCCAACGATATCGAGGATATCGTCCGCCACCTGAAAAGCCAGGCCCGCCGCCTCGGCATAGCGGGTCAGGGCATCGTAGGCTGCTTCGTCGACCCCGCCGAGCAGGGCGCCGACCTGTACCGAGGCCAGAATCAGAGCTCCGGTCTTATGGGTATGGATATATTCGAGGGTCGGCAGATCGATCTCCTTGCCTTCCGATTCCATATCGACCACCTGACCGCCGACCATGCCTCTGGAACCGGCGCAACGGGCAACGATATGCATGGCCCGGCGGCAGGCATCCTCGGCCTGAAGCGTGTCGGCGGCCATACCGGACAGCAGAATAAAGGCTTCGGTTAACAGCGCGTCGCCAGCCAGTATGGCCAGGGCATCGCCATAGACCTTGTGGCAGGTGGGCCGGCCGCGGCGAAAGTCGTCGTCATCCATGGCTGGCAGATCGTCGTGAATCAACGAGTAGGTATGGATCATCTCTATAGCGCAGGCCGCCGGCAGGACCCGCTCGGTGTCGCCGCCAACGGCTTCGCAGGCGGCCAGCATAAGGATCGGTCGCAGCCGCTTGCCGCCGGCGAAGACCGAATAGCGCACCGCCTGATGAAGGCGTTCAGGCAAGGAGTCCTCAGCGGGCAGGTGACGGTCGAGGGCGGCATCGATGCGCTGTTGTCGGTCTTTGAGATAACTGTTGAGATCCATTGCATCTCCGAATGAGAAGGTTATTCCTGAAATTTTTCCACAGTAAAGGTCTGATCCTGCTTTTTAAGCAGCACCTCCACCTGGGTCTCTACCACCTGAAGCAGTTTCTGACAGCGAGCCGCACTCGCCACGCCCTGTTCAAAGGAGGACAGGGCCTCTTCCAGGGATAAATCGGCATTTTCCAGACGCTCTACCACATCTTCCAGGGTATGGAGCGCCGTCTCAAAACTCTCTTGTTTGGGCATGCCAAATGAAATCCTCTTGAATTAAATAGATCAATCCTGATTATCGACATCCTTGACCTTGTCAGTCAAGGGGCTTCTCTTTAAAACATTCCGAAACCACTGCGGTAACCACTGCCTCTGCGCTTCCACGGGAAAAACGCAAATGCAGCGCTGTGCCTACTTCCAGTTCGGCGGCATCGCGAATAGCCGTTTTTTTGCCGGCGCCGGTGGCGATGGCATACCCCCGCCCCAGGGTAGCCAGGGGCGACAGGCTGTCGAGACGCCCGGCCGCGAGCCGCAGCCGGGCAGCGGCCTCCTGCCGCCGAGCCAGCATGGCCGACTCAGCGCGCCGAAGCAGATCCTGAACCTGTCGTTGGGACGAGGCAACACGATGCAGCCCCCCCTGCAGACGTCGGCCAAGGCCGGCGATGCGCTCGCGCAGCAGGGCCAAGCGGCTGCTCATCTGCCGGCTGAGACGCAAGGTCAGGTGATCGACATGACCTTCCAGCTCTCGGCGCTCTTTGACTACCAGCTCGGCCGCGGCACTCGGGGTCGGCGCCCGCAGATCGGCAACCTGGTCGGCAATCGTGAAATCGACCTCATGGCCGACGGCTGAAATGATCGGAATGGCCGATGCGAAGATCGCGCGGGCCACCGGTTCTTCGTTGAAGGCCCAAAGATCCTCCGGCGAGCCGCCGCCGCGACCGACGATCAGCACATCCGCCTGAGCGTGGCAATTAAGGTCGTTGATGGCTTCGGCAATCCGTGCAGCGGCGCCGTCGCCCTGCACCGGCACCGGGCAGAGCAGGACCCGCAGCCCGCTACCCCGTCGGCGCAGCACATTGAGTATATCGTGAATGGCGGCGCCCGTCGCCGAGGTGACCACCCCGATGGTCACGGGGAAGGCCGGTAGCGGCCTTTTGCGAGAAACATCGAACAGGCCTTCGCCTGCCAGTCTGGCGCGGAGCTGCTCAAGAGCGAGCTGCTGGCTGCCGAGACCGCAGGGTTGCAGGCTGTCAACAACCAACTGCAACTCGCCCCGCTGGGCGTAGAGGGACATGTGTCCACGGGCCACGACTTCCATGCCGTTTTGCGGTATGAAGCCAAGGGCCCGATTATGCATGCGAAACATGACGGCCCGCAACTGATGGCGGTCGTCCTTGAGGGCGAAGTAATAGTGGCCGGAGGCGGGCGCGGAAAAATTGCCGATTTCACCGCTCACCGCCACCTGCATGAAATTATCTTCGACCAGTTCCTTCAGCAGCCCCACCAGGCGCGAAATGGTCAAAATTGTTGCAGATTCCATCGTTGCGAATTTCCTGTAACAGCTCAAGGCGAGGCGAGCCTGCCGAGGGGATTTCTGCCGGACCGTTCCGGGGTTTCTATTGACAGGCTGCCCTGCTTGCTTCTATAAGGTAAGACTCAGCAATCAACCGAGGATCGATCCATGCAGAATCCCTACGTAATTACCATCTCCAGTGAAAAAGGCGGTGTCGGCAAAACGACCCTGGCCACCAATCTGGCCATTTACCTCAAGGCCCTGAACGAAGAATTACCGGTTACCCTGTTCAGTTTCGATAACCATTTTTCTGTCGACCGCATGTTCCGTATCGGTAAAAATCCGGGACGCAACGATGTCAGCGGGCTCTTCACCGGCAACCGCCCCGAAGAGTTGCTGGAAATCGGGGAATACGGCGTCCAGTTCATTCCCTCCAATCGCCGCCTGGAGGAACTGCCCGAAGTCAGGAAAGCCGGCTTCGATCGTCTGGCCCGAACTTTGGCGGCGGGGACCCTGCAAGGCATCGTGATCATCGATACCCGCCCTACCCTGGATACCCTGACCCGCAATGCCCTGTATGCGGCCGACCGGGTCATTATTCCGGTCAAGGACGCGCCGTCCCTGGAAAACTGTAAAAATCTCTACGATTTCTGCGAAAGCCAGGGCATCTCCAAGCGAGCCCTGCGCCTGCTACCCTGCCTGATCGATTCTCGAATACGCTACAAAGGCCCTTTCACGGATGCTTACCAGCTGCTGAAGGCTTATGCCATCAACCGCGGCTACCGCTGCATGGAGGGCTATATCGCCAAAAGCCCTAAAGTGGAATCGCTGAATACCAATCCCGAAGGACGAATCTACCCGATTCTCACCCACGGCCGGGGAACCAACGTGCATCTGCAGTTTTCCCATCTGGCTCGCCAGGTGCTGCTGGCCGCCAAGGGCTGCGAGCGGCATCGTATTACCGAAGTTCGCCAGCATCTGGCAGCACAACAACGGCAACGGGAGCAGGCCCTGATGCAACGCCGGGAACGTCTCGTGCCCGATTGCCTGATTTGCGGTGGCCCCTTGTTTGAACAGGAAAAAGATGCCACGGCCGACTATTATTGCGAAACATCCGACGGCCGGATCAGCGGCTATCTGGAAGAAACCTGTTTTTCGGACCTGGTTTTTCGTTATTTCTACCGTTCGCAAAAGGAGATTGCACCGAGCAATCCGCTGCGAGAGCTATTTCGTGAATCGGCTCAGCGTTCCTATTTTGTCATGCGCCTGGCAGCGGCCAAAAACGGATTCGAAAAGTCCTGTCTCGCTTTTCACCGGTTCGATGACGAAGGGCTGGAAATCTCTCAGAAAACCGTTGAAATCAAGGAGTTTGAAAGCCGCTTCCTGCATCGGGAAAAGACCAAGCTCTATCGTCTGATCGAAGCGACAGTACTTGGGGAAGATGTAGAGGAAAACTGTTTTCTGCTCATCCGCCGAGTAGATTCGCCAGCGTCCACAGGCATGTTGCTTGACGAACATCGCGCGGCCTTTCAGCAGGTCATGACCACCGTAGCAAACAAGCTGCGCTGATTTGAGCGGCCGCTAGCCCCCCTTGCCCACCGTCCGCCCTTTGCCCCGCGCCAACAGCTGCGACACCGGTACCACCTCGATCCCTTGCTCGCGCAGAAACTCGGCCTCCTGCCGCAGCGCTGCCAGGGTTTCCGGATAGGGGTGGCAGATGCCTACCGCAGAGCCCCGCCGCCGCGCCACGCCTGCCAACTTGCGAATTTCTCGGGCGATGGCCGGCACCTCCCGCACATTATCCAGAAACACATCCCGCAAGGTCACCGGCACCCCGATTCGACGAGCTTCAGTGACGGCTACGGAAGCGGCACTGGTTCGGCTGTCGACAAAAAACAGGCCCCGCTCCTGCAAAACCTCCAGTACCGCCGCCATGGAATCCCGCTGTTCGGTCAGTCGTGAGCCCATGTGATTGTTGCCGCCAACGACATAGGGCAGCCCATCGAGCCATTTTCGCAATTGGCTCTGCAGTTCGGCGGGCTCCATGGTCTGGAGCAAGGCCTCGGGTCCGGGATCGATAGCCGGATAGCCGCGCGGCTCCATGGGAATATGCAGCATCACTTCATAGCCGTGCTGGTGCGCCAAACGGGCCACCGAGGTAGCCTGAGCAGCATAGGGCAAAATGGCAAAGGTAACCGGCAATTGAATATCGATGAGGCTTTTAGCCGAGCGCATTTCATGGCCGAGATCGTCCATGATAATCGCCATGCGCGGCCGCGCCGGCACCGGCTCGGCCACCTTGGAGGGTTTGAAATCGATCAGAAACAGCAACTGCTGGCGATAGCGTATTGCAAGCCGGCCGCCCGGTTGCCTTCTCTCGACCCGCAAATCGGCAGAAAGTTTGCTCAGACGCCGCTGCAACTCTTTAAGGTTCTTGCGATCGGGCAGCGGCGCTCGCACCTCATAGCGCAGCAGCCCGGGCTCAGAGGCGATCTGCAGCAAGTCGAAAGAGATGCCCGCCCGCCACAACATACTGTCCAGTTCTAGTTGGACATCACCCATAGCCGGAGCCTGAACAGCGGGCGTGGGCAGCGTTTTGTGGCTCGAGTGCCAGGTTTGGCGCAGATGCCCGAGGACCACCAGACACAGGACCAGGAAGCCAGTCACGAACAGGGCCGCCAGCAGGACTCTGAACCGCTGGCCTGCTGCGCGCCGGGCCGGCTTTTTACGCGGAGCTGTTTTCCGCGGAGTTGTTTTCTTTTTGGCCATAATTGCTCATAAAAACAGGGGGATGAAAACACCCCCCCTTGGAATGGAAACGGTTGTCAATATTTCCCTCAGGCCGCCTTGCCGTTCAGGCCTTTGAGGATTTGCCAGCCTTTGAGAAGATCGAGAGCCCGCAGTAGCTGGTAGTCCTGCCGGGTTTTCGAATCGAGGGTGAATTTAAGCTCCTTCGGTTTCTGGGCAGGTGCTGCGCCATCCGCCTCGGAAGAGTTAATGTGATTTGCCAGGTCCTTCTCTCTAAAGGCGCTGATTCCATCAACTTCCTTTATCTCCATGGGCTTCACCAGGATATCCGGAACGATTCCCTTGGCCTGAATAGAGGTCCCGTTGGGAGTGAAATATCGAGCGGTGGTCAAGCGCAGACCGGTATCGTCATTCATGGGAATAATGGTCTGCACGGAGCCCTTGCCGAAGCTCTGAGTACCGAGAATAACCGCCCGGTCGTTATCCTGCAGGGCGCCGGCCACGATTTCAGAAGCACTGGCACTACCGCCGTTGATCAGTATCACAATGGGGTAGCCCGGTTCGGTGCCGGGAGCATGGGCAGAAAAGCGCATCTGGCTCCCCTCTTCCCGGCCTTCGGTATAGACGATCAAACCCTGCTCCAGAAAGGTGTCGGACACCTTGACCGCCTGGTCGAGCAGTCCTCCGGGATTGTTGCGCAGATCAAGCACCAGGCCATCCAGAGCCCCTTTGTTTTCGACTTTGAGATCGGCAAGTGCTTTGGCCAGATCGTCCTGGGTACGCTCCTGAAACTGGGCGATCCGGACATAACCGAAGTTGTCCTCGAGAGTGCGCGCCTTGATACTTTTGACCTTGATGATCTCCCGCACAATCTCGAATTCCGTCGGCCTGGTAAAGGACTCGCGCATCACCGAGATCTTGACCTTGGTGCCTTTGAGGCCGCGCATCAGTTTGACGGCCTCCATGATGGACATGTCCTTGGTGAAACGGTCCTCGATCTTGACGATCATGTCGCCGGCCTGCAGGCCAACACGATCGGCCGGAGTATCCTCGATCGGCGAAACGACGGTCAGAATGCCGTCACGAATGGTAATTTCTATCCCCAGACCGCCAAATTCCCCACTGGTTTCGACTTTCAGCTCTTTATATACATCGGGGGGCATGAACGAGGAGTGCGGGTCGAGAGAGGCCAACATGCCGTTAACCGCGCCATAAACCAACTCCTTCATATCAACCTCTTCGACATAACTTCTGCGAATGATCGACAGGACATCGGTGAAGAGTTGCAGTTCCTGATAGTTGTCTACCTCTTGGGCGGTCGCAGCGCGATCGGCGCGACTGGTAGCCAACCAACCGAACAACACCAGCATCAACATCAAAGCCAAAGCTGTCGGTCGCTTGCTGTTTTGCATTGAGTGGACTCCTGTAGGACGGTTAAGAACGTGGCTTGAGCCAGGTCAGGGGGTCAAGGGGGGTACCGTGATGCCTGATTTCAAAGTAGATACTGTCCGCGTCTTCATAGCCGGGATAGCCAAGCAGTTCACCTGTCGCGACCGAATCGCCGACGCTTTTCTGCAGGCTGCTGGCCTGAGCATAGAGGGTGTAGAAATTGTCACCGTGGTCGACAATGAGCATATTGCCATAGCCGCGAAAGGTATTGGCATAGATGACTGTACCACCCCATATGGCGTGAATGGCCTGATTGCCGGATACCGTTATTTCGACCCCCTGACTGTCGTACAGGGTGCCGAGACCCGCGAGGCGACCGGTGCCAAAGGGCACCTTGATGCGACCGCTCACCGGCCAGGTCAACCGCCCCTTCTGCCGAGCGAAACCACCGGAGGTCTGAGTATACTTGCTGGCAGGGGCGGATTCAAGCCTTTTGACCAGCGCCGCAAGGCGCGCACTCTTCTCCTTGAGGGTCGTCAATTCCCCGCTTATAGCACCTTGCCGTCGCCGCAGCTTGGTCAGCAGTCGTTTCTTCAGCCGACGACCGTTCTGCAGGGTTTCGCGACTGGTTTTGAGCTGGTCCATTTGCTGCTGACGCTGCTCACGCAAGGTCTCCAGAGAGGTGAGTTCCTGAGCAAGAGCCTCTTGATCGTGGCGAAAAGAGGCCAGCAAGCTTCGATCGTGCTGCACCACCCGTTTGAACAGATGGTAGTCTTCTGCCATGGCGGCTGGCGATCGGTTGGCAAACAGGATACGCAGCAAACGCATCCGGCCGCCCCGATAGATGGCCCCGAGACGCCGCGCCACCAACTCCCGGCGCTGCCGGCTCTGGGTCTGAATATGGACGATGGCCGCTTCCCTGCTGGCTATGTCTACCTTCAGAGACTTCAGATTGCTTGCGTGTTGCTCCTCGCGGGCGCGCAAACGGGTCAGTTGTTTCTGCACCCCCTCCAGGTCCCGCTGCAGGGCGCTCTTCTCCTTCTGCCCCTGCTCCAGGCTGGCGGCAAGTTTGTCAATGCGCTGCCTGATCTGCTTCAGTTCCTGGCGATTGTCAGCCAGATTCTCTGCACCAAGAGACCCAGCAGGGATCAGGATTGCAAGTAGCAGTAGTAGCAACAAGGATGGCGATTGGAAAAAGGACATAGGCAGCCCTTTCTAGATACGAACGAATTTGCGCAAAGACAGGACACTGCCGATGATTCCGAGCAGAATGCCGGTGGCAATTAACAACAATTGTTGCTGCCAGGCAAGAAAAACAATCTGACCACCACCGGACAGAGACAAGAGGGATGCCAGGCCGCGCTGCAGAAAGACCTGAAACAGGGCAAAGGAACCGCCGAGGGCAATAAGCGCACCCATCGCACCGTGAAAGGCCCCTTCGAGCAAAAAGGGTGTCTTGATAAAAAAGGGCGTGGCCCCGACCAAGGCCATAATTTCCAACTCGTCGCGGCGGGCATAAAGGGTCAGCTTAATGGTATTGGCGACAATGAAGAGGGCCGCAAAAAGCAGGAAAGCTCCGAGTACGGCGCCACCGAAACGGAGCATGTCGAGAAAAGACTCAAACCGCTCCAACCAATCCTGGCCATAGCTGAAGTCGGAAAATTCGGGGTTTTGCTTAAGCCGTGCGACCACCGCTTCAGCTGCCTGTCGACTACGATGCTCTGCTTTAAAGGAAATCTCCAGGGAAGCGGGTAGGATGTCAGCGCCAAACCCTTCCAGAAGATCGGAATCGGGACCCAGACGAGTGCTGAAACGGCGCAAGGCCTCCTCCCGGTCTACATAGCTGACTCGAGCCACCTCCGGCATGTTCACGATCAATTTCCGCCAATCGTTGAGTCGCGTCGATTGCGGTTCATCATCCAGATAAGCAACCACCTGAATCTCTTCGCTCCAGTGGGCAGCCAACGACTGAACATTGATCACAATCAAGGCAAAAAAGGCGAGAATAGTCAAGGCCACAGCGACGGTACCGATGGCGGCGCTGCTAAGCACCGGGCTCTGCCTGATATTACGCAGAACGCAGCGGGTCAAATAAACAGTCTGATCAAACACCTTTTACCCCTTACCTTCGAGTAACGTCCAATGAGCCCCATCGCACGAAGGCGATAAGACCTCAGCAAACCAGTCCCTCAGGGCGTAAAATCATCCACCAATTGTCCCTTGTCCAGCGCAATCACACGGCGCGGAAAACGGCGGATCATTTCGCGATTGTGGGTGGCAAGCAATACGGTCGTGCCACGGGCGTTGGCGCCCTTGAACAGATCAAAAATGCCGAGGGTCACCTCGAGGTCAAGGTTACCGGTCGGTTCATCAGCCAGCAGGATAAGCGGATCGATAACCAGGGCTCGCGCTATGGCGACCCGCTGCTGTTCGCCTCCGGAAAGCTGCAACGGGTATTTATGCAGCTTGCCGTGCAAGCCCACGTGCTTCAGGGTTTGGTAGACCTTATTGCTGATTTCGTAACGCTTCTTGCCTTGAACTTCCAGAGGAAAAGCGACATTTTCAAAAAGGGTGCGGCTCTCGAGCAATTTGAAATCCTGGAACACAATTCCGGTGCGACGACGCAGATAGGGAATACGACCTGTTCCCATACGGGTGATGTTTTGACCGTTGACCAGGATCTGGCCTCGGTTCGGTTTTTCGGCGCAATAGAGAAGTTTGAGCAGAGTCGACTTGCCGGCTCCCGATGGCCCGGTGATATAGACGAAGTCCCCCTTGGGAATCTTTAGATTAAGATTATGAAGAGCAGCAGAAGAGTCTTTTTGATAAGATTTACAAACATTGTAAAGCTGAATCATAACCGACTACCTTCTTTTTAAGAAACCGTCCACAACAACAGAGATTTACAGGAATTGAGATATTTTGCAGCAACCGGCATGCGCAAGGGGACGGCACCATCCGTTGAAATGATGTACCACGTTTTCTTATGGAAGGTAAAGGGGAGCAACAAGAATTTCCTACCTGTTAAAATGACGCAAATGTCTTTGGAATCCAGGAGGGCAATGAAGCAAAAAAGGCAACCCCTTAAGAAGGGTTGCCTTTTTTAGTATGGCGGGGCTGACGGGACTCGAACCCGCGACCTCCGGCGTGACAGGCCGGCGTTGTAACCGACTCTACTACAGCCCCGCAAAAAAACGAATGGGAAACCTCGGATAGTCAAAGGAAGAAGTCTGCCTGGGCTAGACTATTCCAGTTTCCCATTATAACCAGAGTGACCTGCGGCCACCCGGTATATTTGCTACTTAGTTAACTGCGTCCTTCAGACCCTTGCCAGCCTTGAACTTGGGAGTCTTGGAAGCTGCAATCTCGATCTTTTTGCCAGTCTGGGGATTCTGGCCGACGCGAGCGGCGCGCTCACCAACGCTGAAAGTACCGAAACCAACCAGAGCAACCTTATCTCCTGCCTGCAGAGCTTCAGTTACAACGTCGATAAAGGCCTTGAGCACTTTTTCTGAATCGGCTTTGCTAACACCAGCTTTATCTGCCATAGCATTTACGAGATCGGCTTTAGTCACAGTCATACCTCCTCTTGGATGAGATTTTATAAGCCCCGCGAAACCGCAGTACTTATATCAGAGTTTCAAAAACAGTGTCAAGAATTTATTTCTATGATAATTGCTGCCGGCCCTAGTGACGGATTTCACTCTTGGCTGGACGGGGCCGACTCTCTTGTGCTTGCAGAGGGGGCAAAGGAGCCACAACCTTGAGTGCCTCTTCCACAACCTGGTCCATGTGGCCCACAGGGACGATCTGCAAGGCTCCACGGATAGCCTCGGGCACCTCCTCTAACTGCTTCTCGTTGTCCTGAGGAATCAGAACCTTGTGGATATCTGCCCGTTTGGCTGCCAGCAGTTTTTCTTTGAGACCACCAATGGCCAATACCCTGCCCCGCAGGGTGATTTCACCGGTCATGGCGATATCACGATCAACGGGCCGACCAGTGAGCGCCGAGGCCAGGGCAATAGCCATGGTGATGCCGGCCGACGGCCCATCTTTGGGAATCGCCCCCTCTGGAACATGAATGTGGATCTCCACCTGCTGGTAAAAGTCCTTCTCCACCCCGAGTTCCCTCCAGCGGGAGCGAACGTAGGTCAAGGCCGCTTTGGCGGATTCCTGCATAACATCACCAAGCTTGCCGGTTACCGTAAGCTTACCTTGCCCCGGCAGGACCGCAACTTCGATATTGAGCAGTTCGCCACCGACCTCAGTCCAAGCCAGTCCGGTGGCCAGACCGACACAGCTTTCTTCCTCCTTAACACCGTATTCAAACCGAGCCACGCCGAGCAATTCCTTGATCTGGCCGTTATCGATCAGGAAATGCTGTTGCTTATCCCGGGACTTGACCAGCCGTCGAGCCAGCTTACGAGCGATATTGGCGATCTCCCGTTCGAGATTACGCACGCCCGCTTCACGGGTATAACGGCGAATAATTTCGTAAATGGCGGCATCGACAAACTTGATCTGCTCGGTGTTGAAACCGTGAATTTCCAACTGCTTGGGGATAAGGTAAGATTTAGCAATATTGAGTTTTTCGTCTTCGATATAACCTTCAATACGAATAACTTCCATGCGGTCGAGCAGAGGTCGGGAAATGCCGTGCAGACTGTTGGCCGTAGCGACAAACAGCACATCGGAGAGATCGTAATCGACCTCCAGGTAATGGTCTCCGAAGGTACTGTTTTGCTCCGAATCGAGCACCTCTAGGAGCGCCGAGGAAGGATCGCCACGAAAATCGCTGCTAACCTTGTCGATCTCATCGAGAAGGATGACCGGATTTTTCACCCCGACCTTACGGAGCCCCTGAATGACCTTGCCCGGCATGGCACCGATATAGGTGCGGCGATGCCCCCTTATCTCTGCTTCGTCGCGCATGCCGCCCAATGAAATGCGAGCAAACTTTCGCCCCAGGGAGCGAGCAATGGATCGCCCCAGGGAGGTCTTACCTACCCCGGGCGGTCCGACCAGACAGAGAATCGGACCTTTGATCTTTTTGACCAGAGTCTGAACCGCAAGATATTCGAGAATCCGTTCCTTGACCTTCTCCAGACCATGATGATCGGCTTCCAGAATCTGCTCGGCATGATCAAGATCGCGCCGGTCCCGAGTCCCTTTTTTCCACGGCAATTCTACCAACCAATCGATATAGTTGCGAATAACCGTGGCCTCGGCCGAGGTCGGCGACATCATTTTCAGCTTGCGTAATTCGCTGAGGGCCTTATCCAGGCCCTCTTTGGACATACGTCTGCCGCGAATAGCTTCTTCAAGTTCCTGTATTTCATTTTGGAACTCATCATGTTCGCCGAGTTCCTTTTGAATGGCACGCATCTGCTCATTGAGATAATACTCTTTCTGACTGCGCTCCATCTGTCCCTTGACCCGCGAACGAATGGTCTTTTCGATCTGCAGAATCTCAACTTCCCGGCTGATAAGGACGGCGATATCCTCAAGCCGCCTGCAGGGATCACGCTCTGCGAGCAATTCCTGCTTTTCCACTATGCGCACACCGAGATGAGCAATAACCGTATCACTGAGCCGGCCAGGGTCGGTCAGTGCTGAAACGGAAGCAGCAACCTCCGCAGGGACTTTCTTGCCGAGATTGACATAGACCTCGAACAGATCGTTGACGCTGCGAATCAGCGCCTCCAGCTCCGGCGTTTCTTCGACGGTCAGCTCGTCAATGGCATCAACCTCGGCCAGGTAGCAATCGTCTTCACAGAGCAGACTGGCCATAGAGGCCCGCTGCTTACCTTCCATCAATACCTTAACGGTACCGTCCGGCAGCTTAAGCAATTGCACGATCTGCGCGATGGTACCGTGCGGATAAAGATCTTCTGCTTTAGGCTCGTCGATTTGCGGATCGGTCTGGGTGGCGAGAAAGATTCGCTTTTCACCGTCCATGGCCATTTCCAGGGCCTGAATCGACTTGGCCCTGGCCACGAACAGCGGCGTCACCGTATAGGGAAAAATAACGATATCGCGCAAAGGCAGAAGCGGTAACACGCTTCTGCCTTTGCCTTGTTCCAACGTATTCATAATATGGTCAGTAATCACTGGTAGTTATAGAACCCCTTGTCAGGCTGACTCAGCGCAGTCGTAGAGCACAATCGGTTTCGCCTTGCGCAGCACAACGTCTTCATTGATAACGACTTCCTTGACCCGGTCCTGGGACGGAATATCGTACATGACGTCCAGCATGGAATTTTCGAGAATCGAACGCAGCCCGCGAGCACCGGTCTTACGCTTGAAGGCCTGGGAAGCGACAGCGACCAAAGCACCATCAGTGAACTTCAGCTTGACCTTTTCCATCTCGAAGAGCTTCTGGTACTGCTTTACCAGTGCGTTTTTAGGCTCCTGGAGGATCTGCACCAAGGCTTCTTCATCAAGCTCCTCGAGGGTCGCAATCACCGGCAGCCGACCGATAAATTCCGGGATCAGACCGAATTTGATCAGATCCATCGGCTCGACCTTAGCCAGCATCTCACCGAGGTCGACCTCCTTGGTCTGTCTCACCTCGGCACCGAAGCCCATGCCCTTTGTACCGCTACGTCTGGAAATGATCGTTTCCAGACCGGTGAAAGCACCACCACAGATAAACAGGATATTACTGGTGTCGACCTTGAGAAATTCCTGTTGCGGGTGTTTGCGGCCTCCTTTGGGCGGCACGCTGGCCTGGGTCCCTTCGATGATCTTGAGCAACGCTTGCTGAACCCCTTCGCCAGAGACGTCCCGAGTAATGGACGGTGATTCGGACTTGCGGGCCACCTTATCGATCTCATCGATATAGATGATGCCCTTCTGGGCTTTTTCCAGATCGTAATCGGCTGACTGCAACAGGCCGAGGATGATGTTCTCGACATCCTCACCGACATAACCGGCCTCGGTCAGGTTGGTCGCATCGGCCATGGCGAAAGGCACATTAAGCAGCTTAGCCAAGGTCTGAGCCAACAAGGTCTTGCCACTGCCGGTCGGGCCCAGAAGCAGAATGTTGCTCTTCTGCACCTCCACATCACCGTGAGGCACGGACCCGTATTCGATACGTTTGTAGTGATTGTAAACAGCTACGGAAAGAACCTTTTTGGCCATTTCCTGCCCGATTACATACTCATCGAGGATATCTTTGATTTCAGCAGGTCGCGGCAAATTGCCTACGTCGCCGATCGAAGCATCCTCAAGCTTGGCCTCTTCAGCGATGATGTCCTTGCATAATTCTATGCATTCGTCGCAGATGTAAACTGCCGGCCCGGCAATGAGCTTTTTGACATCATCCTGTCCTTTCCCGCAGAAGGAGCAGATCAGATACCCGGATTTTTCGTCGTTATGACTCACGAAGCGCCTCCAAACCTAATGTCAGGACTTTCTTTCTATTATTCCGTCTACAATACCATATTTTTTTGCGGCTTCGCTACCCATGAAAAAATCACGCTCGGTATCGGCGGCTATGCTCTCCAGGCTCTGCCCGGTATGTTGGGCGAGGATTTGGTTGAGAATGTCCCGCAGACGCAGAATTTCCTGCGCATGAATGCTGATATCGCTCGCCTGGCCCTGAAACCCGCCAAGAGGCTGATGAATCATGATACGGGAATTGGGCAAGGAAAAGCGTTTTCCCGGGTGCCCTGCTGCCAGCAAAACCGCACCCATGCTGGCGGCCTGCCCAACACAGATAGTGGATACGGGTGCCTTGAGATACTGCATGGTATCGTAAATAGCCATGCCGGCCGTCACCACCCCCCCCGGAGAGTTGATATAGAGATGGATATCCTTCTCCGGGTCTTCCGATTCGAGAAATAGCAACTGGGCGATAATCAGATTGGCCAGATGATCGTCAATGGCCCCACCGAGAAAGATGATACGATCCTTCAGCAGTCTCGAGTAGATGTCGTAAGCCCGTTCGCCACGACCTGTCTGCTCCACCACCATGGGTATGAGACTCATCAATTTACTCCTTGTCGTTGCCCTGCTCGGCATCGGCCGCAATCGACTCATCGACCATCTCGACATTAGCCTTGCCGGTCAGAAAGAGGATGACCTTTTCTTCAGCGAGTTGCGCAACCAGACCACGTCTCCGCGACTCATCGGAATAAAAATTCATTACCATTTCTTTGCTGGCATTATGCTTCTCAGCAATTTCCTCGAGCTTTTCTTCGATTTCCGACTCTTCGACCTGAATCGACTCCTGCAGGGCGATAGCCTCCAGCAGCAGATTGCCTTTAACCTGCTTGACGGCAATCTCGCGGTAGACCTCCTTAAAGGAATCGGGAGTCATTCCCATGGATTCAAGGCTCGTGCCCTGAGACTGCATGCGGTTGCTAAGATTTTCCAGCATGTGATCGAGTTGACTCTGAATCATGCCATCGGGCACCTCAAGGGGATTACGCTCAATGAGCAGATCCACGAGCTGATCCCGGAACTCCTGCTCAATACGGGAACGCTCCTGGGATTCGTGGGCTTCCTTGACCCGAGTGCGAAGATCTTCGAGGGAAGCCAGGCCGACCTGGGCAGCAAACTCATCGTCGAGCTCAGGCAGAACCTTCTCCTTGATCTCCTTGATCTTGACCTTGAACATCGCATCCTGGCCAGCCAGATCTTTCTTAGCATAATCGAGAGGGAAGGTTACCTCGACTTCCCCCTCTTCGCCACGATTCATTCCTACCAGCTGCTCTTCAAAACCGGGTATAAAGGAATTGGAGCCAAGGTCGAGGGAATGATCTTGGGCTGCACCGTTTTCAAATGCGACCCCATTGACAAAGCCTTCAAAGTCGATGATGACCGTATCGCCGGACTGGGCCTCTTCACGATCGGTCGCTTCGAGCTTGGCATTGCCGAGGCGCATCTCCTCGAGACGGGCACCTACCAGAGTCTCATCGTCCTTGAAGGTTTCTTTCTTAAGGGGCAGCTCAAGGTAGTCCTTGGCTTCAACCTCGGGCTGAACCTCTACTTGGGCCTGAAAGGTATAGGCCTTACCCTTTTCCAGGGTGCCGCCGTCGGTGATCTCGGGGCCGGACACGGCCAGGATCTTTTCCTGCTCAAGGGCCTTGAAATAGCTGTCGCTGACCAGCCGCTCCAGAACCTGGGACTCAACGCTGGCAGCATAATGACGCTCAAGAACTGCGCGGGGCACCTTGCCTTGACGAAAACCTTTTATTTTGGCGGTTTTGGCAAGCTTCTTATAGGCCGATTCAATTTCTTCGTCGACCCGGGCGGCCGGTACCTCAAAGGAAAGTTGTTTCTTTACGCTGCTAATATCTTCAACCTTCACATTCATTACTACTACCTCACAGGATAAATGGATAAATGTTCAGCGGCCTGGCCGCCCTGAATGCACTGGCCCTCTATCAGTAAACGCGATGACTGCGTCATGGTGTTTGGAAAAACCAGCGAAGATTTGGTGCGAGAGGGGGGACTCGAACCCCCACGGTATTACCCGCTGGATCCTAAATCCAGTGCGTCTGCCAATTCCGCCACTCTCGCAACAGGTAAGAACAGGATTCGGCAAAAATCCTCCGACAAGGCAGGAACGCTTTCCCATCCAGGGCATGGGCCCCGTTCGGGCAAGCGGCCGACAGAAGAAAAAATAAAAGCCCGTCAATGACAATCCTGCCGCTAATCTCACGATAGCGGCCCGCGGATCACCGGGAGACGGGCAGTGGTTGTAAAATGGGGTGAGTGAAGGGGATCGAACCCTCGACAACTGGAGCCACAATCCAGTGCTCTACCGACTGAGCTACACCCACCATAAAAGCTGCGGCACTCTACAAAACTACCCGACCACTTGTCAATCAAATTTTTCCCGTGTGGAGAATGTGGCACGCCAGCCAGGACTCGAACCTGGGACTCTCGGCTTAGAAGGCCGATGCTCTATCCAGCTGAGCTACTGGCGCATGAGCCGACTCTCTACACTTTATTTATATGGCGAAACGGTTTTTGCAAGCTCCATTTCTACACTGCCGGCTGATGTCTGGTCATCATCTCAACCGGCAGGAGTGTAAAAATGGTCGGGGCGAGAGGATTCGAACCTCCGACATCCTGGTCCCAAACCAGGCGCGCTACCAGGCTGCGCTACGCCCCGAAAGACGAATTTCTAACATGCAGCATGGAAAAAGGCAACTTCTTTTTCACCTTAAATGCTAACTACGATCCGTAACATTTGGAGCACGGATGGCTCGGTCAGGCCGATCGGGTTTAAAGGGCCGAATTCGTCCAAAGAGCCATCGAGCTGCATTCGCAAAAACTGGCCAGCGATATCGATGCTGTACCGGCATTGGAAACGGTCTGCCTCCCTGACAGGTTCGAAAAACCCCGCTAACCCATGTTTAACACTCTAAAATATTTCTTCAATAAAACAGTATGTTACTGCTCAAAAAATGACCGTATGGCACTACATTCGTGTATTTACGCCTCAATTGATCAGTTTCTGCACACCTCCGGGCGATGCAGAAACCTCCAACGCCTCATAAAGTTTCTTTAGCTTCGGTTCCGCAACGGTCGCTTTGCGAACATGCAGGATACGACCATCTCGCTGCTTGAAGGTGGCTGTGACCCGCTGCTGTACCGACAACGTCTCTCGAAGGTGGGTCCAGCTATCATGAATTCCTTGGACTTTGAGCTTTTGCCGCAGCGCTTGAACAGCTTGATAAGCAAGAACCGTGATGAATAGATGTCCTTCGGCCCGTTCTTCTTTGTGATGGTAGATCGGACGTAGCCCCAATTCTGACTTCAGGCTGCGAAAGACCGCTTCCAGATCGGTCAGCATGGTGTAGGTTTTTCACAAAGTGGCCTCATCCCAGTCCAGTTGGTTAGTGCGCAGGCAATAGACACCGGGGTGGGTCAACTGGGTTCCATTCACCGGCAGTTTTTCCCAAGTGAGAGCAACTGCTTTGACACCACTGGCATCCGGAGTCAGTTCGACCCGGTAATGTCGGCTGACCCCATGACTTTTCTCCTGCAGTCGCCCAATCCTCTGCAGCAGCTTCTCCTGTCGCTTCTCACCGCGCGGCTTGTGCAATCCTTCAGCCAGTTTAACCAGCCCGGCCTCAAAGCGCTGGCTGAATCGTGCGCTCATCGCCGCTTCCTTCTCTTGCCGCGCTTGGGAGTGACAGTACAAACGCACTTCCATCCCATCCTCGCTGAGCACTCGCTGAAGCTTGATGGTCTGCTGCGAAGCGGTGGTCGTCTCCACGGCCAGACTCTCATCAAACTGGTGGTTGCGCTCACGACTGACCACCGAAACCAAAACCATTTACACAAACTGCTTTACACCCTCACTGGCACAGTCTTGTTGATGCCAGCCTGCTCTGCTGGTTTGTATTTGGCCCCGGCTTGCAGTATTACGATGCCTGGATCGGAATGGGACCCGAATCCTTCGTACTTGGCGGCAGCCTCTTTTACCTCGGCCTACTGCTGGCCAAAACCGTTTTAAATATCCCTTTTGACCTTTACCGGACTTTTTCCATTGAAGAGCGGTATCAGTTCAACACTACCTCGGCCTCCCTGTGGCTGAGCGATGTACTTAAAAGCACCCTGCTTTTGCTGCTCGGAAATGGCCTCTTAAGTGCCGCCGCCCTGTGGCTGATTCAGAACAGCCCGGACTGGTGGTGGCTGTGGGTCTGGGGGCTGCTGGTAGCCTTTACCCTGCTGCTCATGGTGATATCATCCCGCCTGTTGGAGCCGCTGTTCTTCACCTTCAGTCCGATAAGCCGGCCGGACCTCGAAGCGCAAATCCGGCGCCTGGCAGCCAGTACCGGCATAATCGCCACCAGGGTCCGGCAAGTTGACGCCTCCCGGCGCAGCCGCCATGCCAACGCCTACTTCACCGGTTTGGGCCGACAGAAGCGAATCGTTCTGTTCGACACCCTGCTGCGCCAATTAAACGACCATGAAGTCATCGCGGTGCTGGCCCATGAAATCGGTCATTGGCGTCTTCATCATCTTCGTTGGCGCCTGCTGCTGGGCGTTCTTGCGAGCCTGATCGTCAGCGCCCTGGCATTTTTGACCCTGCGCAATAACAGCCTGGCGCAGTGGTTCGGCCACCCGCAGATATCCTTTGCTGCCCAGACCGTCTATTTTGGCCTGCTCTGCAGCCTGGCCGCTTCAATTCTACGCCCACTGATTAACAGCTGGTCCCGTCATCACGAACGGCAAGCCGACCGCTTTGCCTGCGGCGTCATTGAGCAGCCGCAGAGTCTGGCCAGCGCCCTGGCCAAAATGGCCGAAAATAATCTCTCGTTCCCCTGTCCCCATCCGCTGTTCGCCTGGGTGTATTGTTCACACCCTCCCCTGAGCGAACGTATCAAGGCTATCGCCGCAAAGCGACAGAACGAGACGGACCCGGCCCGCTGTTGATTGGACGATTTCAGCCGACACAACGCAAAAGCCCCGGGACAATGTCCCGGGGCTTTGAATTTATGGAGCGGGAAACGAGATTCGAACTCGCGACTTCAACCTTGGCAAGGTTGCACTCTACCACTGAGTTACTCCCGCTCAGTCCTTATGCTGCCCGCCGTTGCAAGCAGGCCTTTCAAGAAAAAGGTAGTTTACAAAAGCCCCAGGACAGTGTCCTGAGGCTTTGAATTCATGGAGCGGGAAACGAGATTCGAACTCGCGACTTCAACCTTGGCAAGGTTGCACTCTACCACTGAGTTACTCCCGCTCAATCAGTTTTGCTGCCCGCCGTTGCGAGCGGGCCTATTAATAGCAAAAGGCATTTTCCAAGTCAACAAAAATTTCCAGTTTTCATCTTCATTTTTTCCTCAGCGACTTATCACTCTGAAGAATTTAACCAGGTAGTCGATCCCCGACCAGAGAGTCAGGACTAGCGCGAAATAGAAATAGAGCAGACCGAAGCGGTGCATGGAAACATGCAGCCATTCGTAGCGCAAACCGAAGAACCAATAATAGTCGTAATGCAGCAATAGCCCGATAATCGCCACCATCTGCAGAATGGTTTTGTACTTACCGAGGTTGCTTGCGGCGATAACAACTCCCTCAGAAGAGGCAATGGACCGCAGGCCGGTAATGATAATCTCGCGAGCCAAAAGAACAAAGACCGCCCAGGCCGGTACCCGCCCGTGGGGGATTAGCATGATCAGGGCGGCCATAACAATCAACTTGTCGGCCAGGGGATCGAGAAATTTCCCCAAAACGGTGACAACTTGCCACTTTCTAGCTAGGTAACCGTCAAGCCAGTCGGTAATGGCTCCAAGAGAAAAGATCATCGCAGCCCAAAAGGAACTCGCCCTTCCCTCCACAAGCAGCAGAACCACCAGCAGCGGTATGCAGGCAATGCGCCCAAGGGTGAGCAGGTTTGGCAGGTTCAACAGGCCCGAACGACAATCCATGGCAAAAGCTTTCTGGTTAACGATAAAATTGCAGATACTTCTTGACCTGCGCGATATAATTGCGGGTCTCGGCAAAGGGCGGCACGCCGCCATAGCGGCGCACGTTGCCGGGACCCGCGTTGTAGGCCGCTAGCGCCAACTCCAGGTTACCGCCAAATTGATCGAGCATCAGCCGTAGATAACGACTGCCGCCACGGATATTTTCAGCCGCATTAAAGGGGTCGCTCACCTGCATCTCCCGCGCGGTAGAAGGAATAAGCTGCATAATACCCTGCGCCCCCCGGGCAGAGACCGCCTTGGGATCATAATTGCTCTCGACCTTGATAACCGCTTTAATCAAGGCTTCGTCCAGGTCGAAGGCCTTGGCCGAGCGGGCTATCTGATCGCTGAGGGTCCCGCTGCCGGCATCCGGCTTGGGGGTCTCTTTTAAATAGAAGCGAAACTTGTTACCCGTCGGGGTATTGGTAAAATGGACCACCCCGTTGGCGTCGACATATTTATAAATGTCGCACCAACCTGCAACGGGACAGAAACATAACATCGTTGCAGAAAAGATGCTGCCAATTAAAACACACTGAACTGTTTTCATAAGCGATCCACCAAGCCGGTTTTTCAGCGAATATATATTGAAAGCCTCAGTATTTCAACAGATTTACCAAAGGCAAAATTCTTGACAATACTGGACCGGACCCTGATAATAAATTTTTTAAAGCGAATGGTATGAGGCCATAGACGTTTATGTCGGTGGCTTTTTTGCGGCCTCGATTCAATCTATATCGCCTTTTTGCGCTTTTTCTTTAATCGGTGAGGCTTTTCTTTTGAAGATTACGTCAGACTTTTTGGTCATCGGCAGTGGCATCGCCGGCCTTTCCTACGCCTTGAAGGTCGCCGAGCGGGGCACCGTTGCCCTGATAACCAAACGGGACATGTCGGAAACCGCCACTAACCTGGCCCAGGGCGGCATCGCGTCGGTCATTTCCACGGAAGACTCCTTTGCGTCTCATTTCAAAGACACCATGGTGGCCGGGGTCAACCTATGCCACGAGAACGTCGTGCAACTGGTTGTGGAAAGCGGACCCAAGGCCATTCACGATCTAATCAACTGGGGCGTCAAGTTCACCAAAAAAGACGACGACACCTATGACCTGACCCGCGAGGGAGGGCACAGCAAACGACGCATTCTGCACGCCAAGGATATTACCGGCCGAGAGATCGAACGGGCTCTGGTGACTGCGGCCCGCTGTCATCCCAATATCACCATTTACGAGCATCATATCGCCGTCGATCTGATCACCGACGCCAAAACCAGCGGGCGCCGGGAATGCCCGAGCCATTGCCTCGGCGCCTATGTTCTCGACATCGAGGGCCGAGAGGTCATTCCTTTTGGTGCCAGGGTCACCGTGCTCGCCACCGGAGGCGCCGGCAAAGTCTTTCTCTACACCACCAACCCCGATGTGGCGACCGGAGACGGTGTGGCCATGGCCTACCGGGCCGGAGCGACCATTGCCGATATGGAATTCATGCAATTCCATCCCACCACCCTCTATCATCCCAATGCCAAGTCATTCCTGATCTCCGAATCGGTGCGCGGAGAAGGAGCTATCCTGCGCCGCCGCGACGGGACCGCCTTTATGGAGGCCTACCATCCGCTGAAGGATCTGGCACCGCGGGATGTGGTGGCTCGAGCCATCGACAACGAATTGAAAGTGCATGGTGACGACAGCGTTTTTCTCGATATCACCCATCGCGATGCCGACTATATTCGCAACCGCTTCCCGAATATCCACGAAACCTGTCTCAAATTCGATATCGACATGACCCGCGACCCGATCCCCGTGGTACCGGCCGCCCACTACCTGTGTGGCGGGGTTAAGGTCGACACATGGGGAGAGTCGGACCTGCAGAACCTGTTTGCCATCGGCGAAGTCGCCTTTACCGGTCTGCACGGCAGCAATCGACTGGCCAGCAACAGCCTCCTTGAAGGGGTGGTCTTTGCGGACCGCGTGGCGCAACGCTCCCTGGAACGTCTGGACGAAGCGGTCGAGACCTACCCCACTGTGCCCTCGTGGGACTACGGCCAGGCCACCGACAGTGATGAAGAGGTGGTCGTGGCCCACAACTGGGATGAAATTCGCCGCTGTATGTGGAACTACGTCGGCATCGTCCGCTCCGACCGCCGCCTGGCTCGAGCATTGCGCCGCATGCAGATGATTCAACAGGAAATCGCAGAATATTATTGGGACTTTTATCCGACTTCCGACCTCATTGAATTACGCAACATCACCACCGTTGCCAAACTGATCGTTCGCTGCGCCATACAGCGCAAGGAAAGTCGCGGCCTGCATTTCAATATCGATCATCCTGAGACCGACGACCTCCACTGGAAGCGGGATACAACCATTCGCATCACCTTTTAACACGCTGCTAGCTGGAGAGAGTCTTGGATATCGATAGCATACGGGAGCAGATCGATCAGCTGGACGATCAGCTGCTGGAAATATTCAACCGGCGAGCGGCCCTCGCCCTGTGTATCGGCGAGATAAAAAAAGAGCAGCAACTGGCCGTATACGACCCCAGCCGGGAAAAGCGCATCTTTACCCGCATGCAACAGGCCAATAACGGCCCCCTGGACAACAGTGCCATCGTCCGCCTGTTCGAACGGGTGATTGACGAATCAAGAAGCCTTGAGCGTATCTTGACGAAAGGAAAGTAAGGCCATGCTGGTGGTAATGAAAAAATCTGCTTCGGATGAAGACCTGCGACAGCTCAAACAGCACCTGATCGATCTCGACTTCGACTTTCATCAATCGACCGGTATCGACCGTATCATTCTCGGCATCATTGGCGAAACCAGTCACTTCGATGTCGCCCGGCTGCGCTCATTGCCCGGGGTACTGGAAGTTTTCAAGATCCCCGAAGAGTAGCAGGTCCGTCAGGTAAGAAAAAAGGAGGCTTGCCGAACGGCAGCCTCCTTTTTTGCTTAGGTCTATCGGTCGATTCAGCGATCGCTGCCGACCACCTCGCTTTTGGTGAAAATGGCCCGCAAGGCCAAGCCCTGGGCCTCGACCGCTTCCCGACCTCCTTCTTCGCGATCGACCAGCGAGATGATGCCCACCACCTCCAGGCCCTCTTCCCGAGCCCGGTCAACGGCTTTGAGCGCCGAACCGCCGGTGGTCAATACGTCTTCAACGATCACCACCCGCGCGCCGGGGACGAGGTTCTTCCGTCCTTCGAGCCACTGACCGGTGCCGTGTCCCTTGGGCTCCTTGCGAATAATAAAGGCAGGAATGGGATCGCCGGCCAACGAACTGGTCATGGAAAGGGCGGTGGCGATGGGATCGGCGCCCATGGTCAGCCCCCCTACCCCATCGATGGGACCGGGAAAATGTTTCAATTCGTCGAAAAAGGCCTTGCCCACCAGCACCGCACCCCGAGGGTGCAAAGTGGTCTGCTTGCCGTCAAAATAAAAGGTGCTTTTGCGCCCCGAAGCCAGGGTGACTTCCCGCTCCTCATAGGACACCTGCCGCACGATTTGTTTCAGTTCATCACGGTCGTTTGCCAAACCCTTCCCTCCACTCGCTAAAATGTAACCTGCCATGCCCCTCGCATTTACCAGGAGGCCATCACTGTTTAGTCATTGGGCCGTTGTCGGCCCGGCGGTATTCCTCTAAAAAAGTCCCAACTGATCGTCATCGCTCAGCCGCGGAAACTTGACCGGATAGTCACCACTGAAACAGGCGTCACAGAAGTTACCGCAGCTGCCGTCCTGGACCCCGACCACTCGGCGCATTCCATCGATGGACAGATAACCGAGCGTGTCGGCGGTAATATAGCGACAGATCTCATCGATGGTGTGGGACGAAGAAATCAGCTCCTTGCGCGTCGGCGTGTCGATCCCGTAGAAACAGGGATAACTGGTCGGCGGCGAAGAAACCCGCATGTGTACTTCCTTGGCGCCGGCCTTGCGAATCATCTTGATAATCTTGCGCGAGGTTGTGCCCCGTACCACCGAGTCATCGACGACCACCACCCGTTTGCCTTCAAATACCTCGCGGATGGCATTGAGCTTGACCTTGACTCCAAAATGACGAATCGACTGCTGCGGCTCAATGAAGGTACGACCGACATAGTGGTTGCGGATCAAGCCCATCTGAAACGACAATCCCGATTCCTCGGCATAGCCGATGGCCGCAGGCACGCCGGAGTCGGGCACCGGAATCACAATATCGGCCTCAACGGCATGTTCGCGTGCCAATTCCTTGCCGAAATCCTTGCGCTTTTCATAGACCTGCTGGCTAAAAATGGTGCTGTCAGGGCGGGCGAAATAGATAAGTTCGAAGATACACTGGGACAGTTTTCGCTCTTCAAAGGGATGCATGGAGGTCATGCCGTCTTTGTCGAAAACGATCATCTCGCCCGGTTCGACTTCACGAATATACTCGGCTTCGATGAGGTCAAGGGCGCAAGTTTCCGAGACGACCACATAGGCGCCATCAACCTTACCGAGTACCAGCGGCCGAAAACCGCTCGGGTCGCGCACCGCGACCATCCGCGTTTCAGTCAGAAAGACCAGGCTGTAAGCGCCCCGTACGGCACGCAAGGCCTCAGCTACACGATCGGCGAGGGCATCGGCCTGAGAGCGCGCCAGCAGATGAATGATGACCTCGGTATCGGCCGTGGTGGAAAAAATCGAACCGCTCTTCTCCAACTCACTACGCACCTCCTGGGCATTGACCAGGTTGCCGTTATGGGCTACGGCAATGCTGCCCCGGGAATAGTTGACCGTGATGGGCTGACAGTTTTTGAGGCTGTCGCCCCCTGCCGTAGAATAGCGAACATGGCCGATGGCCGCCTTGCCGGGAAGGCTGTTGAAAATATTGTTGTCCTTGAACACGTCAGCAACCAGACCGCCGCCGACATGGGTACGGATCCGCGAACCGTCAGAAGCGGAGATGCCACAGCCTTCCTGACCGCGATGCTGCAGGGCATAGAGCCCCAGGTAGCTCATATTGGCGGCTTCCGGATGACCAAAGATACCGAAGACACCACATTCATCGTTAAATTTATCGTACATAAAACCACTTCCCGGCATGCAACATGCCTGCTGAACCTGACGACGCCTTGAGACGGATCGTTGCCGCCTGGCAGTCCATATTTAAACACGACTCCACCGGCCAGATTCAACCGCTACAGCAACTCCTCGCGGATGAACTTCACGGCGTTCTGATAGAGCCACAGGCCCATACCCTCTTCCGGCAGGTCGTCCTCCCGTGTCCAGCGCGGATGCTGGGTGCGGTGCACGTAGGCCTCGGGGTGGGGCATCAGGCCGAACAGCCGGCCGGTTTCGTCGCAAAGGCCAGCGATAGCGGCCATGGAGCCGTTGGGGTTGGCCGGGTACTCCATGGTAGGCGAGAAATCGGCCGTGCTGTACTTGAGAACCGAGAGATGTCTCGATTCGAGGTCTGCAAGGACCTGCTCCGATTCAGCGACCAGCTTCCCTTCGCCATGACGCACCGGCAGGTAGATACCGTTCAGACCGCGGGTAAAGACACAGGGAGAGTCGGCGTCGGCCTTGAGATAGACCCAACGGTCTTCGAAACGGCCGTTGTCGTTGAAGGTCAGAGTGGCGGACTGGCGGAACTCGCCGTTAAGAGCCGGCAGCAGGCCCATCTTGACCATCAGCTGAAAACCGTTGCAAACCCCCATGATCAGCTTACCGTCAGCAACGAATTGCCGAAGATGATCGCTGAGATGCTCGCCACTGCCGGCAACCGGCGCATGCAGCAGGCGATTGGCACCGGCCTTGGCCGAGCCGAGATCGTCGCCGTCGAGAAAACCGCCGGCCAGATTAAGAAAGTGATAGTCGGCCAGCCGCGCCCGGCCGGCAAGGAGCTCGGAGATATGGACGATATCGACCACTTCGGCGCCGGCCAGTCGAATGGCGTGGGCCGTCTCCCGCTCACAGTTGGTACCGTTGCCGGCAATAACGATGGCTTTAACTTGCTTGGACATCCCTTACATCTCCCTTAACGGCGATTGCCACGCCTCTTTGAGATCATCGATAGTGGAGCGAACCAATACCTCGCCCTGCAGGCCCACAATCCGCAACTCCTGATCCTCCGTTACCTCGCCGAGCAAGGAGACGGCCTGATTGGCAAACAGGGATTCGAAAGCCTGTTGCTGGGCAGGCCGCACGGTCACCAGCAGACGGCTCTGTGATTCGGAAAAGAGCAGCGCATCTTCCCGCAGCGCCCCTTCGCAGGTCACCTGGCGCAGGTCGGCATGGATGCCGAAACCGCCGGCAAAGGCCTTTTCCGCCAGGGCCACAGCCAGACCGCCGTCGGACAGATCGTGACAAGAAGCGATCAGGCCCTGTTGCTGGGCGCCATTGAGGGTACGATAGCGCTGCAAGGCGCTGGCGGCATCGACTCTCGGCACGTTGGCACCGAGGTGGCCGAGCATGTCGTAGTACTCCGAAGCGCCGAGTTCATCACCTGTCGTGCCGAGCAAATAGACCAGGTCGCCGGGACGCTTGACGTCCATGGTCACCCCTTTGCGCAGATCGTCGGTCTTGCCGATGACCGAAAAGAGTACCGTCGGCGGAATCGAAATCTTGGTATCGCCGATCTGATAGTCGTTCTTCATCGAATCTTTGCCGGAAATCAGCGGCACGCCAAAGGCGACGCAGTAATCGTACAGAGCCTTGTTCGCCCTTACCAGCTGGGCCGCCTTGAATTCCCCATCGGGAGTGCGATCGCTCTGTACCGGATCGCACCAGCAGAAGTTGTCAAGACCGGCCACATGGTCGATGTTGCCGCCGACGGCCACATAGTTGCGCAGCCCTTCGTCGATAGCACAGGCCATCATATGGTAGGTATCGATATCGCTGTAACGAGGGCAGATACCGTGGGCCACCACCACGCCTTCAAAGGAATCGGCCAGGGGCCGAATCATAGCCGCATCGGCAGGCCCGTCGTTAGCCACCCCGACCAGCGGTTTGAGGACCGTGGCACCCTGCACCTCGTGGTCGTAGCGCCGCACCACGCTCTCCTTGGAGCAGATATTGAGCCGCGCCAGCAGATTATGCAAGGTAGCGCTCATGTCAAGAGGCTGAGAGAGTTCCGGCTCCTGGTGACCGCGGTCTTCCCAGCGGGCCTGCAGCTTGAGCTGGGGCACACCTTCATGGATGAAGTCCATGGGCAGATAACAGACGGTCTGGCCGGCATACAGGCAGTGATAGTAGCCCGAATCGGTAAACTGGCCGAGATCGGTAGCTTCCACATCCATCTGTCGGGCCAAGGAAATAAACTCCTCGACCTGATCTGCCGGTACCGCCACAGTCATGCGCTCCTGCGCCTCGGAGATGAGGATCTCCCAGGGCTGCAGGCCGGCGTATTTGAGAGGCGCCCGGTCAAGATGCATTTCAAAACCGCCGGTGTCTTCGGCCATTTCACCCACCGAGCTCGACAGGCCGCCGGCGCCGTTGTCGGTAATGGAGCTATAGAGACCCCGGTCACGGGCGATGAGCAGAAAATCGAACATCCGCTTCTGGGTGATGGGATCGCCGATCTGCACCGCCGTGGCCGGCGATCCTTCGTGTAGCTCTTCCGAAGAGAAGGTGGCACCGTGAATGCCGTCCTTGCCGATGCGGCCCCCGACCATGATAATGCGATCTCCGACCAGGGCCTGTTTGACATGACCTGGCTGACCATGCAGATCAGCTGGCATCAGGGCCGCGGTGCCGCAGTAGACCAGGGGCTTACCGGCAAAGCGGTCATCAAAGACGATGGAACCGTTGACGGTCGGAATACCGCTCTTGTTGCCGCCATGCTCGACCCCTTCGACCACCCCTTCAAAGATGCGGCGCGGATGGAGCAGTCGCGGCGGCAGCGGGTGGGCATAAAAGGGCGACGCGAAACAGAAGACATCGGTGTTGAACATCAGCCGGGCCCCCATGCCGGTACCGAAAGGATCACGGTTGACCCCGACGATGCCGGTCAAAGCCCCGCCGTAGGGATCGAGGGCGCTGGGCGAATTGTGGGTTTCGACCTTGAACACCAGGCTCCAATCGTTATTGAAGCGAATCACCCCGGCGTTATCCTTAAAGACCGACAGACAGATGTCCTTGTCGCCCATGGCCGCCCGAATGGTGCGAGTGGCGCCAACGATATAGGTCTTGAACAGGGAGTCGATGGTCTCGTTATTGCCCTGGCCGTCGTCATAGTCGATGTTGGCAGCGAAGATCTTGTG
>JAUWLU010000034.1 GCA_030613545.1 Desulfuromonadales bacterium
GTGCGGCTGCCTGGCTCAGGCCTTCAAAGCCGGTAGTCCAGCGAGCGACAAATTCGGTGTCATAACAACCGCTGCGGATTATTTCGTCGATCATGGCCATGGCCAGGGGCCCGTCGTGAGCCGGTTTGATCTGCAGCCAGATGTCGGCCATGGCGGCCAGGCCGGTGCGGACCGGATCGACCACGATCAGGCGGGCGCCCCGTCGGCGGGCCTGCAGTATGGCATCGTAGGCCGGTGGATTGGTGTGCTGGTCGTTCTTGCCCCAGATCAGGATGCAGTCGCTGTTCTGTACTTGGGGGATGGTCATGGCACCGTAGGTATAGTTGTGGGCCATCTCCCGGGCAACATGGCAGACCGAGCCGTTGCCGATGGTGTTCGGCGAACCGAAGGCATGCATCAACCGGTTGGCATAATCCCAGGGCGCACCCCAGTCCGCCGCCATGCCCCGCAGCCAGGCCATCGCTTCGGCCCCATGGCGCTGCCGGCAATCGAGCAGGCGGCTGGCCACGAGGTCGAGGGCTTCGTCCCAGGACGCCTCCCGGTAGCCGTTGTCCGCCTGGCGAATCAGGGGCTGCCGCAGCCTTTGCGGCGAATAGACGAAATCGGCGGCCGCCGCCAGTTTCGGGCAGGGCCATGCTTCGTCGGGCGGCAGTTTCGATTTTCGTTCGGCCGTGACCAGGCGGCCCTGCTCGACATGCGCCATGATCGGGCAGCAGGAGGAGCAGAGTCGGCATACGCTATCGATCTTCATGGCATCAATCCCAGTGGCAAGGGTGACGGTCGGCCTTGATATAGCAGCTGCGAATCAGTTCGAAATGGTTACAGTGGGTGCGTATTTTCCACCATACCTGGCCCTGACGGTCGATTCGCCAAGCCGGTTTCAGATGGTTGTCGTGGCCCTGCAGCAGAGTTTTGAGATTGTCCATGCCGCGGCCGGCATGGCGGCCCTCGGTGGTGCCGCCCAGCCAGTCCTGCTCGGCGGCCACCTCCGTTGACCAGGAAAAGGGATCGGAAAAGAGCAACTGAGCCTCGCCGCAGTGGGCGATGCGGTTGAGTTCGGTCAGGTGCTTCAGCGGTTTCGCTACCTTGTCGATCAGGTTCAAGGAGGCCAGGGTGGCAAAGGTACCCTGGCGAAAGGGCAGGGCCAGAGCGTCGCCGACGATAAAATCGATGCTGTCCGCTGGCCACTCGTGAGGGAGGGTCAGGGTCTCTTTGCGGGACAGCAGCCCTTCCACGGCCAGTTCGACCTCTGTCTGCCCGGTCAGAAGCAGGTTCCGGGCCGCCTTGACAAAGGCATAGGAACGGTCCACGCCGATCACCAGGTCGCTTTTACGGCCCAGCTCAAAGGAGAAGCGGCCGACGGCGGCACCGATATCGATGGCCAGGCCGCCCTTCGGTTCCAGCAAGGCCGCCCACTGCTGGTAGGCGTCCGAGGCATCGGGGTCGTTGAGTAGGTCGCCGTAATGGCTCCAGAGGTAGGAAGACAGCACCGCGGCGGTTTCGTATTTGGAAGGGGCGAGGCTATTGGATTGGGTAGCTGCAGTCATGAAAGTCACGCCCCGACGGATCGGATAGCTACGGCTGCAGGCCCTGCAGACCAGCTGGCCTGAAACAATATCCTGCTTTTGCACATCGAGTGCGACAGCCTGCAGGGGTCTTTCTTCCGGCAGACAGGCCGGGCAGATCAGCAGCTCGAGCAGGAATGTTTTCATCGGTCCTCTCTGGTGAATAGCTCGGATGGCCGCGCCTGTTACCATGCACTTCGGTATATGATACCGTAAAACTTGCGGGCTTCAGGACAGACCCGGTTTTCAGGTTTATTTCGTTCGGCGAAGGCAGAATAAAGTAGTTGAAATGATGCCATTTTTGTGGGGTAATTACAGAATTGTCATGATTGTTCATTAGCCGTCCCAATGGTTGCCGGTCGGTCTATAGGGAGCATTACTTTATGAATAAGGAAGCGGTCTTAAAAACAGTCTTGCAGTTGGATGTGCTGCCGACCCTTTCTCCGGTGGCATCGAGGCTGATTACCATTACCGCCAGGGAGGACACCACCATCAGCGATATCGCCGAGCTGGTGTCCAAGGATATCTCCCTTTCGGCCAAGATTCTCAAGGTGGTCAATTCGGCCTTTTACAGTTTTCCCCAGTCCATCGTCACCATTCAGCAGGCCACTTCCATTCTCGGTACCAATGCGGTGCGCAGCCTGGTGCTGTCTTTTTCTTTTCTGCAGCCCAGTCGAAGCGACGACGGCAATTTCAACTATGCCCGCTTCTGGCAGCAGTCCCTTACCGAAGCGGTTGCCGCGCGCAGGTTGATGGCGGCGATCGACAAGGACGCTGCCGAAGAGGCTTTTGTGGCCGGGCTGTTGCAGAATCTGGGAGTGCTGATTCTGGCCCGCGCCTTTCCCGACCAATACCGGCAGGTCGAACAGGCCATCGAAGAAGAAGGCAGCAACCGTTGTCAGGCCGAAAACGATCTGATCGGCGCCGATCATGCCTATATCGGCAGCGAGGTGACGCGCGGCTGGGGGTTCCCCGATGCCCTGGTGCTGCCCCTGCGCCATCATGACGAGCCCGCCGGCTATGACGGCAGCGATGCAAACATCAAGCGGCTCTGCCAGGTCGTCTATCTATCCGGTCTGTTATCCAGGGTCTATCGCAGCAAAGCGCCGGAAGCGATCGTGGCGCGTTTCCATGACCAGGCGCAGCAACTCCTCGGTCTGGAAGAGCGGGTTTTGAAGGATTTTCTCGACACCGTTCACTCCGAAGTGAACCAGACCGCCGACTATTTCGAATTCAGTATCTGCGAGCAGAAATCCATTGCCGAGATTCTGCAGATCGCCAATGCTGAGTTGAGTGTGCTCAACCTCAGTTACGAAGAGATGAATCGGGCTCTGGTGGAGAAAAGCGTTAAACTGGAGCTGCTGACCGCCGAACTGGAAAAGAAAAACCGCCAGCTGGAGCTGCTGGCCAACATCGACGGCCTGACTCAGGCCTACAACCATCGCTACTTTCAGAACTTTCTCGATCAGGAAATCAACCGCTCCCGGCGCTATAGCCGTTCGCTGGCGCTGGTGCTGGCCGACATCGATCATTTTAAGCAACTAAACGACACCTTCGGTCATCAGGTCGGCGACGAGATGCTGCGTCAGTTCTGCGAGGTGTGCCGCAATGAGTTGCGGGAATACGATCTGTTTGCTCGCTACGGCGGTGAAGAGTTTGCGCTGGTGCTGCCGGAGACGGTTATCGAGGAGGCCGAGGCGGTGGCCGAAAAGCTGCGCCTGGCCATTGCTCGGCACAACTTCGAGCACGAGCGCCAGAGTAGTCATATCACCGCCAGCTTCGGGGTGTTCGCCATGATGCCGGCCGAGGAACCGTACACCAAAAATGAAATGATCAGCTTTGCCGATCAGGCGATGTTTCAGGCCAAGAAAAAAGGTCGTAATCAGGTGGTGGTTTTCAGCAGTAAAAAGAAGTGGTTTGGACGCTGAGGATGCAACAGGTCTGCAAAGGCGGGCTGTGGCCTCCCAAGCCCCCGATGGTCAAGGGTTGCGGTATATTATGCCGGCCGCCAGGGCGTCGGCAACAAAATCCGGCGATGGGGGAACGCTAGGCGTGGAGGAGGCGAGACTTTTCAGATAGTCCCTCTGCGCCGGGTTGAGGGGGTAGAGCTGCAGGGCATCCTGAAAAATGTAGCAGAAATAGTCGCTGTCGACCCGCGGCACGAAAAAGGCCAGTTCTTCCAGCTCGGTAATGTCGTCGGCCAGGTGTTGCAGCAGCTGCTGCGGGTCGTGGTTGAAGGGGACAAAGCGAGAGTGCGGGTTGAGATAGAGCTCGCCTGCTGCCGAATTAGGCTGCGGCTCGACGGCGGGGGCGTCAAGCAACGGCTCAACGGCGCCGAAGTAGGCAATCAGATCGGCGGCCAGAGCGGCAACCTCCGGCTGCCGCCGCTGCTCGAACTGATCGCTGACAAAGCACTGCTGCATCGGCAGCGGATCGGCCGGCAAGGTTTCAGGCAAGGCAGCGGCGAGGCGAGTAAAGAATTCGGATGGCGGCAGCTCCAGGCCATCCAGCACCATGGCAAACCAGGGCACCGCCCGTCCCCGATTATAGAAGAAGTCACAGGCGGCCCCGATGCGGGCCGCCTGAGTCATTTCAGCGGCACTGAAGGTAGTGGAAGAACGGACCCGGTAAGGGGTTTGACGTTGGTATTCCAGCCCCAGTTCGGTGGCGGTATCCGCCAGCCGAGTGCCGGGCAGCACCGCCAGGGGAAAGATGTCCAGGTGGTTAGGGATCAGGCTTAGGGCAAAGTCGAGGCTGGCAAGAAATCCTGCCAGGCTGTCGCCAGGCAGGCCATAGATGAGGTCGAAGCCGTAGCTCACCCCCGCCTGATGCAGCAGCAGCACCTTGTCATTGAATTCTTCCTGGTCGAAATCGCGGTTGATCGATCGAAGAACCGCCGCATCGGCGCTCTGCAGACCGATCTGCAGCGAACAGTCGATGGCGGCAAACAGTTCCGCCAGTTCCCGGTCAATCAGTTCGGCACGGATTTCCAGACTGAAATGGAGCCCCCGGCCATCTTCCGCCATGATTATCAGCAGTTCCTTGGCCGTTTCCTTGTGATAGTTAAAGGTCGGATCGAGAACGAACACCTCACTGACACCCAAGGTGGCAAATAGTTGGAGTTCGGCCCGCACCCTGTCCAGGGGAAAACGGCGTACCACCACACTGCCCCGAGATTCAAAGCAGAAATCGCACCGGTAGGGGCAGCCGCGGGAAAGTTCCCACAAGGCGCCACCGCCGCGGGTCGGCCGCAGCATGCCCGTCAGGTAAGGGGAGGGCAGATCACCCAGGTCGGCAATGCTCTCCGCGGCCAATAAGGCTGAACCGTTTGGCGTCTGACCCTGCAGCAAGGCTTGCAGTGCCGCAACCAACTTATGTTCGCCTTCGCCCGTCAGCACAAAGTCGAGTTCCTCGGCCTGCGCCAGATCGTGAGGGGCGGCTGTAACCTCCGGCCCGCCGGCAAACAGGGTGAGCCCCGGGCAAGCGTCTTTAAGGCGATGGGCGATATCCAGAGCCAGATCGCGGTTCCAGACCGTTATGGATAGCCCGACGGCGTCCGGATGATGGCTGAGAATCTGTGCCGTACAGTCGACAGCAGACTGCTGCAGGGTACAGTTGACCAGGGTGGTGACGATCTGTTCGCCAAGGTCCCGCTCGACAGAGGCTGCAAGCATGGCCGTGCCCAGAGGGACGGCCCGCAAAGAGTGATCGATGTGGATGGCAACCAGGGCCAGGTTCATGGTATTTCTTTCGTTGTTTCAACGGTTTGAGTCTCAGGATGGTCATACTAGCCGGTTCGGTGATAGCCAGTCAAACGAATAGTGTACGTGGATTGTTTCGGTCCTGTCGATGATGGTTTTGCCTAAATACTGAAGGTGGCGAGCAGGGAGGCAAATTGGTTTCCATCCGGAAACGGCCCTTTTTCGCAATCTCGGTGTCAATCTGCACGCTTGCTTGTGACTCGGACCCTCCATGGCCCTCGCCCATCAGGCAGCCAAAGGCTGTCCCATTCCGCTGTCCTGCGGAATGGTGCGGCGTAGACAGCTACGCCTCCGCGCAACCGTTTGATTTCCTTGACCTTGCGAAAAATCGCTCGTTTCCCATATGGAAATTGACCCCGTGCCCCTACGGGGTTTCCGGATGGGCACTAATTGGCAGCGGGAGGTAGTTGTGGCCTGCTCCATGGGCTTGGCTTGTTTCCTGATGGTCCTTTGCAAATGCGTTCATCCTCCGGCGGCCGCCTCGGCATTGATCGCTTCCCTCGGTTACCTGGAAAGCCCTGAACATGTGCTCGGCATTGCCGCAGCGGTGGTCCTGCTGTTGCCGGAGGCACTGTTTTTCAACCGGGTTATCGGTGGCTTGCCCTATCCGGTATGGCAATTTGATGCCAAGGTTGCACGTCATTTCGGTGAGATGGCCGGCATCCCCGCTAATGAGATCACCTTCTGGCGCCAGGCCGCCATGCAGACCTTTCAGAGCCGTCGTTCCTGAGCCTTGATTTGGCTAAAGGCCTCCATTCATTCATCCTGCGCTTGGCCGCTTCGTCGATGTTTGTTATGCTTTTGGGAGACGTCAAATAAGTTCTATTAGAGGAATTTCTTGCAGTTATTAGCATCCTGATGGTCATCGGGAGTGAAATGTAATGAAAATTCAGGTGCAGACCGGTGTCAATCTCAGGGCGCAACTGGCCGAACAGCTCGATCTCGCTGCGGCTCTCCTCGATCAGGAAACGACCCGCGACACCCTGCGCCGGCTGACGCAGCTGAGCAAAGCCCTTAAAAATCACGCTTCGCCCTCACTGGTCGAAGGGCTGTCTCCCCGCGAGCTGGCCGATTTGCTCAAAGAGTTTATGCATGCTATCGAAACTCGCCCCGAGCGGGGCGAGGTCCAGATCCTGCCTTCAGGGCTTGCCGGGCAGATGTTGTTGCTGGTCTGCTCTCCCGATGTGCCCTTTCTGTTTGATGCCATTCAGACCTTTCTTAAACGGCGAGATGTACGCTTTCGGGTGTTCGCGCACCCCGTTCTCCATACTCGAATGGGTCGCAAGGGCCGGCGCCTCTGCTCCGGCCGAGGCCACAATGCGCAGGCCGACTCCTTTATTCTCATTGCCCTCAAGGGGGTCGTCGAAAAGCAACTCGGCCCGCTGCTGATGAGGGTGCAGGAGCAACTCCATGCCATGCAGCTGCTTGCAGAAGATCGCAGTGTCATGGAAAAGCAACTGGCCCATCTCACCAGCATCGCTGCCAAACAGCAGTTTCAGCATTTCTGGAAATGGCTGCACGACGGCAACTTTCAGCCGGTTTCCTATCGTGCCATCGAGGTTCGGCGCGATGATCAGGGGCAGGTCTGGATTTGCCAGGAACCGGGATCGGCCCTCGGCATGACCCCTCACTGGCGGGAGTTGGCCTGCTGTGAAGAACGGGAGGCGGTGGATACGGACGCCAGTTTCGGTGAGCAGCTGCTGCGCAGCGGTCCGGTGGTGGTCGCCCATACCGAACGGCCGAGTCCTTTTCACTGGGCCGAAAAGCTTTTTTACATCGGTCTGCGCGAACCGGGCGCCAACAGCTGGTGTGAACATGCCTTTCTCGGCGTATTCACCCGTCAGAGCAGTCTACAGCAGAGCAGCGACGTGCCGGTTCTGCGGCGGCGTATTGCCAGCGCGTTGCACGATCTGTCCATTCGCCCCGACAGCCACGACTATCGCAAAACCTTTGAGCTGCTCGATTCTTTTCCCAAGGTCGAATTGTTCTTCATGGGCCAAGCCGAACTGCAACAGGTGGCCCGCTCCTTTACCATCCTCTATCGATATGAAACGGTGCGAGTAGTGGCGGTGCCGAGTCTGGCCGTCCAAGGCCTGACCCTGGTGGTGATGATGCCCCGCGATTTTTACGCTCGCGACAGTCTGAGCCGTATGGAGAACTACCTGCGCCGCTGTTGCCACAGCGATTCCGTCGATGTGCGGGTGATGCAGATTCTGTCCGACTATGTGACCCTGCACGTATCCCTGGCTTCCCCCCGGCAGGCGGTGCGCCTCGATCTGTCCCGTCTGCAGCGTGGCCTGAGCCGCATCGGCCAACCCTGGCACAGCAAGTTGCGGCAGCTGCTGGAGAAGGCCTACGGGCTGGCCGAGGGGGGAAAGCTGTGGCGCCGGTATCAGACAGCCTTCTGTCGGGAATATCTTACCCTGGTCCATCCCCGCTTTGCCCTGCGTGATCTTAGAGCCATCGAACAGCTGTTGACCGATGGCCAGGAACATTTCGCTCTGTGGGGGCCCTTCGTCGCCTTGAAGGGATTCTGCCGGCTGCAGTTTTACAGCCTGCGGGAAACGTATCTTAATGAACTGATGCCGGTGCTGGAAAATTTCGGCCTGGCGGTGGTCGAAGAACTGGACTTTGAGGTGGCTGCCGAAGATCGAGTGGTCTTTATCAAAAGTTTTGCCGTGCGCCGCTACGACGATAGTGCAGGGCCCCTGGGCCATGAAATCCGCGGGCTGCTCATCGAAGCCCTGCAAGCCGTGCGTCGGCGGCAGGTGGCGAACGACCGACTGCACAGCCTGCTGCTGAGTTGTGGCCTTTCCTGGCGGCAGATCGATGTGTTTCGCTGTTACATCCATTACTATATTCAGTTGGGTGGTCCCTACGGCCAGGCCCGGGCGATGGCGGCACTGGTCGACAACCCGCAGGTCGTCTTGCTGCTCAACCGCTATTTCACGGCTCGTTTCGCCAATGGAGGGGAAGCCGAGGCGGCCCTGGAAAAAGAGGAGCTGCTGCTGCCGCCCCTGCGGCAGGAACTGACGACTTCCCTGAAGAAGGTGACGGATATCAACCAGGACCGCATTCTGCGGTCTCTGTTCAATCTTATCGATGCCACGGTGCGAACCAATTTCTTCCGTTCCGATGCCGAGCAGCATCCCGTGGCCATAAAACTCGATACCCTGGGGATTCTCGACCTGGATCATCCGCGGTCCCGTTTTGAGATTTTTGTTCACAGTGCCACCATGGAAGGTATTCACCTGCGCGGCGGCAAGATAGCCCGAGGGGGCATTCGCTGGTCCGAACGCCTGGATCTGCGCAACGAAATACTCGGTCTGATGAAGACTCAGATGACCAAGAACGCCCTTATCGTACCGACCGGCTCCAAGGGCGGCTTTCGAGTGAAAACGCCTTTCCTCGATCGAGCCGAAGGGGCTGCCCTGGCCGAAGTGGCCTATCGCGATTTCATGACGGCGCTGCTCGATGTAACGGACAATCGCGTTGGCGGTCAGGTGGTTCATCCGCCGGGGGTGGTGATTTACGACGGCGATGATCCCTACCTGGTGGTTGCTGCCGACAAGGGCACCGCGCATCTGCCGGATACCGCTAATGCCATCGCTGAAAACTATCGCTACTGGCTGGGTGATGCCTTTGCCAGCGGTGGCTCTCACGGCTATGACCATAAAAAACTTGGCATCACCGCGCGCGGTGCCTGGGTCAGCGTGCAGCGTCACTTTCGCGAAATGGACGTCGACATTCAGCGGCAGCCGATAACGGTGATCGGCATCGGCGATATGGGCGGCGACGTGTTCGGTAACGGTATGCTGCGCTCCCAACAAATTCGGTTGGTGGCGGCTTTCAACCATCGGCACATCTTTATCGATCCCGATCCCGATTCGGGTCGCTCCTTTGCCGAGCGGCAACGACTGTACAATCTGCGTCTTGGCTGGGACGAATACAATCCCGACCTCATTTCTCAGGGAGGAGGGGTCTTTTCCAGAGACGCCAAGGATATTCCTCTTTCCAAAGAAGTCCGTGGCTGGCTGGGTGTCTCTCATGCCTCGACCGATGGCCCCGGCTTGATTCGGCTGCTGCTGACGGCTTCCGCCGATCTATTATGGAACGGTGGTATCGGTACCTATGTCAAGAGCTGCAGCGAAACCCATCAGCAGGTCAGCGACCGGGCCAACGACGAGGTGAGGGTCGATGCCCAGCAACTACGGGTGCGTGTGGTGGGTGAGGGGGGCAATCTCGGCTTTACTCAACAGGCTCGCATCGACTACGCCCTGGCCGGTGGCCGAATCAATACCGACGGCATCGACAATGCTGGCGGCGTGGCCTGTTCCGATCATGAGGTCAATATCAAGATCCTGTTGCTTCAACTGCAGGAGCAGGGTGTTCTTGGTTGTTGCGAGGAGCGGGATAAGTTGCTGGAGGATCTTACCGAGGCTGTTAGCGATGCGGTGCTGGCCGACTGTTACGGCCAGAGCCTGTGCCTGAGTCTCGACAAGCAGCGCTGCGAAGATGATCCGGCGCCCTTCATGGCGCTGATTGAGCATCTGGTCAATACCGGCCTGCTCGATCGGCAGAGCGAATCGCTGCCGACGACGGAAAGATTGCAGAATCGTGGGTTCAAGTTCCTGACCCGCCCAGAGCTTTCGGCGCTACTGGCCTACAGCAAGATGCATCTTGTGCAAAAACTGCTGACCAGCAGCCTGCCGAAGCGGCCGGTCGGTCAACAGTATCTTGTCGATTATTTTCCGCAACTGCTGCAGGATCGCTTTGGTGGTTTTTTAGTAAATCATCCCCTGGCGCCAGAGATTGCGGCGACAGCCTTGACCAATGCCCTGATCAATCAGGCCGGCTGTACCTTCATTCATCGCCTGACCGAAGAGACCGGGGCTGCCACAGCCGAGGTGGTATCTGCCTACCTGGCCTTTGACCTGTTGCTGGAAGGGGGCTCCTTGCGGCGGCAGATCGCTGCTCTCGACAACCGTTTGCCGCCTGCAGAGCAGTATGGGCTGCTGCACCGCCTGGAATCCTGTCTTGAGGCTCTGTGTCGCTGGAGTTTGCTGCAGGACATGGATATTGTGCCGGAGGAGCCGCTGCTGAGCAGCATGGCAGAGGATCTCGAGACCTTTGTCGCCATTCAGCAGCAGTTGTTGCCGGCAGCAACGCGGCAAGAAATAGAAGGGGAACAGCAGCGTCTGCGCGATGCGGGCATCAGTGACGACCATGCCTGGCGGGTAGTTCTGCTGCCCTGGCTTCGTCATTTCCTGCCCGTGGTTTCCCTGGCGACCAAAACCGGCCAGGATCTGGAAGTTGCCGCCAAGCTCTATGCCGAAGTAGGGAACTTTCTCGAACTGGCGACTTTGGAGCAACGTCTTCTGCAGGTACCGGTCAGCAGTCGCTGGGACCGGTTGGCCCGTCGAACGCTACTGGACAAAATTGCCGAGTTGGGCTTCACTTTGCCTTTGGCTGTCTGGAGTAAGAACGGTGGTGACCAGAGCGCCTTTTTCGGCGCACGGCCAAGCCGCCTGGCCAGTTACCGTCAATTGCTGGATGGCATTCGAGAAGGCGTTTTGCCGAGCTACAACGTCTTTACCGCTTTGGCGGGAACGTTGGAGGCACTGCTGCATTGACCCAGAGCTGCCGGCACCTAATTGAATTTCCATAACAGAAATTGCGACGCAACCACCCAAAGGTCAGTTGCAGAGCGTTGCTGAAAAGGAATTGAGAAACCGCCCGACAACTTAGTTTGTCAGGCGGTTTTTTGTTGGGTTTTGAGGCCGAGCCGAAGGAAGATCAGCTTGGTGGCATCCGAGTTGTTGAGGGTGTAGAGGTGAATGCCCCGTACTTGATTGTCGAGGAGATCGCGGCACTGTTCGGTGGCCCAGTGAATGCCGATGTTGCGCACGGCTTCGGGATCGTTTTGGCAGCGCTGCACGGAGCGCAGCAGGGCGGCGGGGAAGCGGGTGCCCCCGGCCAGGTCGGCCATGCGTTTCATGCCCTCAACCGAGGCGATGGGCATGACGCCGGCGATGATGGGCACGGTGATGCCGGCCAGCAGGCAGCGCTCGCGAAAATCGTAAAAGTCGCGGTTGTCGAAAAAGAGCTGGGTGCAGATGTAATCGGCTCCTTCATCGACCTTGGCCTTGAGGTAATCCATCTCCAGCAGCCGATTGGGGGTTCCGGGATGCCCTTCGGGGAAGCCCGCTACGCCGATACCGAATCCGCGTTGGTCGGGATGCAGGCCCCGCTCGTTGAACTGGCGGATGTAGCGCACCAGATCGGCGGCCTGAGGAAAGGCATCCTGCGAGCGATCGTAGTTCGGTTGCTCGGGGGGAGGATCGCCGGCCAGGGCGAGGATGTTGCTGACGCCTGCCGCGGCGTAGCAGGCAAGGATCTGCTCAATCTCTTCTGCGGGACTGCCGACGCAGGTCAGGTGCGGAATGGGGTCGAGCTCGGTCTGCTCGTGAATGCGCATCACCAGCTCATGGGTCCGTTCGCGAGTCGAGCCGCCGGCGCCGTAGGTCACCGAGGTGAAGTGCGGCATCAGGGGCTCTAACTGGCGAATGGTCTCGTAGAGCCTGTTCGCGGCCTTATCCGTTTTTGGCGGAAAGAACTCAAAGGAAAATGTGGTTGGATTGGCGGCGAAAATATCCTGTATATGCATGACCGTCCTCTGCTGCGGATGAGAGATGGAAGGCATCTTATCGGCTGAGTTGAAAGGCGTCAACCGTTTCATTGCAGCGCAGTACCAGGGCGTCTGGATGGAAAGGCTGTGGCGAATGCAGGCGGTTATTCCTGAAGCTCGCAGGAGATGGGCATCAGCATCTGTAGTTGCGTGCTAGCGGCCATGCGCAGGGTGACATTGAGGGTGAAAAAGGGTTCAACGAGCAGCAGCAACTGCGATTGCGAAGCCAGTGCCAGCTCTAGGAGGCTGTCGCTAGTACCACGGTGACAATCCGCAGGTGGGAAGTTCGGCTGTAACGGTGGTAAAAAAAGGGCCGCCTGAACGGCGGCCCTGAAGCGGCTTAGCGAAAGTAGGCTTCGGTGACATAGCGGCGCATCATCACCTGGGTGTTGAAGTAGTAGGCGTTTTTGCCGATGGCGTTTTTCATCACTCGGATCCAGCCCGGCCGATCCTCGTAGTAGAGGGGCAGAATGATTGTTTCCAGTTTGTCGTAGAGATCGTGGACATCTTCGTCGGTGTGGTTCTGATCGATCGAGTTGCCGTGAGGCGGCGGGCCGATGGACCAGCCGGTGATCCCTTCGATGTGGCCTTCGATCCACCAGCCGTCCAGCACGCTGAAGTTGGGCACGCCGTTGAGGGCGGCTTTCATGCCGCTGGTTCCCGAAGCCTCCAGGGGGCGCATGGGATTGTTGAGCCACAGATCGACACCGGGGATCAGCAGACTGGCGATCTGCATGTCGTAATTCTCCAGATAGATGATCTCGATCTGCCCCCGCAGCTTTTCGATCTCGCCAATGATTGTGTGAATGATTTCCTTGCCCGGCTGATCGTGGGGATGGGCCTTGCCGGCAAACAGCAGCTGAATCTTGCCCTGGCCAATCTTCAAAAGGCGCTCGATGTCGGAAAAGATCAAATTGCTCCGTTTGTAGGTTGCCACTCGGCGGGCAAAACCGATGGTCAACAGCTCAGGATCGAGCTGAATGCCGGTTGTCTCGGCGACGTACTGAAAAAGCATCGCCTTGGCGCCGGCATGGGCTTCCCATATTTCCTGGTCGGGAATGATGTCGACCCGCACCAGCAGCTCCGGCTCGATACCCCAGCTCGGAAAGTAATGGGAAAAGAGCTTGACCATATAGGGAGAGGCCCAGGTGAAGGGATGAATGCCGTTAGTGATGGCGTGAATCTCAAACCCGGGAAACAGGGCCTGTGAGACCTCGCCATGTTTTTTGGCCACGCCGTTGACGTAGCGGCTGAGATTCAACGCCAGCAGGGTCATGTTGAGCTCATCCTTGCCGCCCAATTCCTGCAGCAGGAAGAGCGGCACCTCTTCTCCCAGAACCCGTTGCACCAGATCGTAGGGAAAGCGATCGTGGCCGGCCATCACCGGGGTATGGGTGGTAAAGACGCATTGCTGCATGACCTTGCGCGGTTCCCAGGAGTTGCGTTCGTCCCAGGTGTCTTCCACGGGGCGACGAGTGCGGTTGAGCAGCTCCAGAGTCAGCAGGCTGGCGTGGCCCTCGTTCATGTGGTATTTGCGCACCCGAAAGCCGAGCCCGGCGAGGATACGGGCGCCGCCCATGCCGAGCACGATCTCCTGCTTGAGGCGGTATTCGTTGTCGCCACCGTAGAGATGATCGGTTATGGCTCGATCCTGAGGCTGGTTGCCCTCGATATCCGTATCGAGAAAGAGCACCGGCACTTCGCCGCCGGCGGGACTTTTGACCCGTTTAAGCCAGGCCTGAACCTTGACGTCTCGATTTTCGATGGAGACCAGGGCTTTTACCGGCATCAGTTCCAGAATCTTTTCCGGCGACCATTCGCTGGGTGCTTCCTGTTGCCAGCCCTGACCATTGATCGATTGGCGAAAATAGCCTTTACGGCTGGCCAGGGTGATGGCGACCATCGGCAGTTTCAGATCGGCTGCCGCCTTGATGGTGTCGCCGGCCAGAATGCCGAGACCGCCGCTGTAGGTGGGAATGTCGACGCTGAGGCCGATTTCCATGGAAAAATAGGCGATGACCGGGTCGGCAAGAAAACGTTTCCAATCGCTCATCGGGTGCAAACCTCCAGGAATCAAATAGTGCGAGAGAATACCGCAACGTTCGGCAAAGGGACCAGTCCCTTATAAATATTGCTATAGAGTAAACGGAAAGAATCCGCCGGTCAAAAATAAATATGCAGAAGACGGGCAGAGAAAGAAGATCAGGGCAGGGGAGCAGGTCGCTAAACTTATCGCTGGGATGACCAACGACATGGAAGGCGGGCGTTGAAACGACTAGATATAGTACATGAATTTGTGATTCGATTCGCGCTTGAGACCCATGGCCTGGCCCCGCTCGCAGAGGGTCTTGAGGGTCAGGCTGGAAAAGTAGTCGTTGAGCAGAGCGGTGGCTTCGTGCCAGACCGTCTGGGTGACACATTGGCCATTGAAGGCGCAGGCCGGTTGACCGTCCTTTTCCTCGCAGGTGCAGTTGACCAGCAGGGTGTCGCCTTCGGCCGCTTGAACGATATCCCGGACGGTGATCTCCTCCGGTCGTTTGGCCAGAAAGTAGCCGCCCTGAGGGCCTTTTTTGCTTTTCAGGATATCAGCCTTCTTGAAGCTTTGAAAAATCTGCTCCAGGTAGCGGGGCGAAATGTTCTGTCGCCGGGATATTTCCTTGACCTGAATCGGCAAATTGCCGGCATTGTAGGCCATATCAAACAGGGCTCGCAGGCCGTAACGGCTTTTGGTGGAAAGTCTCACTAAAGGCTCCTTTCAGCCGAATTGAAGTTGATTATTACCATAAAGCAATAGTTCTTTCAACGGTTTAATCAACAGTCGCTTCGTCGGGTTAGACTATAAAGTTTCCCGCAATGAATGCGGGTTTAAGATGTTTAAGGGTCAATAACGGGACCGCCGAAGGGCGGTCCCGTTCTGTATCAATGGCGCGCAAAAGTGCAGAGATGCAAGCCCGAATGGACCTTGTCAGCTGGCCTGGCGGTTCTCCGAGTCGCCGCGTCCGGTGCCCACATCGCGTCCGATGGAGCGGATGCGACCATGCATGCAGGCCCGACAATCGGCGGCTGTTTCATCGATGCAAGCCTTGGCCGGATAAATTTCATACAAGGCCCGGTATTTTTTTGGCGTCAGGTTGGGCATCACCACGTTGGCGCCGCGGGACAGGCCGAGTTCGCGGCCCGTCGGGGTGTTGAGGGTGGCCAGGGCCGATGTGGCCGGAATGTTGGCCCGAGGGCAGAGAATGCGGGTCAGGGCAATGGCCTTGTAGGTCATCAACTCGGTGTTGGGCACCTGATTGGGCGATAACACCGCCTCAGCCTTAGCGGTCTGGCCGAGCATGGTGTCGTGGTGGGCGATGAACGGACCGACCCCGATCATATCGAGATTGAGGGTGCGAAACAGCCCGATGTCGTTGGCAAGATCCTCGTAGGTCTGGCCGGGGATGCCGATCATCACGCCGCTGCCGACCTCGTAGCCGAGTTCGCCGATGGCCTTCAGCAGGTCGATGCGATTGCTGTCGCTGCCCGGGCGGGCAGGGTGAATGCGCTGGTAAAGGGGCTCGTTGGAGGTTTCGAAGCGGAGCAGGTAGCGGTCGGCACCGGCCTGGCGCCATAGGGCCAGTTCCTCGCGGCTTCGTTCGCCGAGACTGAGGGTCACGGCCAGGGGAGTCTCCTGTTTAATGCGGCGAATCAGCTGTGCCATCCATTCCACATCCAGGGCCAGGTCTTCACCCGATTGCAGCACTACCGTGCCGTATTTGTAATCGGTTCCCTCCTGAACGCAGGCCATGATTTCTTCTTCCGGCATATGGTAACGCTCGATTTTACGGTTGCCGGCTCTCAGTCCACAGTAGTGGCAGTCTCTAGAGCAGTTGTTAGAGAATTCCAGCAGGCCGCGCAGATGCACGTTGTTGCCGACGTTTTCTTGTCGCACCCGGTCTGCCTGCTGCCACAAGGCCTGCAATTTCCCTTCGTCATCGGTTTTCAGCCATTCGAGGATTTCGTTGCGCTCCATGGTTTTCCTTCCTGTGGTGTTCTGGTGCTGTTGGTGAGGGCTGACGACGCTTGCTTTCGAGTAAAAGTTGATGGCGTCGCAAAAAGTCCGTCCTACTGCGTTACAGCGTTTTTTCAGGACTTCGACATACTCTATGTATGTTTTCACCCCTGAAAAACCACTACGCCTTGTAGATCGAAATTTTTGCTTAGCCATCTCATGCCTTTTTGCGAAAGCATCAAAGTTGATTACAAAATACAGAAACCACAGCGATATAGTCAATAATAAAACGTCCGCAACGAATAAAAGCCGCAGTTGACCGCTCAATTTTTTGCTGGTTATGGCCGTTTCTTGCAATGTGGTGGCGATAGCCTAAACTTATTTAAACGCCTATTGCCAGCCTTGGCCTGAAATGGCGCTAAAAATATAACTTGACAAAAATGGTCAATAATAAAAATAATAAACACGAGGGAAGAGCGGGTTTGTGACGAGGGATTGTTGCACCGAGAATGGGCCATCGGTTGCGGACGACCAATACGAGGAGAGAGTCATGACGGTGACGGTTAAATTGTTTGCCACCTTTCGCAAGGGGCGCTTTAAGGAGTCGCAACGGGATTACCCCGAGCAGACTACTGTCGGCGAGGTGATTGACGACCTGTGCCTGCCCAATCATGAGTTGGGGGCCATATTACTCAACGCCCGTCATGTGGGTAAGGGTTTGCAGCTGCACGAAGGAGATACCCTGTCTATTTTTCCCTTAGTGGGAGGAGGCTGAGATGAGCGCGTTGGAAGAGTTTTTTGCTGCTGAGGCGTCAGGGGATCTCATACCCTGGCAAAGTCAGGTTCTCGCTGCCGAGAAGTTCTCAATGAGTCTGGGCGCGGTGGAAGAGGCGATGCTGAAAGCCGGTTGGCTGCCGGGACGTTATCAACGCAACCGCCAGATGCTCAGCACCGCACAGCAACACAAGCTGTTTTGCAGCTGTGTCGCGGTGATCGGCTGCGGTGGACTGGGTGGCTATGTTATCGAGCAGCTGGCGCGGCTCGGGGTTGGCCGAATTATCGCCATCGACCCGGATGTTTTTGAAGAACACAACCTCAACCGGCAGCTGTTGTCTTCGCCGCGGTTGCTCGGTCATTCCAAGGCCCTGACGGCCAAGGCTCGAGTCAACGATATCAATCCGGCGGTGACCCTGGTGGCTGTTGAGAAGGCCTTCGACGGGGACAACGGGGCCAGGCTGGTGGCCGGTGCCGATGTGGTGGTCGATGCCGTGGACAACGTCGCCGCTCGCAAGGCGTTGGACATTGTCTGCCGGGAGCTGGGCGTACCCCTGGTGCACGGGGCCATTGCCGGCTGGTACGGCCATGTGAGCACCCAGTACCCCGGGGATGAAATTATCAAAAAACTTTACGGTCATTCCGATGACAGTCCGGGGGTTGAGAGCCAGCTCGGCAACCCGTCCTTCACGCCGGGGGCGACCGCCAGTTTTCAGGTGGCCGAGGTGTGCAAGATTATCAGCGGCGAAGGGGAACTGCTGCGCCATCGCAAACTGCATATCGATCTGCTGGCCATGGAGACGGAAGACGTCCCGTTCTGAGGCGGCTGCGTGCCTCTGCAATAAAAAAATTAATCAACCAACGCTATTCATCTATTGATGCTTTCGCAAAAAGACATGAGATGGCTAAGCAAAATTTTCGACTTACAAGGCGTAGTGGTTTTTCAGGGGTGAAGGCATACATAGGGTATGTCGAAGTCCTGAAAAAACGCTGTAACGCAGTAGGACGGACTTTTTGCGACGCCATCATCTATTCATTCGTCACATAAGGGGACCATATCATGAGCGAAACACACTACCGAGCCGAAACCCTGGCTCTGCATGCCGGCCAGGAAGTTGATCCGACCACCAAGTCGCGGGCCGTACCTATCTATCAGACCACCTCCTACGTCTTTGACGATGCCGACCATGCCGCGCGGCTCTTCGGCCTGGAAGAGTTCGGTAATATCTATACTCGGCTGATGAACCCGACCACCGACGTGCTGGAAAAGCGCGTCGCCGCCCTTGAAGGCGGGGTGGCCGGTCTGGCGGTGGCCTCCGGTCAGTCGGCCATCTCGCTGGCGCTGCTGACCCTGGCCCATGCCGGCGACGAGATCGTCGCTTCGACCAGCCTCTACGGCGGCACTTACAACCTGTTTCGTTATACCCTGCCACAACTGGGGGTGACGGTGCGCTTTGTCGACCCGAGTGATCCGGAGAATTTCCGCGGGGCCATCAACGACAAGACCCGGGCGGTTTTCGCTGAAACCCTCGGCAACCCCAAGCTCGATACCCTCGATATCGCCGCGGTGGCCGCTGTCGCTCACGAGAATGGTGTGCCGCTGGTCATCGACAATACCGTGCCGGCACCGTTTCTGGTCAACCCCCTGGCTCACGGGGCCGATATCGTCGTGCATTCGGCGACC
>JAUWLU010000310.1 GCA_030613545.1 Desulfuromonadales bacterium
TATCTATATATTCCTACTAGCACATCTCGAGCAGCCAATACCAGCGATCTCATCCTGCCGCTGCGCATTTTCACAATTCTTCCATATTTGTTGCAAATTTGTCTGGTATTCCTTTACCCATCAGCAGGTCGCGTCCCGCTGACGGCCATCGAGGATCTGGCCGCGACAATGAAACAAACAAGAGCAAAGGGCAGGGGCCTTGGCCCTGGTGCCCGCAACGACAAGGAGGCATATCATGAAAAAGAAGATCTGGCTGATGGTACTGTGCGGCGCCCTGGTGCTGGGCGGCAGTTTGACTGCTCTGGCGGCTCCCTGGGAGCGCGGTGGTGGCGAGATGGACGGACCGCGGCGGGGCAATGGGCCCTGTCGGGTGGAGGCCCGGCAGGGGCACTGGGAACGCATGTCCGAGAAACTCGACCTGAGCGCGGAGCAGCAAACAGAGGTGCAGAAACTGTGCGAGGCCAACCGGGCACAGGCTGACAAACTGCACGCCAAGATGGCCGAAGTCCGTCGGCAGTTGCGCCAGGCCGTGGAGCCGAAGAACTTTGACGAAAAGGCGCTGCGCAAGCTGGCGGCCGAGAAGAACCTGTTGCAGACCGAGTTGATGGTCAACCGGGCCCGCGCCCACAGCCAAATTTATGCGCTGCTGACCCCTGAACAGCAGGAGTTGGCCGACCTCGCCCGCAAGCTGCAGCGGCTGCGGGGCCATCATCCCAAGGCTGGCCGGGGTGGTAAGGGCGGCTCCGGAGCGGGTCGGTCCGACTGCCCGCGACGCGCCAACTGAGCCGGTCCGTGCTGCAACGTCGGCCTGGCACCAGCGAGAGCCGGCCGCTTTGCTCTTCGGGTAAGTGAACTCTGTGCCCGGAGACCGGTTTTATGCCAGTGAGGTTGGCCCGGTTATGTGCGGCACTCAAACGCGGCAGCTTATCGAAGCAGCATAGCAGACAGATGCTCACGCAACGCCGCAACGACGAAACGAAAACAATATCTTGCTATGGGCATTCAGCGTGGCGGGATTTGGGGTGAAATCGGGCTTTCCACGGCGTATTTGTGATTACAACTCCGCACCGCAAAACTTGCAGTGACGGGCATCGATGTCGTGCCCCTCGGCGCTGCATTCCGGGCAGGCCTGGGTGGACACCTTGCGGCCGAAGGTCTTTGACATCTCCACAGTCACGATGCCGGTCGGCACGGCGATGATGCTGTAACCGAGAATCATCACCATCGAGGCCAGCGTCTGGCCAAGGGCAGTCTGCGGGGAGATGTCGCCATAGCCGACCGTGGTCAGGGTGACGATCGCCCAGTAGATGCTGCGCGGAATGCTGGTGAAGCCGCTTGCCTCATTTTCGATGACGTACATCAGCGAGCCGAAGATAACCACCAGGGGTAGCACCGTGAAGAGAAAGACGGCGATCTTGCGGCCGCTCGCCCGCAGTACCTGCATGAGGAGTCGTGCCTCGCCAACATAGGAGACCAGTTTCAGGATACGGAAGATGCGCAGGATGCGCAGGATGCGGATGACCAGCAGATACTGGCTGCCCGGCAGGATCAGGCTGAGGTAGGTCGGAATGATCGCCAGCAGATCGACCACTCCGTAAAAACTGACGGCGTACTTGAGCGGCCGGCCGACGCACATCAGACGCAAAATATACTCGGCGGTGAACAGCAAGGTAAAGAACCACTCGATCACGTAGAGCAGTCGGCCGTAATGCAAGCGCACCACGCCGATGCTGTCGAGCATCACCGCCGCGACGCTCGCCAGGATGCTGACGATAAGCAATACGTCAAAACCCTTCCCCGCCGGGGTGTCGGCTTCGAATATCAGCTCATGCAAAACAGTCCGCCAGCGCGCCCGCAACGGCTGTACCTTGCCGCGCTCATTTTTCTGCCGGTTCATTGTTTTACTCCTATCGGTGTCAGGCGGTAGATGCTGCGAATTCAATCGAAATTATACTTGATTTCGTTTCCTCTTGGTGAGGGAATAGTTAAGTTAGGGCGACCTACCGTAAACACTACAGGGCATCCAACGTTGATGCTTTCGCAAAAAGTCATGTGATGGCTAAGCAAAAATTTCGACCTGCAAGGCGTAGTTGTTTTTCAGGGGTGAAGGCATACATATGTTATGTCGAAGTCCTGAAAAAGCACTGCAACAAGGGTGGACTTTTTGCGACGCCATCAATGTTGGGAATATACTGAGTATCAAGCGGGGCAGAGCGCTTGAAATCCCTCCACGCTGTTTGCGTGCATATTCTGATGAAAACAGCCAGATGTTCTGATGTCAAGCCAGCCAACTGTTGTTGCCTGAAACCCACCAGGG
>JAUWLU010000233.1 GCA_030613545.1 Desulfuromonadales bacterium
CGCGCGACGCCTTACTCTTTCGGGTCTATAACCAAAACAAAGGTGATCAGTTTTAAGTCACTGAAAATACAACTAGCAACTTCAACTTTGCCGGCCCCGGCCGGCAGCCCCCTGTAATTGACGCGGGTTGCCCGGCCAGAAACCGGTCAGGTGGCAAAACCGGTTTGGTTGCATGGGTTGTTGTTGGGTTTAACCCAGCAAAACATAGGCCTCCGTATCGCAAGAGCTTCGAACCGCTGGCTTCTGCAATCACTACCGCAAGAGAGGGAGCTGCAAAGAAACCGCCGCCGCTGCGACACGATACAACGGTCGTTACCTCCGCTGGCCCGACAACCTAATGCCCCACGCAGTGGCAGCCATTTTTTGCCTACTTTTTGTTGGCTCGGACAAAAAGTAGGGCGTCTGGCGGGACGCGACCCGCCGTTTTGTTGGTCTAGCTCCTGATCATCCATCTGACTTTGGGAGCCAACCTTTTTTGGGGTTATAGGTCCGTACTCTTTTGCTGCGCGGCAAAAGAGTAAACAGAAAACCGCGCCCCGGCTCCTTGCCCTTCGGGTGCCCTGCGCTGCGCAGCCGCCGGACGGGTGGAAAAAAACTCGCTGGCGCTCAGACATTTTTCCACCTGTTTCGCCCGTCGACTGCTCCGCTCCGGCTTCGTCACAGGGGATGGAACAGAAATAATTCTTAAAGCGGTTCGCAAGGAACTCCTCATGGACTATCAGGATATCGTTCGTTACGACCGGCAGCATGTCTGGCATCCCTGCACCCAGGAAAAGGACCACGAAGCGCTGCCGCCCATCCCCATCGAACGGGGCGAAGGGGTCTATCTCATCGACAAGGCCGGCCGGCGCTATATCGACGGCGTCTCCTCCTGGTGGGTCAACCTGTTCGGTCACAACCATCCCCGCCTCAATCGCGCCCTGACCGAGCAGGCCGGGCGTATCGCCCATCACATCTTCGCCGGTTTCACCCACGAGCCGGCGGTGGAGCTGGCCCGGCGCCTGTGCGCACTGACTCCGGGCAACCTGAGCAAGGTGTTCTTCGCCGACAACGGCTCAGCCGCGGTGGAAGTGGCCCTGAAGATGAGCTTCCAGTACTGGCAACAGTGCGGCAAACCGGGCAAGACCCGCTTTGTCTCCCTGACCGAGGCCTACCACGGCGAAACGGTGGGCGCCCTGTCGGTGGGGGGCTGCGATCTCTATCGGCAGGTCTACCGGCCCATGTTGCTCGATACCTTTCAGGCTCAAGGGCCCGACTGCTTCCGCTGTCCCTACGGTCTGCACCGGGACAGCTGCGATGCGCCCTGTTTCGAGCATCTGCACAAGCTGGTCCCCGAGCGCCAGGATGAAATCGCCGCGGTCATTATCGAGCCCCTCATTCAGGGCGCCGCCGGTATGCGCATCTACCCGCCCGCCTATCTGCGCAAACTGCGCCAGCTGTGCGATGCCAGTCAGGTGCACTATATCGCCGATGAAATCGCCGTCGGTTTCGGCCGCACCGGCAAGCTGTTTGCCAATGAGCATGCCGGTGTAGCTCCCGATCTGCTCTGCCTGTCCAAGGGCATCACCGGCGGTTACATGCCCCTCTCCGTGACCCTGGCCACCGAAGAGATCTATCGGGCTTTCTACGACGACTATCAGACCCTCAAGGCCTTTCTCCATTCCCACTCCTATACCGGCAATGTCCTGGCCTGCGCTCTGGCCGTCGAGGTGCTGAATATCTTCGACGAAGAACAGATTCTGGCCAACCTGGCACCGAAGATGGCCGTAATGGATCGTTACGCGTCCCGTTTTGAAGCGTTGCCCCAGGTCGGGGAATTCCGCCGCTGCGGCATGGTCGCCGCGGTGGAGATGGTGGCCGATAAGCAGGAGCGGACGCCCTATCCCTGGCAGGAACGGCGGGGCTATCAGGTCTATCAGCAGGCCCTTAAGCGCGGCGCCCTGCTGCGGCCGCTGGGCAATGTGGTCTACTTTATGCCGCCCCTGACCATCGACGAGCCGGTGCTGGAAGAGTTGCTGGAGATCGCCCTGAAGGCCATCGAAGAGGTGACGTCCCTCTGAGCAGAATCCCCTCGGTTTGTCAGTCGCTGGACAAGGTCCTGCCTATAGGGTTTATTGATAGGGAAGGTTTTGTCAGCCCAGGGAGGTCTTATGGCTCAGCTGCAGGAGATGTTCAGGCCAGGGGATGCGCTGCTGGTGGTCGACGTGCAGAACGATTTTTGTCCCGGCGGTGCTCTGCCCATAGATGAAGGCGATGAAGTTGTTGCTGCGCTAAATCCGTGGATCGCCGCCGCGTCGGAGCAGGGGGTGCCAATATTCTTGACCCGCGACTGGCACCCGGCGGGCCATCCAAGCTTTGCCGTTAACGGCGGCTCCTGGCCGCTGCACTGCCTGCAGGATACGCACGGGGCGGCCATTCATTCGGGCTTGCTGACCCCGCAGGGCGCCGAGGTGGTTACCAAGGGCACCCGTTTCGATCAGGATCAGCTGTCCGTCTTCGACCAGACCGGCCTGGCCGACAAGCTGCGCCGCGACGGCATTCGCCGGCTGTGGGTCGGCGGCCTGGCCCTTGACGTCTGCGTCCTTGCCACGGTGCTCGATGGATGCCACGAAGGGTTCGAGGTGCAGTTGCTGGTGGCGGGCTGTCGGCCGGTGACGGCTGAAGGGGGCCGCGAAGCACTGGCAACGATGCGCCAGGCTGGCGCGGTGCTGGTGGAGTAGGGCGCGACTGTCGGTTGTCGGCGAGGATTTATAGATAACGACAAAGGCCGTTCACATTTGTGAACGGCCTTTGTGTATGCGCGCTTTGTTTCCGCCCACGTCAGTCGAGCAGCTCGACGATCTCCGCCGCCATGCCGGTGTAGCTGGCCGGGCTCATCTCCAGCAGCCGCTCCTTGTCCTCGGCGGCCAGTTCCAGGCTTTCGACGAAGGTACGAATCGTCTTCTGGTCGATGGACTGGCCACGGGTCAGCTCCTTGAGGCTCTCGTAGGGCTTCTCGATACCGGCCTTGCGCATCACGGTCTGGATCGGTTCGGCCAGCACCTCCCAGGCGATGTCCAGGTCGGCGTCCAGCTTGTGCTCGTTGAGCTTGAGCTTTCCCAGCCCCTTGAGGGTCGAGCGGTAGGCGATCATGCTGTAGCCGAAACCGACCCCCAGGTTGCGCAGCACCGTCGAGTCGGTCAGGTCGCGCTGCAGGCGCGAGATCAGCGGCCCCAGGAAGCATAGGGGCTTTGGCGCTTGCCGTATACACCCAACTAAACGCCGGAAACTCTACTTTCAAACTGTCTGCTTGACGGGGAATCTTACGATTGCTCGGGACCTTGATATTGCCTGTAGACGTTGAGCGGTTATGATTAAACAAGTCCAAACGATAATTTCACTTGGGACATAGGGCGGCTTACGACTGGAAAAATATTGATGCCAGGTAGCGGAAAGGAGATCTGTCCATGCTGCGGATG
>JAUWLU010000374.1 GCA_030613545.1 Desulfuromonadales bacterium
GATGCCGTTGCCGCGACCCGCCGTGGGGTGTTCGGTTTTCTGGCCAAGCCCCTCGACAAGCGGGAGTTGCTGGAGGAGATTGAGCGGGCCCTGAGCATGTGCGGGGCACCTCTCGATGTCGAAGCGGGGGTCGCCGGCCAAGACCACTGGCGGCGCGAGATCATTACTCAGTCTCCGGCGATGCTCGATCTGCTGGCCAAGGCCAAGCTGGCCGCCGAAAGCGGTTCGGCGGTGCTGATCCGCGGCGAGAGCGGCTCCGGCAAGGAGATGCTCGCCAGAGCGATTCACTGGGCCAGCAATCGCAGCGCCGAGCCTTTTGTGGCGGTCAACTGCGGCGCCATTCCCGATACGCTGCTCGAATCAGAGCTGTTCGGTCACAGCAAGGGAGCCTTTACCGGTGCCGTCAAAGACTATCCCGGCCTGTTTCGCTCGGCCCAGGGCGGCACCCTGTTTCTCGATGAAATCGGCGACATGCCGCTGGCCCTGCAGGTCAAGCTGCTGCGGGTGCTGCAGGAAAAGAGCATGCGACCGGTCGGTTCGGTAGCGTCGGTGGATATCGACGTTCGCATTATATCCGCTACCCATCGCCAGCTCGAAGAAGAGATCGCCGACGGCAATTTCCGCGAGGATCTCTACTATCGACTCAATGTCGTATCGCTGGAACTGCCGAATCTGGGTGGCCGCCGGGAGGATGTTCCCCTTTTGGCCCAGCACTTTTTGCAGGAACTGGTGGTCAGATCGGGCAAAAAGGTCACCGGATTCGCCCCCGAGGCCATGGAGCTGTTGTTGTCCGCCGCCTGGCCGGGCAACGTGCGCCAGCTGTGCAATGTGGTTGAGCAGGCGGTGGCACTGTCCACCAGCCCGGTTATTCCCGCCGAATTGATCAGCAATGCCATTAAGGAGAGTGGGGAGCAGATTCTGTCCTTCAGCGAGGCCCGTCGGCAATTCGAGCAGCAGTACCTGGTGCGCCTGATGCAGATCACCGAGGGCAATGTCTCCCATGCCGCCCGTATCGCCGGTCGCAATCGCACCGAGTTTTACAAGCTGCTGGGGCGGCATCATATCGTCCCATCCCTGTTCAAATCCTGACTGTCAAGGGGTTGTTGTCGCTCGATGGCGACAGCTTCGTTTCAGGTTTTTTGGCATTCGTTTCAATGGTTTAGCTAACGAGTCTGGTCTGGTCAGTTGCTTTCGAGATGACAAGGTTCGATTATTCAGCCTCGGCGCGAACTTGTTGGTATTTTTGTCGCCGGCTGACGACAGTTTGCTGCTGCGCAAGGGGTAATTCCCTCGCTTAAGGCCACCTCGGGTGAGGTTAAGCATCGAAATAGCTGCGGTAAATAATCTTGATGGCGTCGCAAAAAGTCCGCCCTACTGCGTTGCAGCGCTTTTTCAGGACTTCGACATACCCTATGTATGCCTTCACCCCTGAAAAACCACTACGCCTTGTAGGTCGAAATTTTTGCTTAGCCATCTCATGACTTTTTGCGAAAGCATCAATCTTGGTCCAAGGTTTGC
>JAUWLU010000311.1 GCA_030613545.1 Desulfuromonadales bacterium
TCCTGGGTCTCGCCCTTCTCTTGATCGGTCATCGGAGCTCACCTCCTTTCAGGTCAAGATAAACAGCACCCCGGCCCAAAAAAGGAGACCGAAGGATGCCGTCAGAACCATGGATATGGCTCTTAGTTTTTTTGCTCGTAAGCTTTGGACTGCTGTTTGGCGACGAATAACAGCCCTCATTTGGTCCACCAGATATTGCAGGGCCGTTTCCTCAGTGTAGGTCCCGTCGGCCAAGCCAGCCAGGTAGGCGGGGTAATCGGGGGGCTTCACGTTGTCAGCGTCTTTGCCGCGCAAGCCGTTAAGACAGCAGACCACAACCCCCAACGCCAGGATCGCCGACAGCAGGCTGAATGCCTGCCAGTGCATCACCGGCCAGACCGGCGATTTTTGCAGCAGCATCAGATTAAGGGTCAAGGCCAAAGACGCCGACCAAAGGTAGGTTCGAAACAGCCCGTCCTGGCGGGACGGCAGCCGGTCGGTCAGCCAGCCATACAGGGTGTTCATCTGGCTGAAAATCAGTTCGTAGGCTTTGATCATGGCGCCCTCCGCAAGCAGAAACAAGTTTAATTGGCTCCCAATATACCACAGGGGAAAAGAGGCCGATCCGGTGAAGGCTTTAACCCCCGATTCAAGGGCCTTTACGATGGCATCAAGATGTGAGTGGTTTACAGCAAAAACCCTGGCCGGCCTGCCCGGTCTGCCGGGCACAGAAAGCGCAGTGATACGACGTGCCAAGCGCGAAAACTGGCAGGCCCGCAAGCGCGCCGGGCGCGGCGGCGGGATGGAATACCACATCAGCAGCCTGCCGCAAGAGACCCGCAAGGCCCTGGCCGCAAACTCCCCGTCGGCCGGGCACGATGCGGCCGGGTTTGAGGAAGGGCAAAAGCTGGCCCTGGCTGCAAAGGTCAAGCGCCAGGCCGAGCGCAAAAGCGCCGAAGCAGGGCTCAAGACCGCCCTGACCCTGCCCGAACGCGAGAAGCAGCGCGACGCGGCCCGCAGCGCGATCCTGGCCGACTGGCAGGCCTAGCGTCAGCTCGCGGGCGAGGCGGGCAACCCTTCCCTTGCATCCTACGCCCTGTTGTACAACGCCGGCCAGCGCGAAGAGATGGAGGCGGCTCGGCAGACGGTGCCGAAGGTTTCGGCCAGCACCATGATGAAGTGGCGCCGCCAGCTCAAGCAGCAGGGCCACCTCGGCGCCCGCTACGGTAACCGCAAAGCCGCCGGCAAGATCGACAGCCAGCCCGAGATCAAAGATTTCGTCAAGGCGATGATGGTCAGCGCACCGCACTGCAAGGCCAGCCAGGTCATCCAGGGGCTGCGCGCCCGGTTCGCCGGCCGCGCGGACATCGATCTGCCCTCGCAGGGGCGCCTCAACGCCTGGATGGTGCGCTGGAAGAAGGCCAACGCCCAAGAGTTCAGCGCCGTCACCAGTCCCGACCATTTCAAGAGTAACTTCATGGCCGCCTTCGGCTCCATGTCCGAAGGCATCGAGCGCCTCAATCAGCTGTGGGAGTTCGACGGCACCCCCGCCGACATCATGTTCACCGATGGCCGGCACTCGATCTGCGGCGTAATCGACGTCTACGCCCGCCGCCCCAAGATGCTGGTCACCCCCACGGCCAAGGCCACGGCGGTAGCCGCCCTGCTGCGGCGCGCCTTGCTCGACTGGGGGGTCTGCGAGATCGCCAAAACCGACAACGGCAGCGACTACAAGGGCTACCACATGACGCGGGTGTTCAGCCTGCTTGAGATCGAGCAAATCCTCTGCCCGCCGTTCTCGCCCTGGCACAAGCCGCACATCGAGCGCTTCTTCCGCACCTTCAGTCACGACCTGGTCGAACTGCTGCCCGGTTTTGTCGGCCACAACGTCGCCGAGCGCAAAGCCATCGAAGACCGCAAGGCCTTCTCTGACCGGCTGTTCAAGAAAGACGCCGTGATTGAGGTCAACATGACCGCCGCCGAGTTCCAGGCGCTTTGCGACGAATGGTGCGAAAACATCTATATGCACCGCAAACACGATGGGCTTGGCGGCAAGACCCCGTTTCAGATGGTGAGCGAATGGCGCCAGCCGCTGCAGCGCATCGGCGACGAAAGAGCCCTCGACCTGCTGCTCGCCGAAGCTCCTGGCAACAATGGTATCCGCACTGTCACCAAAAAGGGGATCCGCCTCGACCACGGCCTCTTCATTGCCCCCAAGCTTTGGGCCTACATCGGCAAAGAGGTACGAGTGCTCTACGCCCCGACCGATCTGGGGCGGGTGCAGGTCTTCGGCGGCGACGATTTCGTCGAATTCGTCTGCGTAGCCGA
>JAUWLU010000227.1 GCA_030613545.1 Desulfuromonadales bacterium
GTCGGCATCGCTGTCGACCTCGAAAGAGCCGTTGGGAATGCCGCCGCTGCTGGCGTCGACCAGCCCATAGAGATAGTCAAGGTTGTCTTTGATCTTCTGCATCAGGCCCTGTTTGATGGCATCCTTGCCCTGTATTTCGCTGTCCTGCACTGCGTTCCACGACATGCTGATCTCCTACCAGATTGAATAACCGGGGGTGGCGTCGTCCATAAGTCCGTCGTCGCGGCAAATAAATCCATACTCTTTTTGCGCGTCGGTGGCGCTGTCGAAATCGGGAGTGGTGTCCGGCGCGATGAAGGCGAAGGGCTTGGCGGTGACGCGCAGCGCCCGGTAGTTGACCCGGTGACCCTTGGGGTCGCGCCGCCAGATCTGGAAGATGGCCCGATCGAGGGGGTTGCCGTCGGGCAGCAGCAGCTCGTCGGTGGTGAGGCGCACGTGGTCGCCGGTCTGCACCGCCTCGTCCTTGAGCTCTACTTGCCACTCGAGGATCGGTTGGGCGTCGCGCCGCACAAAGAGCCAGCGGGCCGCCAGGTTGGCCACGGCCTGCTTGATGGTCTCTTCCTGAGCGTAGCCGAGGCGCAGCCAGCGGCAGAAGATCTTTTCTTCGGCCGGCTCGCCGTACTCAACGTCGCTCTCGGCCTCGGCATCCACCGCCACGTCGATGGCGCGATAGCTGTCCGGCTTGTCGTCGTCGCCCAGGGCGGTCTTGTCCCAATAGAGCACTAAGCGTGTCTTGCGGCTCTTTTCGTTCAGATCCGCCTCGGCCGACCCCTCGATGATGTGCTCATCGTCGGTGAGCTCGGTATAGGTGCGGCCGGGCTGGTTGGGCACGTTGCGGCGGATGGTGATCTGCTGCGCCTCGTTCTGCCAGACCGAGCAGTCGAGTAGCTGGACGATCTCGAAAAACAGCTTCGAGAGCTTGACCGGCTTGACCAGGATGGCGGAGAAATCGACATCTCCGCCGGGCCAGTCGCGCCATTCGTCCCAGGCGTCGGTGTCGATCCGGGCGGCAGCGATGCCCGCGCCGGGCGGATTGCTCTCGGTCAGGCTCTGGGCGTTGGTCAGCATGCTCTTGAGGATGTCGAAGGGGTTGCCCGGCGCGTAGTAAACCACCGGCTCGACCTTGGTGCCGGCGCTGTGGGCCTCGGCCGTGGTGTCGAACTGCCCCCGGCTGCAGCCGGTGAGCGTGTTCTGGGCGACGGTGATGCCGGTGTAGGCGATGATCTCGTCGCCGATGCGCACATAGCCGGAGGTTGACAGGTCGCTGACGTCGCTGATGACGATCTCGGTGGTGCTGTCGGTCAGGGCACCGACCAGCTCCAGCTTGAGCTTGGGTGGCACCTCGATCTTGTCGAGCTGCTCGAGCAAGTCCACCACCTCGAGGCGCACCGCACCGCGGCGCAGGGTGATGTTGTCGATCACCCCGGCCCAGCGCAGCACGAAATCCTCTTCGGCCAGGCCGGCGAAGCCCTCCAGGATCTCCACCTGGCGGCCCTTGAAGTTGGGATTGCGAGCCAGCAGTTTCTTCCAGAAGGTGCCTTGCACCGAAGACCTGGTGGCCAGGTAGGGATCGAGGCCCACGTCGGTGTCCGGCTCGTCGGCCAGGGTGACGGTGACGCGGCCCTTGACGGTAAGGCTGTCCTTGATCTCGGTGGGCAGGTAGTTCACCTCCTGCACGTAGGGCCGCACCCCGGCGAAGGGCAGCGGCGCATCGAGGGAGCTGAACTTGTAGACCCGGGTGGTGCGGCTGAAGTTGGTTTTATCCTGGCAGGTCAGATAGGTGTTGTAACACTCGTAGCCGCTGGCCGCGGAGGCAGTGCAGGGCGCCACGCCGTAGCTGCGGGCGCACCAGTCGAGGGTGAGCCGCACCAGGGTGATCGGCGTGCGGGTCAGCTGCGCTTTGAGGGATTCGTAGCTCACGACTCTTTAACCCCCTCGAGGTCAAGCGCCAAGCTGTCCACATAGGCCAGGCGCGAGAGCGGCGGCGCGAACCGCCCCGCATGGCGAACCAGAAAGATCAGGGCCGGCATGTTGTCGAGATCCCAAGCCCAAAAGAAGGGCTTGCGCTCGCTGGCGTGGTCATCCCAAAAGGTCTGAAACTCGCCGAACACCCAGTCGCGGGTCAAAACGGCGAAGCGCGGCGCGATGCGGATCGGCTTGTAGCGGATCACCGTGCCGAGCAGGTGGCCGGCCTTGCTGCGGCTGCTCTCTTCCTCCACGTCCTCGGTGAAGGGCACGAAGGGCACCTCGGGGGGATAGGGAAAAGTCAGCCGCTCGCCGAGCAGGCAGACGGCCAGCTTGGGCGCGACGGCGGCGGTGACGATCTTGATCCGCCAGTAGCGGGCCGAGGCGCTGGTAAAGAGCTTGAGGATGGCGCGGTCATCGGAGGGCGCAAAGCCCGCCAGCCGCTCGACCTCCTCGCCGGCCCAGGCCCCGGTGGCCGACGACTCCACCGAGACGGTGGCGGCGGCGGTGCCGAGGTTGTGGCCGATGATGCCCAAGGCATCGGCGCGTTTGGCGCTACCGCAGTCGATGGTGAGGTACTTGGTGCCGCTTGATGCCGCCTGCCACCAGGTGTAGGTGCGCAGGTCGCGCAGGTTGAGCACGTCGGTGTCGGCGGCGGTGTCGGTGGCGGTGGGCGTGCCGTCATTGAGGCGGTTGTCGTAGAGGATGACCGGGTTCACTTAGCGCACTCCGTCGTTTCTGGCTTTGGTGAGGCTGGGCACCAGCTCGCGGGCGAACTGGTCGTGGTCGACAATGTTGCCGTAGACGTGGATATTGATCACCTGGGCGGGCTTGGACTCTTCCTGCTGAACCGGGGCGGCGGTCGGCTGGGTCACGGTGGGACTGGTCGGCGATCCGTCGCCGTATCCGACCGAGCCGCTGGCACTGGAAGTCGTCAGCCCGCCAATGGCCGTGGCGGCAATGGCCGACGCGTGGGCGTAGCCCAGCGCCAGCGCCATCTTGGCCATGGGGATGGTGGCCGGCGGGCCGGGCGGATTGGCCAGGGCCAGGGCGTAGGCCTTGTGCGCCGAAACCACGGCCGAGGCGACAGCGGCGCTTTTCTGCAGCAGGAAGATCGCCTTGCTCTTACCGGCCGTGACGCCGGCCAATACGTCGAACAGGTTGCTGACCAGGGTCACTTGGTTCTGCGCCGAGACATAGCGCATCTCGACTTCCTGCCGATTGATCTCCGCGAGCTTGTCGGCGGTCTCCATGGCCATCTCGGCCTTTTGCGCCTGGAAGTCGGCCTCGATGCCGAGCAGCAGATCCCGCTTGCGCTGCTCGTCGATGATCTTGTTTTCAAAGGCGGCGTTGACCAGCTGCTTGCGCGCCTCGGCCGCCAGCTCCCAGCGCTCCTGCTGGCTGATCAGATCCTCTTCGAGCAGCGCCATCTGGCCGCGCAGGCCTTCAATCTCCCTGGCCTTTTCCTCCGTGGCTGACTGCCTGTCGGCTTTCGCCTGTTTGGCCGCCGCTTGGGCCTCCTTCTCGGTATCGATGGCGCGCACCAGGTCGGTGATGGTCTGAGCCGCCTTGCTGTTCATGTCGATACCGGCGCGCTTGAGCTCGTTGTAAATGCGCT
>JAUWLU010000300.1 GCA_030613545.1 Desulfuromonadales bacterium
GAAGTTTTTCATGCCGGCCATGCGTTCCCCCTCGATTTTATTAAATTTGATGTTTTCGCAAAAAGACATGAGATGGCTAAGCAAAAAATTCGATCTACAAGGCGTAGTGGTTTTTCAGGGGTGAAGGCATACATATAGTATCTCGAAGTCCTGAAAAAACGCTGCAACGCAGTAGAGCGGACTTTTTGCGACGCCATCAAAATTGATGCAGCCACGAAAACTCTGGGCTGTCGATCGGACCAATAGGGAGACAGGAGGTATCTGTATGACAGAACAAATATTCTCTTTACGGCCAAAATGAGAAAAAGAGCTGATTGGCGGCTTTTGGCGAGTTCATCCAGGTGGGAAACTAACGTATTCAATCTCTCATGTCCAATTAGTAATATAAATAACAAGCATACCTGCTGATTGGTTTAATCAATAAGGTGGGCAATTTCTTGTTATCCTTATGTCGTTATTTAAAGTCGATAATCAAAAGGTGAAGGAAGCGAATAATCGTTGCTAGTGGCCTGTGCGGGTAGTCGTGTCATATAATTCTGAGTCATTTTGGTTGCTGTCAAGGCCCGCCGACGCAGGCTTAGCTTGCGTTACGTCAAGGAGGCGAAACGCAGACAGCGAACAAAAGGGCCATAATTAACAGACGGGACTAACCAAACAGTCCACTAGGGCCTTAACAGAGTTGTTGATTGGTGGATTTCGTTTTTGTTCTCTTAAGCAAAGGTGAAAACAGAATGAAAACCCGCTCGCTTTTTCATTTCGCCGCGCAGCCCGATACCGTTACGAATCTTCCCTGACAGGATGTCGTTTTCATCATTCTTTCGGTACTTGACAATTGATGTCGAGACTATAAAATGGGGCCGCAAAAACAGCTTAGTATGGCTAGGAGGCTGTCGGCCTTATCATGAACCGACTGAAAAATCGTCTGATCGGCCCATATTCCCGACAATTTTCGACAAATAGCCCTGCTATTCGCTCTCAAATTTTCGAAAACCTGGCCTCGAACAGCCAATTTTTCGTTTCGGCCCGCTAAGATCGACAGCCTCCTAGTGGGCACGAATTGCCCGGCCAGCGTACCCTCTGCCGGGCACATATGAGGGAACTGATCCCCCGTACCTCTCTGCCGGAAATTCCGGAATGCGACCATGGTTTGGCCTCCGGTCCTTCGACTTTTACTGGAAAGGCAACGCTCTTGCTCAGAAACATCCCAAAAGTAGACAAGATTCTGGAGTGGCCCGGCATCAAGGTTTTTATTGAAGAATATCCCCGGTCGATGATTGTCACGGCGGTGCGCGAAGCGCTCGATCTGATACGCGCCGAGCTCCTTGACGGCAAAACAACAAAGGAGCTCCTCGAAGAAGAATCCGTTATCGAACGGGTACGCATTGCCCTGGAAAAATCGAGTACTCCCGGCCTGCGGCGGGTGATTAACGGGACCGGGGTGGTCCTGCACACCAACCTGGGACGGGCCCCTTTGTCCCCGTCTCTTCGGGATACAATGCTCGACGCAGCCTTCGGTTACAGCACCCTTGAATTCAACCTGGAAACAGGAACCCGTGGCAAACGCGCAGTCCATGTGGAGGAACTCCTCTGCAGTCTGACCGGAGCCGAGTGTGCGGTCGTGGTCAACAACAATGCAGCCGCGGTGCTGCTCGCCCTTTCGGCCCTCGCTCGCGGCAAGGAAGTGGTCGTTTCCCGGGGCGAACTGGTTGAGATCGGGGGATCGTTCCGTATCCCCGAGGTCATGGAACAGAGCGGCGCGATCCTGCGGGAAGTCGGCGCCACCAACCGAACCCATCCCCGGGACTATCGCTCGGCCATCACCGAAGAAACGGCCCTGCTGCTCAAGGTTCACACCAGCAATTTCGCTGTTGTCGGTTTTACCACCGAGGTTTCCACCGAGGAACTCGTCAGCGTCGGCCGTGAATCATCCCTGACAGTCATGGTAGACGCGGGCAGCGGCACCCTGGTAAATCTCTCGGCCCACGGACTCCCCGGCGAGGCGACGGTTGGTGAGTACCTCGAAGCGGGAGCGGATCTGGTCACCTTCAGCGGCGACAAACTTCTGGGCGGCCCTCAGGCCGGTATCATCGTCGGCAAGCGAAGTTGCCTGGAACCCATGAAAAAACACCCCCTGTTGCGGGCGCTGCGCCTCGACAAGGTAACTCTCGCAACCCTGGAAGGGACTCTGCGCCTGTACCGGGACGAACAACAGGCCCTGCTTCAAATTCCTTCTCTGCGAATGATGACGCTGCCCGCCGAAGAACTTGCGTCTCGCGCCAAAGCAGCCGTGCGGCGCATGCGGCGAGCTCTGCCTGCCAGCGTGTCCCTGAAAACACTGAAAGGTTTTTCACAGGTAGGTGGCGGCACCTTTCCCCTGCTGGAGCTTCCTACGACCCTGATTTCTATCTCTGTCGATGGGCTTTCTCCCCAGCAGCTGGAGCAGAAACTGCGGACAAGGGTTCTTCCGATCATCGGCAGGATTTCCCAGGG
>JAUWLU010000267.1 GCA_030613545.1 Desulfuromonadales bacterium
GATGCCCCAGGTTTCGGCGACCTTCAGCGCATATTCATCCACGGCCTCTCCTTGCAGGGAAGGGACGGTCAGCACAGCGATCTGGGTCGAGTCGCTTTCCTCGAAGGAGCGCAGGTAGCGCTCCAGTTGCCGTTCCGTGGCAGAGCTGATGATTCCGGCTTGGTCGGTGACATAGCCGTTGGATGATGGCACGTCCAGGGCCGTGGCCGGCAGCACCAGGCCGAGCAGAAGCAGCAGGGAGATGAAGGATCGTCTCATCTTAGAACTTCACCTGGGGGGCCTGTTCGGCGCCGGCCGCCGCCTTGAAGGGGGCCTTGCGCTCCAGCTTGAGCAGAAACTGGTTGGTCAGGTTGCCGGGGAAGGCCCGGATTGAGCTGTTAAAGGACTGTACCGACCGATTGTAGCGCTGGCGGGCGACGTTAATGCGGTTCTCCGTGCCTTCCAGCTGATGCTGCAGGTCGCGGAAGTTCTGATTGGCCTTGAGGTCCGGATAGCGCTCGGCGACCAGCAGCAGCCGCGACAGGGCACCGGACATGCCTTGCTGGGCCTGCTGAAACCGGGCCACGCTGGCGGCATCGCCGAGTTGGCTGGCATCGATCTTGACCTGGCCGACTCGAGCCCGCGCCTCGGTGACCGCCTGCAGGGTCTCTTTTTCATGGGCGGCATAGGCCTTGACCGTTTCCACCAGGTTGGGGATCAAGTCGGCGCGGCGCTGATAGGTGGCCTCCACATCGGCCCAGGCGGCAAAGACCGCCTCTTCGTTCTCCTGAATGCGGTTGTAGCCGCAGCCGGTCAGGTTTAGCAGGGTTACCATCAATAGCGGCCAGAACAGCAACGAGTATTTACGCATAAATCTGATCTCCTTGGAAAAATCGACAAATGTTGGTTAATATTAGTGAAGCGCAGGCGGATTGTAAAGGAACATTGCCTATTTTCAGTCGTCTTGAATTGTTGGGGGGAGGCATATCATGAGCAGACATCTGGTCCTGGTTGGCGGCGGCCACGCCCATATGACCGTGATGCTGAATCTGGCCGACTTTATAGAGCGCGGCCATTCCGTGACCCTGGTCAGCCCCAGCCCCTATCACTACTATTCGGGCATGGGGCCGGGGCTGCTCGGCGGCACCTATCGTCCCCAGCAGGTGCGTTTTCATATCCGCAAGTTGGTGGAGAAGCGCGGCGCCACCTTTGTCGAAGATCGGGTGACGGCCATCGACGCCGAGCGGCGCAGGCTGCGGCTGGCCTCCGGCGACGTGCTCGACTACGATATCGCCTCCTTCAACACCGGCAGCGGCGTGCCCCTGCAGGCGGCGGGGGCTGAAGGCGAAGGGGTGGTGCCGGTCAAGCCCATCGTCAATCTGCTGCAGGCACGGCGCCAGCTGCTGCAGAACATGGGCGGCAAGAGCCAGGATCTGCTGGTGGTCGGTGGCGGTCCGGCCGGCGTCGAGCTGGCCGGAAACTTGTGGCGGCTGGTCAGTCTGGCCGGCGGCCAGGCGCAGATCACCTTGCTGGCCGGCAGCCGGCTGCTGCACCGCTTTCCCGGCCGGGTGCGGCAACTGGCCCTGAAGTCATTGCGCGACCGGGGCGTGCAGGTGCTGGAAGGGGGGCGCGCCGCCTCCGTGGTTAACGGCCAGGCCGAACTGAACGACGGCCGCACACTGCCCTACGATCTGGCTTTTATTGCCGCCGGGGTCGAGCCGTCGCCGATCTTTGGCGATTCGGGACTGCCGACCGGCAAGGATGGCGGTCTGCTGGTCAACGAACAGCTGCAATCGATCGCTTATCCCGAGCTGTTTGGCGGCGGCGACTGCATCAGCCTGCAGGGGCAGCCCCTGGCCAAGGTCGGGGTCTATGCGGTACGGCAGAATCCGATCCTCCATCACAACCTGCTGGCGGCCCTCGAAGAGCGGGAGCTGATCCCCTTCCAGCCGCAGCAGCGCTATCTGCTCATTCTCAATCTAGGTAACCATCGTGGAATTTTATGCAAGGGGCGCTGGGTCTGGGAGGGGCGGCTGCCCTTCCTGTTCAAGGACTGGATCGACCGCCGCTTCATGAAAACCTATCAGGTTTCCGGCGAGTTGCGGGAAGGCGATGGAAATCAGCATTTTTAACAGGAGGCAGCAACAATGGGACTGATCGATTATTTCAAACCGGTGGCCACCTGGAACACCGACCAGGTGCGCACCTTTCTTCAAGAGCAGCCGGACGACAGCTATAACCTGGTCGATGTGCGTCAGCCTCGCGAATACGAACGGGGCCATCTGCCCGGTGCTCAGCTGATACCGGTCAAGACTCTGGACGAGCGGCTGGCTGAACTCGACCCCGGCAAGCCGACCATTACCTACTGCGCCGCCGGGATGCGCAGCCGGGCGGCGGCTTCGGTGCTCAATAACGCCGGTTTCAAAGAAGTCTACAGCATGTCCGGCGGTATCAACGCCTGGGACGGTCTGGTGGCCGAAGGAGAATTGGAGATGGGCACCGCCTGGTTCGCGCCAGCCATCAGGGCCGAGGAATATCTCGCTCTGGCCTGGCTGCTCGAAGACGGTGCCCGGCAGTTTTACGCCGAGCTGGCCCGGCACTTTCATGAAATCCCGGCGGGTGTTTTCTTTCAGCGTCTGGTCGCCGCCGAAGACGCCCACAAACAGACCCTGCACAGTCTCTATCACGGCCTCAGCACCCGCTCGACCGGCGACGACTTTCCCTCGGCCGTGCTGCCCGAACCGGTCGCTGAAACCATGCTCGAAGGCGGCTTGCCGCTGGCCGAGGCTCTGCGCTGGCTGCCTGGTAAGACTGTCCAGCAGGCTTTGGAACTGGCCATCAGTCAGGAGGTCAACGCCTACGACCGGTATCAGATCATGAGCCGAGACGCCGCCGACCGAGAAGGGCGGCAGGCCTTTGAACGCCTGGCCTGCGAGGAGAAGACCCATCTCGGTCTGCTGAGCGACGAGCTCGACCGCTGGCTGGAGCACAATAAATAATCGCTGGAATCAATTCGTCCGCTTCCGTTCAAGACTTATTCAAAAAGGGGG
>JAUWLU010000144.1 GCA_030613545.1 Desulfuromonadales bacterium
TGTAGCGAACCGAACATGCGGACTTTTGTATTAGGTGCCTTGCTCATAGAAAGTGTTCTCCTTTGCAAATGCAGCTCTGCTGCCTATTACGAAAACTGCCATTTCGCTACGCTCTTACTTCAGCGCTTGGCATACCCCAACCCCCATTCCCACATGAGGACAAGGAATGTCTTGATGATGTCTCCCTTGTATATGAGCGACCACTCCACCGTTTTGGCTGGCCCTTGGGACAGACCTCACGATGAACCGGGACTGATTTAGGGTGTCTCCATCGACTCGGCATGGCTCTTCCTGTATTGCAAAGCTACAGCACTCTGCTGTTCGGGGAATTGATAAATGTCAACTTAGGTTTCAATTCCGCGAATCGTGCCCCGCTAAAAAACTGAACAAAAAGCCCTCGATCTCTGGACCGAGGGCTTTTCTGGTAGAATAGGGCTTGTAAAAAACGCTAAAAAGCAACTGTAAAGCTCCCTCTTTTAGGGCCACGGCTTAATGGGACGCGCTCGTCATCTTGAACCGACGGGCTGACCGGTTAGACTGAAATCTGAAGCGACAATGTTTGCCGGTTCATTCCCCCCTTCCAAGTCAAGCAGGTACCCATGCAGGAACTGTACTGGAAAGTCGACAACCCTCTGGCCCGTCTGGCGGAACTTACCAGCTTTGCCGGGGATCTGTGGGAACGGCCGCTGCGGCGCGATGTGCGCTCATTGGGCAAGTTGCTCGGCACAGTGATTCGCGAGCAAGCCGGTGCCTCGATTTACGAACTGGAGGAAGAGCTGCGGAACGGTGCCATCGCCCATCGCCGCCGACTCTACCATGCCGCAGCGGATGAAGAGATATGGCGGGCCGATGGGCAACTGCAGGGGGTTGTCGATTTGGTTCGAAGCATGTCGCTGGCCGATGCCGGACAGATCGTCAAGGCCTTTTCAACCTTTTTCGATCTGGCCAATCTGGCGGAAACCCAGCACCGCAAAAGGCGGCTGCGGGCTGTGCGGCTGGCAGCCGACACTTCCGATAAGCCGGGTTCCCTGCGGGGGACGCTGGCGCGATTACGCGATCAGGGTTTCACCGCTGAGCAGGTTCATGCTGCTTTGGGGCAGATCGAGATTATGCCGGTTTTTACCGCCCATCCGACGGAGGTGGCGCGGCGGGTGACCCGCACCAAGCGGCAGCATATTGCCTGGGCCCTGGAGCAGCTCAACCGGCCGCTGCTGCATGATGCAGAAGCCGCTTTGCAGCAGCAGACCATTCTGTGCGAGATTACCGCTCTGTGGCAGACCGAGGAGATCCGCAGCCATAATCCCACCGTCGAAAACGAAATCGACATGGGCCTCGATCATTACGCCCCGTTTCTGATCCCCGCCCTGGGCAATTTTTATCCCGATCTGGCATCGGCTTTTGAGGAAGTCTTCAGCTGTCGGATTCCGGCCGGTGATTTGCCGACGGTGGTTCGCTTCGGCTCCTGGATCGGTGGTGACCGCGACGGCAATCCGTCGGTGAGTCCGGCCTCGACCCAAACCGCGCTGGACAGGGCTCGCGCCGTGATCCTCGACAGCTACCAAAAGGATGTCTTGCTGCTCAAAGAACTGCTCACCCCTTCCGGTTGCCGAGTGCCCACTTCGGCAGCCTTTCGCCAGGCGTTAAACTATTATCGGCAGACCCTGCCCCAGGCTGCCGTGCGTATGGCCGCCTTCCCCGAATGCGAACTCTATCGACAGTTTCTGGCGGCGGTCGGCCACCGACTCGAATATAGCCGCCAGACTCCCCGCCATGCCGATGGCTATCGCTCTGCAGGCGAGTTCGAAAAAGACCTGCGCCTGGTTAGGGCCAGCCTCGAGAACCACGGTGCCCATCGCCTTGCCCGACAATATCTCGATCCGCTGCTGCGCAAGGTCGCGACCTTTGGTTTTCACCTGCACAGCCTCGATATCCGTCAGCACGCCCGGCTACATAGCCAGGCCAGCAGTGAGCTGGAAAGCGATCGTTTAGACGGCAGCAGCGCGGTCACGGTGATGGATACCCTGCGAAGCGTGGCGGAACTCAAAAAGGCTTTTGTGCCGGAAGCGATCAGTCGTTACGTTATCAGCGGCACCCGTTGTGCCGAAGATCTGCTGCTCTGGCAGCGGCTGGCGGTGCGGGCCGGGGTGCGGGTGGCCGCCGAGGAAGGCAGTGGCGATCCGGGCCTGATGCCGGTGCCCCTGTTCGAGTCCATCGAGGATTTGCGTAACGCCGCGACCATCTGCCGCCAGCTGTGGAACGATGCCGCCTACCGGCCGCTGCTCGATTCCTGGGGGCGCCGCCAGGAGGTCATGCTCGGCTATTCCGATTCCAACAAGGACGGCGGCATGTTCACCAGCACCTGGGAGATTCACAAGGCGCAGCGGGCCCTGCAACAGACGGCACGACAGTGCAACATCAGCCTGCGGCTGTTCCACGGTCGGGGCGGCACCGTCGGCCGTGGCGGTGGCCCGACCCATCGCGCCATTCTCAGTCAGCCGGGCGAGGCTTTTTCCGGTGCCCTGAAGATCACCGAGCAGGGCGAGGTCATCAACTGGAAATATGCCGATGCGGAACTGGCCCGGCGCAATCTCGAGCTGATGGTCGCCGCCGGTCTCGAAAGCCTGTTGTGCCCCGAACTCGGCGATATCACCTCCCATCCCGCCTGGGAGGCGGCCCTGGAGGAGATGTCCGCCACCGCACTGGCCTTCTACCGCCGGCATATCGCCGACAACCCCGACCTGGTGAGCTATTTTGAACAGGCCACGCCGGTGCTCGAATTTGAACTGGCCAAGATCGGCTCGCGGCCGGCGCGGCGTAAGACTGCCGGCGGTCTGGACGATCTGCGAGCTATCCCCTGGGGATTCGGCTGGATTCAGAGCCGCCATGTGCTGCCCGGCTGGTTCGGTGTCGGGCAGGCTCTGACCGCCTTTGCCGACCAGGGACCGAAGGCTCGGCGCCTGCTCTGCGAAATGATGGCGGACTGTCCCTTCTTTGCCGACCTGATTCGCAACGTGGAGCTGGCCCTGACCAAGGTCGACTTGCCCATCGCCCGGCGCTACGCTGAACTGGTCAGCGATGCGGCGGTGCGGGAGCGTTTCTTTCGCCTGGTGGTTGCCGAGTATCAGCGGACCCTCGCGGCGGTGCTCGAGGTCACCGGCCAGAGTCGTCTGATGGAGCACCAGCCGAGCCTGGCCCGATCCCTGCGTCTGCGCACTCCCTACGTCGACCCCTTGAGCCTGATTCAGATCGAGTTGTTGCGGCGAAAGCGGGCCGGGGATGAGAGCACCGAACTCAACTACCTGCTAGCCGCCACCATTCACGGCATCGCCGCCGGGCTGCGCAATACCGGTTAGGCAGGGACAAGGGACGGGAAAAGCGGTCCGTTATTCTTCCTCATCATCGAAGTTCTCGCCGTGAAAGCCCTCCAGAAAACGCTGGTTGGAGCGGATCTGCCGGGCGATATCCCGGCGCAGTTGCTCCAGTTCGTCGATCGGCTCCAGCGATGGGGTTTCCTGCTCTATTTCTTGATGTTGGGCAGACTCATTCACCTTTACCCTCCTGCGCCCGGTGATAGACCTCCACATAGCGGCGGGCCGACTGTTCCCAGGAAAAGTCTTCGGCCATGGCCCGCTGCACCAGCCGAGTCCAGTCGTCGTGATCATGATAGCGTTTCAGGGCCCGATCGAGGGTTTTCAGGAGGGCCTTGGCGGTCGGGGCCGCGAAGGCAAAGCCGTTGCCCTGCGGATTTTTGTCGGCATCGAACACCGTGTCGGCCAGGCCGCCGGTGCGCCGCACCAGGGGGATGGCGCCGTAGCGCAGGGCGATGAGCTGGCCGAGGCCGCAGGGTTCGTAGTGGCTCGGCATCAGAAACAGGTCGCTGCCGGCATAGATGCGCCGGGCCAGGGTGTCGTCGAAACTCAGGGTGATGGAGACCAGCTCCGGATGGCGGTCCTGCAGGCGGCGGAAGAAGGCCATATGCTTTTCCTCGCCGTCGCCGAGCAGGACGAACTGCAGGGGTCTTCGAATCAGCTGGGGCCAGGCCGTCTCCAGAATATCGAGGCCCTTCTGGGTGGCGAGACGGGTGACCATGGCCAGTATCGGCAGGTGACTGTCCCGGGCCAGGCCGAGCTGCTGCTGCAGGGCCAGCTTGTTCTGGGCCTTGCCCGCCGGTTCGGCCGCGCTGTAGGGGCTGTGTAATGCCTCATCCTGCGCCGGGTTCCACTGCTGGCAATCGATGCCGTTAAGAATGCCGACCAGCTCACGGCGGCGCTTGCGCAGAATGCCATCGAAGCCGTGGCCGAATTTGGGGGTTTGAATTTCTCGGCAGTAGCTGGGCGAGACGGTGGTGATCAGGTCGGAGAAGAACAGCCCCCCTTTAAGAAAGGAGAGCTGGCCGTGGTATTCCAGGCCTTCCATGTGAAAGAGGCTTGGATCGAGACCGAGTTCGGACAGGGTTTCCGCTGGAAACAGCCCCTGGTAGCCGAGGTTGTGAATGGTCATGACGGTGCCGGTGCGAGCGTAAAAGGGGTCGGCCGCCCGTTCGCTGCGCAGCAGCACCGGAATCAGTCCGGTCTGCCAGTCGTTGAGGTGCAGCACGTCGGGGCGAAAGTCGAGCTGCGGCAGGGCTTCGAGCACCGCCCGGCAAAAGAAACCGAAACGCTGGGCATTGTCGGGGTAGTCGCCGGCGGCCGTGCCGTACAGGCCCTGGCGCTGAAAGAACTCGGGATAGTCGAGAAAATAGACCGGAATCTCCCCCAGCCGCCCCTGGCAAAGCCCGACGCTGCGCTTGATGCCAGCCATTTCCACCTCGACGGTCAGCTTCAGCCGCTCGGTGGCGAAGGGCTTTTCGCTGATTCTGTGGTAATAGGGCATGAAGATGCGCACGTCGTGACCGAGGCGCGCCAGGGCTTGCGGCAGGGCGCCCGCCACGTCGGCCAGGCCGCCGGTTTTGGCAAAGGGGGCCACTTCGGAAGCGACCAGCAGTATGTTCATCGATAAACCTCTTAAGTAGTGCAGTCGAAATGGATAAAAATTACAGCAACGTCCGCAGGCGATCGAGACGATAGCCGGCCTGATCGCCTGCGGCGATCAGTTGTTGCGCCTGCTGCCATAGATGGTCCAGGCGCATGTCCAGGGCGGTTCCGGTCTCGCGGCATGCGGCGGTCAGGGCCGAAGTGGCGAACAGGCCGAAGGCCAGCTCGGTGAGTCGCTCGCCGCACAGCCACTGGTGGCCGTTGTAGTCGTGCACATGCAGGCAGGTGCGTACCGTTTCGTCGTCGAGCAGCGCGGCCAGCGGAGTCTCCTCCGGCAACGGATCTTGCCAACGAATCAGGACGATCAGCAGCAGCTGATCGTCGCCATTCATCAGCCGGGCCAGGGATTCTCGCAGCAGGTAGTCATCGAGCCAGGCTGCGGCGCGGGTCGGGCTGCCCTCGCCGGGGAGCAGGTCGCCGAGGCGATGGAGTAGCAGATAGGCCGGGAGTACCCGGCTCAGCGGTCCGGCCAGGATTCTGCGAAGCTCGCTGCGGCTGGTCGGCTGGCTGGTTTTGCTGGCGAGGGACGGCGACAGCTCGCTCAAAGCCTGCAGCTCTGAGGCCAGTCGTGCCACCAGTTCTGTGCTG
>JAUWLU010000358.1 GCA_030613545.1 Desulfuromonadales bacterium
TGAGCGGCGGCAACGAAAAGATTAACTATTCTCTGACGGCCTCTTATCTTGATTCCAACGGAATCGGTGCCGCAAGCCGCAAAGACGGCAATAGCGAGAGGGACGGTTATACAAACCTTTCGACTTCCGCCCGAGTCGGCCTGACACCGACGGACAACTTCGATCTCGACTTCATCCTGCGGTATATCGACAGCGACGCTGACATCGATAATTCAGGGGGTCCAGCCGGTGACGATCCAAACTTTACGCTGGAAAACAAAACTTTATTTTTTCGAACTCAGGCCAGGCTGGTGCTTTTCAATGATCTGTGGGAACAAAAGCTCGGCTTTTCCCTGTCCGATTATGACCGACAAAGCAAGGATGATGTAGACACGGCCAGACCCCTGGATTCGTCTCGCAGTTCCTACTACAGCAACCTCTACAAAATCGATTGGCAGCACAACCTGTTTTTGGCCGAGACCAATACCCTTACCCTGGGCGTTGAATACGAAAAAGAAAAGGGGAAACAAAAGGACCAGCGCACCTTCGCTCCGGCATGGTGGGCCCCAGGGGAAACCTCGTCCTCCTCGGAAATCAAAGAGATAACCACAAGCACCGTCGGTTACTACCTGCAGGACCAGATCAAACTTTGGGATCGGTTTTTTACCACCTTGGGCGTGCGCCTGAATGATCATGACGAATTCGGCACCCGAACCACCTACCAGGCTGCGTCGACCTATCTCTTTCCGACCAGCGGCACCAAGGTGCGCGCATCATACGGAACCGGCTTCAGAGCCCCGTCACTGTTGCAGCTTTACGATCCGGTTTTCGGCGGCAACCCCGATCTCGATCCGGAAAAAAGCAAGGGCTGGGACGTCGGCCTGGAACAAGACGTCTGGGAAGGCCGCGTTGCTTTGAGCTTGACCTATTTTGAGAACGACTTCGAGGATCTGATCGTCAATAAATACGTCGATGGAAAATCTATCTATTTGAATGTGAACGAGGCAAAAACCAAAGGTATCGAATTCGCTGTCACCTGCCAACCGACCACAAATGTTACCTTCCGGACTGGTTACACCTACACAGACACGGAAAACAAGGACACAGGTGAACAACTGCTGCGACGCCCCAGAAACAAATTCAATGCCGACCTCACCTATCGGTTTCTGGACCGAGGCAATGTTAACCTGAACCTGCTCTACGTAGGGAAAAAGGAAGACACCTTTTACAACAATGTCACTGAATTGGGTGGTCGAACCGAACTGGCCAGCTACACAGTGGTCAACCTGGCTGCATCCTTCATGGTGACAAAAAAGCTTCGCCTGTTCGGCCGAGTGGACAATCTTTTTGACGAGGAGTACGAGGAAGTCTGGGGCTATGATACCGCAGGCATCAGCGGCTATGCCGGGGCGGAATATACGTTCTGACCCCGTTATGATATGGTTCCAGAACTAAGGCTGTTTAGGACTTCATCTTACCTCCCCTTCCGAAACCCGGCGGGGGAGGTCCTTTTCCGACTCGACTGCCTTACCCTCAACCTTAGCTGCCAACAGGAAGCGGGATGATTGGTCAAAAACCGCTTATCTTTTGGGTGATGCTCTCCCTGGCCCTGCACGCCGCCGGCCTGGCCTGGGGCCCTGCGCCGGACTCTTTTCGCCCCCCCTATCCCGGCTACCTGGTGGTGGATCTTTTTTCCGGTCCGGCCACCTCCGGCACGGGCCATGGCCTGGACGCCGCGCCGGCCGGTGGTGGCAAGCCCGCTCCTTCAGCAACGGTCACGACCAAAGGGCCGCTGCAGCCGTCCCCCCCAGCCAACCCCAAGCACCCCGCCGTATGCGAGCCGAAAGACTTCCA
>JAUWLU010000193.1 GCA_030613545.1 Desulfuromonadales bacterium
TGTTTCGGCCCAGGCCGTCACGCGATAGCTGGAGCTGTTGACCTTGACGTAACGGAATATGAAGCCGTAGCTCTGTTCCAACTCCGGCAGTTCCTTGAGCTGGCGAATAGCCGTCAACGGAGCCTGCTGGCGGGCACTGACGATAGCCGCGGCCGCCTCCGACGCCATTTCGTCGGCCAGGGCTAGCAGCAGTTCGCGACTGGCGGTGTTGACGTTAACCAGTCGGTCGCCCCAGATGGTGACATGGGGGACGAGCCGTTTCAACAGTTCCGGCGAAAAGCCCCGCACTCTCAGCAGTTCTTGCAGCTCGTCGAAGGGACCGTTCTTGATCTGGTAAGGGCTGGCCAGACCCTGATAATAGTCGTTTTCGACCCCCTGATCTTCGGGGTCGTCGTCCGGGTCGAGCCAATCGATCAGGGCAGCGGTCAGATCTGCCCCCTCGTTGATCTCCAGCCACTCAAACAGGCGCAGCATTCGTTCCTTGATGACCACGTCGGTGTTGCCCTGGCTGGTGACCAGCCGGTTTAGGTTGAGCCGGCCGTCGTGGTCCTCGATGGCGATGGAAACCACCCCGTCGCCCACCGGATAGCCGCTGATGGTCTGGGCCCAGGTCTCATCCCGGCTATCGTGGTCGTTGTCGTCCTCCTGCAGCAGCATGCGGCCGAAGCGAACGCCGCCCTTGGCCAGATAGTAGGCCTTGGTGCGATCGCGGAAACTTTCCGCCAGGCGCAAGTCGACCAGGGTCGAGAAGGCGAAATCGCTGAGCAGAGCGGTGAGCAAGGTCACCACCACCAGCACCAGTAAAAGGACTGTTCCCTGTTCCTGCTGCAGGCGTTTCATAGGCTTTTCTGCAAGGGCGCCAGTTCAACGGCGGTCAGAAAGGGCAGCAACCCGTCGGCCCCTTTGACCGTCAGGGTCAGCTCCACCAGGTCGGGCAGTCCGGCCTGCTCGGTGCTGCGCCATTCCGGTTGCCAGTCCGTCCCCCGTCGAAAACGCAGCTGCAGATCTTCGATGCCGGCTGCCAGCCGTTGCTCCGGTCGTTCGCTGGCCGGCTGGCTGTTGAGAGGATATTCGTCCCGTAGGAGGACTTTTTCGCCCTCAACATCTTCGGACAACCGGTAACGGACCACCACGATGCCGCTGCCGCCGGAAACGGGGGTGGCCGCAGTGGTTGCCAGTTCCAGAAAGGGGGCACCGTCTTCATCCAGGCCGCCGGCGAAACGGCTGCCGGCGGAGGTTGTACTGTAGTAGGCCCCGCGCAGCTCCCTTGCCAGCCGTTCGTTGATCACTCGGGCCAGGTGAAAGCCTTCGCCGTCGGCGCTGAGGCGATCGCGGGTGCGGCTGACCGAGGTGACAATGCCGTAGGTCGTGGTCAGCAGCAGGGCACTGACCGCTACGGCGACGAGCATCTCTATGAGGGTAAAGCCTCTGTCGGTCATGACCTTCTCTCAACGAAACAGAAAGGAGGTCAGGTCGACCGCCTCGTTGTTCTGTTCATTGCCCCAGGCAACGATGACCTTGACCTCGATGGTCGAGGGCAGGGGCGTTTCGGCGACGGTAAAGCGCCAGCGGTACTCTTCAAAGGGCGCCGCGAAGGATTCGGAATCACTCTCCTCGGGCAGGCCGGAGGTTTCAAATTCGGCCATTTTGTACTGGGCCAGCAGGGTCGCTCGCGTGGTTTTCTGCAGCCGGTCGTGGACCTCGATGGAGCGGTTGCCCAAAGACAGCAGCGCCATCAACGCGGTGGCCACAATGACCAGGGCGATCATCACTTCGAGCAGGGTAAATCCCGCTGCGGCAGTGCCGTTGCGAGCCTGTTTCATGGTCTTATCAAAACTCCCGGTAGCCGTCGTAGGTTTCGCTGGCCCCGGTCAGGGGCATCAGCCGTACGGTCAACTGTGCTTCGTCACCGGCTTCAAGGTGGACCACCGTTTCCTCCAACCAGCCGGCTGGTAAGATGCGAACCGTTGCCGTCTGGCTGCTGAATTGTCCTCGCCCGATAATGGCGACATCCTTGATTCGGGCCTGTCCGGCCGGTGTCCGTTCCCGTCCGGGGCCGGACAGAGCCACCAGTTCGCCGTCGGATTCCAGACGCTGGGCGAAAAAGACCTGGCGCTGCAGATCAAAGACCAGCCGGTGCTCCAGGCCGGTAAGGGCGGCCTCGTTGTAACACCAGCGAGTCATGCCGCTGATGCGGCGGCCGGTCGAACGCAGCGCTCTATGTCCTCCGCCGCTGAGCAGTGGCAAGGTCAGGCCGGCGAACAGGGCGATGAGCAAGGTGACCACCGCCAGTTCGACCAGGGTGAATCCCGAGCGATCAGTGCCCACTGTGGTTGGGCGTGTTAATGCGTTCTGAGTCATTTGGGGTGCTGCCAAGGCGCCGTCAACGCCGTTCTAGCCGTGCGCTAAGTCAAGTTGGCGCAACGCAGGCAGCGCCAAAAAGAGCCACAATTCGAAGCCAGGATCAGCCGCACGGAGCACTAGTCCAGCTCCCAGCTGCGGACATCGGCATCGTTTTCTTCGCCACCCGGTTCGCCGTCGGCGCCGTAGGAGATAATATCGTATTGATCATGTACGCCGGGGGACAGATAGACATAGGGACTGCCCCAGGGATCGACGGGGGTTTTCTTCAAATAGGCGCTTTCCGGATAGCGGCCCGGAATACGCCCGGTCTGCGGCTTGACCACCAGAGCCTGCAGACCCTGCTCGGTGGAGGGATAAAAGCCGTTGTCGAGTTTAAACAGGCCGAGGGACTCTTCAATGCCCTTGATGTCCACGGCGGCCTTGGTGCGCCGGGCTTGCTCCGGGCGTTCGAGGATACGCGGCACCACGATCGCGGCGAGAATGCCGAGAATGGTTACCACCACCAGGATTTCGATCAGGGTGAATCCCCGCTGGTTCTTGCCGATATGTCTGGTCATTATTTCAACTCCTTGCCTGGGTTTAATTATACTCTTAAACCTTGAACCTGCCGCCTATCCCATGCCTTGGCTGGCTTGAAAGATGGGCAGCAAAATGGCCAGTACCACGACGCCGACCACACTGCCCATGGCCAGAATCATCAGCGGTTCCAGCAGCGGCAGCAGGGCGGCGATGGACAATTCTACCTGCTGTTCGTAGCTCTGTGCCGCCCGCAACAGCATATTCTCCAGCTGGCCGCTCTTTTCACCGGCCGCCGTCATTTGCACCAGCAGGCGGGGAAAGACCCCGCTACGCTGCAGGGGGGCGGCCAGCCCTTCGCCTTCGCGAATGCTGACCGCGGTATCGGCCAGGGCCTGGCGCAGAATCTTGTTGCTGATCAGGCCGCGGGCGATGTCGAGGGCGGTCAGCAGGGGCACGCCGCTCTGCAACAGGGTCGCCAGGGTGCGGCTCAACCGGGCGGTGGCGGTATACAGGTTGAGGCGCCCGATAAGGGGCAGCTGCAGGGCGCGGCGGTGCAGGGCCAGAGAGCCCTTTTCGCTGCGCGCGTAGCGCCGCAGGGTGACGGCCGCCAGGGCGGCCAGCAGCAGCAACAACCACCAGCTGCTGGCGAGCAGGTCGCCGGTACCGATCAGCAGGCGGGTTATCAGGGGCAGTTCCATGCCGAGATTGTCCAGCATGCGGGTGATCTGCGGCACGACAAAGACGAAAAGCAGGAGCAGCACGGCGCTACCGACCAGGCCCATGAGAGCCGGGTAGGTCAGGGCCGCCCGAATGCGACTGCGGGTGCGGGCCTGATTCTCCTGCAGGTCGGCCAGTTGGGTCAGCACCTGGTCGAGGGTGCCGCTGCTTTCGCCTACCTTGACCATGTTGACGTAGAGGGGCGAGAAGATTTGCTCCTGGGCCTCCAGGGCGAGATGCAGGGGCAGACCTTGCACCACCTCTTCACGAGCCCGGTTCAACGCCAGGGCCAGGGCCGGCCGTTCGATCTGCTCGGCGACGGCGGACAGCACCTCATCGAGGGGCAGTCCGGCGCTCAACAGGGTCGCCAGCTGGCGAGTGGCGGCGGCCAACTCCAGCAGCGGAATGCGCCGTCGCTGCCAGCGGAAAGAGGTGCGGCGGCTTCTGACAGAGAGTTCCTGCACCTCGGTGGCAAAGATCTGCTGGCTGCGCAGGGCTTCCAGGGCTGCCCGGCGGCCCGGCGCCTCAAGGGTTCCGGTTACCTTGGTACCGCTGGCATCGAATCCGCTGTACTCGAAGCGGGGCACGATCAGGCTTCCTCCTGGGTAACGCGCAATACTTCCTCGATACTCGTATCGCCGGCCAGGGCCTTGGCGACACCGGCTTCGCGCAGCGAGGTCATGCCGGCTGCCAGGCCCGCCTTCTTGATGGCGGCGGCGTCGCGATTCTGCAGCAACAGATC
>JAUWLU010000081.1 GCA_030613545.1 Desulfuromonadales bacterium
TGGATTCAAAGACGGCCCGGCCCGGAAAGTTTGTTATCGGCATGCAACGGCCCAGCACCAGAAGTTACTGGAAAATCCCCTTGTTTAACCAAGGCATCTGTCCCGTTAAAGCTGAAGACCCTGAAGTGGCGGAACTTATTCATCGCTGCGTAGTGGAAAAAAAGAACCTCATTGCCACCTATACCAATGAGGTTCTCAAGCTTGCGGATGTTGTGGTAGTTGATATCCAATGCGATTTCATCAAACTGGACCTGGGGGATCTCCGTTCAGGCTACGCCGACATCAGTGCCTTGGAGGAAAGTTTCAGAGTCTTAGGGGAGAAGATTTCGCCGAACTGCATGGTGCTTATTGAAACTACAGTGCCTCCCGGAACCACCGAATATGTGGCGTACCCTGCCATCAAAAAGGCTTTCCGGAAACGAGGAATTGTTGACGAACCACTGCTGGCCCATAGTTATGAGCGTGTTATGCCAGGCAAGGAATATGTTAAATCCATCCGTGACTTTTGGCGGGGCTGCAGTGGGGTCAATCCGGAAAGCAGGAGTCGGGTAAAGAAATTTCTAGACGACGTTCTTAATACGACCGATTATCCCCTCACTGTGCTCGACAGACCCATCGAAAGTGAAACCTGCAAAATAGTCGAAAACAGCTACCGAGCCACCATCCTCGCTTATCTTCACGAATGGAGCCTGTTTGCCGAAACAAACGGTATAGATCTCATCAAGGTAATCGACGCTATCAAAGTGCGGCCAACTCACAGCAATATGATTTTTCCAGGGCCGGGCATTGGTGGATACTGTCTGCCCAAGGACGGTGGACTGGGACTGTGGGCCTACCGACACCTGATGGGGTTTGAAAACGAAATCTTTCAGATTACACCGGAGGCCAGCAATATCAATGACACCCGCCCTCTGCATGTGGTCCAGCTGATTCGGGACGCCCTGCGCAACATGGGAAAAATCGTGGCGGCCACCCCGATAACCATTCTCGGTGTCTCCTATCGGGAGGATGTGGGCGACACCCGCTACAGCGGTTCTGAAATTATCCTCCGCAAGCTAACGGAGATGGGCGCTGAGGTTCGGGCTCACGACCCCTATGTCGAACATTGGTGGGAGATTGAAAAACAGGATAGCTATCCGGCAACGGGGCTGAGCCTGGCCCGCTTTTTCCGCAATCAGCAGGAACTCGATGGATTTGCCATGACCCGCGAGTTGCCCGATTCGCTGTCCAATAGCGAAGCAGTTGTTTTCGCAGTACGCCACGCAGCATATTTCTCCCTGACACCAGACGATGTCTTGCGCATGGCAGGCGGCCCAATTGCCGTGGTGGACTGTTTTGGCATTTTGACTGATGAACAGATCAAGCGCTATTTCGAGCTGGGCTGCGAGGTCAAGGCCCTTGGTCGCGGGCATGTCAAGCGCATCAAAGACGCGGTACGGAAAGCTCGAACAGACCAGGCATGATGGCGTCGCAAAAAGTCCGTCCTACGGCGTTGCAGCGCTTTTTCAGGACTTCGACATACACTATGTATGCCTTCACCCCTGAAAAACCACTACGCCTTGTAAGTCGAAATTTTTGCTTAGCCATCTCATGCGTTTTTGCGAAAGCATCAGGCATGAGATAACCGATAAATAGAAACGGACCTATACCCCAAACAACGGTATCGCCCCGGCAGGTGCCGAAGGCCTGATTTTTCCTATGCGGACCTGACCAGCCGGTGCAAAGCACAACAGATTGCTAAACTGATCCAGTAACGATAAGGATTTCATCACGGAGAGCTATTTCGGGAGAAGATGATGAAGATTCTAACTGGAACGCGTTGTTTGGTGGCCTTTTTAAGCATATTGGCGTGTGGAGGAGGCGCTGGCGGCGCGACCGATACGGCCGCAACGGCGAACCTCTCTGTTACGATCGGAAAATTCGGCGCCAGCGTCTTTGGCACGGATACCAAATGGTGGGGCGGCGTCAGAGGTCCTGACAACAAGATTTACGGCATTCCCGGCGGCGCTGATGACATCCTTATTATTGATCCTGTAGCCAATACCGCAACGCGCAGCACTATTGGGACAAATATTGCTGGTTCCAGTAAGTGGGCGAGTGGATGTCTTGGCCCGGATGGGAAGATTTATTGCGTTCCATATAATGCTCCCGACGTTCTGATCATTGACCCGCTAGCCGGAACTGCCGTTCGAACTGACTTCGGTTTGGACCTCACCGACACCCGAAAGTGGGCGGGAGCGGTGCTGGGGGCGGATAATAAAATTTATTGTATCCCACGGCGCTCAACGGACATCCTTATCATCGATCCCGCTGCCGGGACCGCCACCCGTAGCACCATGGGCGCGAACCTTGCCGGTTCCAACAAATGGTCCGGGGGAATTCTCGCTTCAAACGGAAAGATTTATGGCGTTCCGCGCGATTCCGCAGACATCCTTATCATTGATCCTGCGTCGGGTACTGCATCCCGCAGCACTATGGGGGCGGCTCTTACCAGTAGCCACAGATATGCCGAGGGAATCCTTGCGCCTGACGGGAAGATTTTCGCCATCCCCTACACCAATACCCCCGCCATCCTGATCATTGATCCGGCAGCCGATACGGCTTCTCTCAGTACAATGGGGGTAAATCTTTCCGGGTCAGGATGGTCAGAGGCAATTCTTGGGCCAGATGATAAAATTTATGCCGTCCCGTACACCGCTTCCGACATCTTGATCATTGACCCTGTGGCCGGCACCGCTTCTCGCAGGTCGATTGATGGTGTGGGTCCAACTTCCACCGGCAAATGGGTGATGGGAGATATTGTAAACAATGAATTCTACGGCATCCCATACGGCTCCGCGGACATCATCCGTGTGGAAATTCTCGAAACTGCCAACTGAAATGGATCTACTGGGGCGGCGCTAGTTGTGAGCTTCCCCCATCAAGCCCCCGGTTTGGCCGGGGGTACTTGACTGTGCGGCTTTCCACCTTACAACACTGTCCGTGTTTTGATGACTTCCTCTATACCTCTGTGAAAAACCCTCTCGGACCCCAGAATAAACCTTATTGCTGGCAACAGATAACCATGCGACGTCATTGAGCTTTTTTTGCTTATTGAGTCTGCATATTTTTTATATAAATGGGCGTTTCTTTAGACAAAAGAATGCTCATTTCTGTTATCATCAGTCGCCGCAAAATCTATAGGTGAGAAACTTGTCAGCACTACGTTTCTTTTTCGTAGGAGGTATAGCCTTGTTTTTTCTCAAAATTGCAATTCAAACATTGGGCGGGCTCGGACTCTTCGTGCTGGGCATGAAAACCATGACCGACGGCCTGCAGATGTCAGCCGGCGCCCGGATCAAAAAAATTCTATTTGCCCTTTCCGCCAACCGGGTCATCGGTTGCGCCTCAGGCGCCCTGGTTACGGCGATGATCCAATCCTCTTCGGCCACCACCGTCATGGTGATCGGTTTTGTCAGTGCCGGGCTGTTGTCCCTGCATCAGGCCGTGGGGGTCATCCTCGGCGCCAATATCGGCACAACCGTCACCTCGCAGCTCATCGCCTTTAAACTGTCCAGCCTTGCCTTGCCGGCGATCTCTATCGGTGTGGCCATGAAGTTTTTCAGCAAACGCAAAAGGTTTCGCTACACTGGCGAAGTCATCATGGGTTTCGGTCTGTTGTTTCTCGGCATGACCGTCATGAAAAACGGCCTGTCCCCTATTAAAGATGACCCGATGTTTCTGTCCTTTTTTACCCGTTTCGACCCCGGCACCTTCGGTGGCTTGCTGCTCTGCGTTGCTACCGGCGCCCTGCTGACCATGGCTGTCCAGTCGTCGTCGGCCACCATCGGCCTGACCATGACCCTGGCCAGTCAGGGCATGCTCGGCTTTCCGGCGGCCATGGCCCTGGTGCTCGGAGAAAATATCGGCACCACCATCACCGCCGAGTTGGCCACCATCGGCTCGACTAACATCAACGCCCATCGGACCGCCCGCGCCCATACCATGTTCAACGTCCTCGGCGTCGGTCTGATGCTGCTCATCTTCCCCCACTTTCTCCTGCTCATTGAGAATATTACCCTTTGGTCCGGCGTCGGACCGGCTAATCAAATTGTCAATGGCGAAGCCGTTAATATTGCCCGCTACCTGGCCAATGGGCATACCTTGTTCAACATCACCAATGCCCTTTTCTTTCTCCTTTGTCTCCCCTGGCTAGTCAAGCTCGCTATTTATCTTTCACCCCAAAAAAAGGAAATTGCTGAACAGCAGATATTGCCGGAGTTCAACGAGCGCTACGACAACAGCCCTATCGCGGCGTTGGTCCAGGTTCGCAGTGAAATCCTCAAAATGGCTCAAACTGCCCGCGAAACACTGCAGGACATTGCCGCCGGCATCAACAACCACGATATTGACAAACTTAGCAACTGGAAAATCCAAGAGGAATATCTCGATCAGGCACGCAAGGAGATAACCACCTATCTGACCCATATCTACCAGATGGAGGTCAACGAGGAAGCCGCCAGGGAAATTCACAGCTTTTTCCGCATGGCCACCAATATCGAAAAAATCGGCGATTCGGTCGAAGACCTGGCTGAACTGGCTGAAAAAATGTTTGAAAACAAGTTGCTCTTTTCCGATGAATCGGTTGACGATTTACGCACCATGTCTGCTCGAATCGGGGCTTTTCTTGATCTCATCGTCGATGAGATTCAGGAACCCAAAGAGTCGTTCATGGAGGAAGCCTACAAAATCGAAAACGGCATCAATCTGCTCTACAACAAAATGCGCTTCCAGAAAATCCAGCGGCTTCAGGAGCGGGATTGTTCCATCGAGCCGGGTCTCTGGTACATCGATATCATGACCTACCTGGAGAGGATCGGTGGCTACTGCTTCAACATCGCTCAGGCCCTGTCCGGGCAAAAATAACCGCTATTTCTCACACAACGAAAAAAGGCCTCAATGTCTGAAGACATTGAGGCCTTTTTTACATACAGCTATTTCAAACGGCCTCTGCACCACTCAGAGCATGATGAAAATCTTCATGCGGTATGCATCAACTAGAAAAAATTATTTTCCAATTTATCTACATACGCCCACTCCGTGGGCAGTGCGCGTTTATACCGGTTCAGTGTCTCAGCAGCAGCCAGCCATCAAATGATTCATCAATTCGTGTCCATGTTCGATAAAGAACCCGGTGTCGACTGCAGCTTTTTCGTGGTAGGCGCTTCCGGCAAAAGCGTTGGGCTTGTCCAGGCCCCGGGAGTTATAAAGAATAAAGGGCACCGCGGCCCCGGTATGGGTCATTTTTTTTACCGGCGTCGGATGATCCGGTAGGACCATCAAGCGAAATTCCCCCAAGGCAGGCAATCCGTCGAGCAGTGTGCCCACCACCAGTCGATCAAAGGATTCGATAGCGCGGATTTTTTCCGGTAAATCACCGCTGTGGGAGGCTTCGTCGGGAGCCTCTACATGGACATAGACATAGTCCCTGTTTTTAAGAGACTCCAGTGCATAGCGGGCTTTGGCCCGGTAATCGGTATCGAGATACCCCGTAGCTCCAGGGACCTCGATGACATCGAGACCGGCATAGACACCGATGCCCTTAATCAGATCGACAGCCGATATGACCGCCCCGCTGATGCCGAACTTTTGCCGCAAGGTTTCCATCTGCGGAGGCCGGCCGTGTCCCCACAACCAGATGGCATTGGCCGGTTTATTTCCGTCGGCAATGCGGGCCCTGTTGACCGGATGGATCTCAAGCAGAGCGTTCGCCCTGGCAGCAAGGTCCTGCAGAATTTCGGCGCCATCGCCATTAGGCAAAAAAGCGGCCACGGCCTGCCCGGTAATGTCGTGCGGCGGGGTGAAGGTCAGCTGGTCTCTGCCGCCATGCCAGACCATGAGATGGCGATAGGAAACGCCGGGATAAAAGGAGAAGTTTTCATCGCCCAGCTCCTGCTGCAAAGCGTTGACAAGCTGTCCTGCCTGCTCTGAGCCAATGTGGCCGGCAGAGAAGTCGTCCATATAGATTTCACCGTTACGGTCACCGAGGGTGACCAGATTAAGGCGAAAAGCAACATCGTCCGCTCCGAGTTCGACCCCCATGCTGGCCGCTTCCAGAGGAGAGCGCCCGCTGTAGCAGATACGCGGGTCATAACCGAAGACCGACAGGTTGGCGACATCGCTCCCGGGTGGGTACCCAACGGGAATGGTCTGGACCATGCCGAGTGCTCCCTCGCGAGCCAGCCGATCCATATTGGGCGTATCAGCCGCTTCGAGGGGCGTTTGACCATTCAACTCGGCCAAGGGCTCATCCGCCATACCATCACCTAAAAGAACCACATATTTCATAATATCCTCAACAGAACAAATAAATGGAAAACGTTTATGACAAGTACGCCTGACAGAGGCGAAAAGTTCCACCTCGGCAAGGGGCAGCTACCCTCTGGGATGAATCTGCGCATGCAGCCTTTTCAGGCGTTCCCGGGTCACATGGGTATAGATCTGGGTGGTAGAGATATCCGCATGTCCCAACATGGTTTGCACTGCACGCAAATCAGCGCCGTTGTCCAGCAGATGGGTCGCAAAAGAATGGCGCAAGGTATGCGGGGTAATATTTTTACGGATTCCGGCCTGCATGGCTCGCCGCTTAATAATCTTCCAGAAGCCCTGACGTGTCAACCCATTCCCCGAGCGATTGAGAAACAGGATCGAGCTCCCCCTCCCCTTATCCAATAACGGACGGCCCTGGTCGAGATAGTTGCGCAGTTCTTCCAGAGCAGATTCTCCCATGGGCACAATGCGCTGCTTGCTGCGCTTGCCAAAGGCGGTCAGATAACCGACATCAAGCTGCAGATCGGAAACCTTAAGCCCCACCAGTTCGGAAACTCGAAGTCCGGTAGCATAGAGCAGATCGAACATAGCGCGATCCCGCCGATCGAGGCAGGTGTCACCAACCGGTGCGGCAAGTAACCGTTCGACCTCTTCGAGGGACAAGGTTTTCGGCAAACTGCTCAGGGTTCGTGGAGCCTGTATCTGACGGGTAGGATTACCGTTGGCATACCCTTCGGCCAGCAAAAAGCGATGAAAGGTGCGCAAGGCTACCAGGGTCCGCGCCCGACTGCGAGAAGAAAGACCCGCATTTTTTAAGGAGCCGAGAAAGGCCAGCACCAAGGTAGCGGTCACCTGGTCCGGCTGCGAGGCTCCTTTCTCAAGCAGAAAACCGACATAGCGGGCCAGGTCCCGGCCATAGGCGTCCAGGGTATTGGCCGACAAGCCTTTTTCGACCGTCAGATAGTTAAGAAACGCATCGAGCTTATGATTCATAAGGGGCTGTTTCTTTGAGACTATTATTCATCGGAACTGTCGATAGCATTGAGCAGTTGCTGACGGAGTTCGGCAATCCTCTCGGGACCGGTGATCTTCTGACCGAAAATGTCGCGCACATAAAAGGTGTCCGCCGCCTGATCGACCTTAGTGGAGATTTTGGACACACCAATATAGAGGTCCATGTCCCGAAGGGTCTTGCTGATGGTGTAGAGCAAGCCAACCTTGTCGTGGGTATAGATATCGAGCACCGAGTAATCCTTGGAAACCTCGTTGTCGATTTCAATGCGGCTCGGCATACGTGGCCGGGGTGGAGTCGGCAAAGCCTTGGCCTGCTGGCGCTCATGAACGAGATCTTCGACCAACATGCGTCCTTCGATGACCGCCTCGAGGGCGGTGCACACCTGTTGCCATTTTTCCTGAGCGACAATCGGTCGCCCCTGATGCCCCCGTACCTGCAGGATATCGAAGGCCAGTCCGTCATTATGGGTATAGATCTGGGCGCCGAGAATATTGATATTAAAAGCGGTCATAACACCGGTAATCATAGTGAACAGGCCGGCTATGTCAACGGTGATGATAGTCAGTTCCGTATAATTGGCATCCGGCTCGTTAGTCGCTTTGAAAGCCAGGGTCTGATCGCGCCGATCCATGATCAGGCGCATGTGCTCAGCGATATTTGTCGACCGCTGCGCAAACAGGTAGCGCATGCTCATGAGCTTGAGGCGGTCCTTGACGGCTCGTTCGCTGTACTCGTCTTTTAGCAGCTCGACAACCCGGCGCTTGCGATTGCGAATCCGCTCCGAACGGCTTTCCAGATAAAAGTCGCCCCGCTCCAGAACATCGTAGGCCTTTTCATAGAGCTCCTGCAGCAGCAGTCCCTTCCAGGCCGACCAGACATCGGGACCCACCGCCCTGATATCGGCCACGGTCAGCAGAAACAGCATGCGAAGGTTTTCGCTCATGCCCATCTGCCGGGCAAACTGCACAATCAGAGCGTCGTCGTGCAGATCCCGTCGCTGAGAGATGTGGGCCATCTGCAGATGATTGCGCACCAGAAACTCCAGGCGACTGGCATCTTCCTTATTGAGACCGAGACGCCGGGCGATGGTCGGAATCATATCGGCGCCCTTGTTGCAGTGATCCCTGCCCTGCCCCTTGCCGATATCGTGCAGCAGAACCGCCAGCAGCAATAATTCTCTCTTTTCGATGTCATTGGCCACTTCGCTGAGCAAGCCAAAGGACTTATCGTATTCGCCCTGCCAGATTTTGATCAGTTCTTCCAGGGCAAACAGGGAATGGAAATCGACGGTGTAAATATGGTAAGCATCGTGTTGCACCTTGCAATAAAGACGGCCGAATTCAGGGATGAAATGGTTCAAAAAACGCAGATGATGCATGGTACGCAGTGCATCGACAACCCGGTGAGGCGAGCGGAGAATCGCCATGAAATCGCCGGTCATAATCCGCGAACGACGAACCCGGTCGTTAATTCGATGCAGGTTTTCGCGAATCAGGGTTTTAACCTGGATGCTGATCAGCACCCCCTGTTGCTGAGCAAGACGAAAGGCCCGCATCATCAGCGCGGGTTCTTCTTCGAACAGATCATCCCGCTCAACGCGCAGTTCATTGCCATGGATATAGAAATGGTCCCCCACGTTGCGCCGAACGGGCCGGCGGCTGCTGTGGACCATGCGCTCCGGCGGGGCGTCCAGGGTGCCGGTCACTTTGGCCATAAGATACGACGAGATATGCTCCACATGAGTGGCATGGGCATAATAGTCCTGCATGAACTGCTCGACGGCCGGCGCCTGTTTGCTATCCTGATAACCGAGAAAATAAGCGATCTTTTCCTGTTGATCGAAGCGCAGCTGCTCGTTTTTGCCCTTGGACAGGTAATGCAGTTCGTTGCGTATCCGCCACAGATAATCGAGGGCCCGGTCAAACTCTTCTCCCTGGCGCTCGGTGATCATGCCCTTGATGATCAATTCCCGCAGGTTGCGGCATTTGTATTTGGCTTGGGCCATCCACAAGGCGGTCTGAAGATCGCGCAACCCCCCTTCGCCCTCTTTGATGTTCGGCTCCAGCAAAAAGACCGACGATCCGTATTTACCCAGCCGTCGTTTGTGTTCGACCACCTTCTCCTGCAGAAACTTTTTGCTGTTCCAGCTGTATATTTTGCTCAGTACCGACTGTTCAAACTCAGCGTAGCATTCCCGACTGCCGGTCAGATAGCGGGTATCGAGCAGAGCCGTACGCACGGTAATGTCTTTTTCGGCCATATCGATGCAATCGCGGCTGGAACGAACACTGTAGCCAACCTCCAGGTTCAAATCCCAGAGGATGTACAGCATGCGTTCCGCCAAGGCCTCGGCGAAGTCCCGCCCCTTGCTGCAGTAATAAAACATCAGATCGATATCGGACCGGGGATTGAGCTGAGCGCGACCATATCCACCTAAAGCCAGCAACACACAGAAGTTGCCGTTAGGTTGCGACAGGCTTTCGGAGACAATCCCATAGAGGGTCTGCAGTAGTTGATCGTTTAGTTCGGTGACCTGTTCGACCACGGCACGACCGCCGAGTCCCGATCGATGCCGGGCACGGATTTCCTGCTGGCCCTGATCAAGAAAAGCGCGGGCGGCGTCAACCAATAGCGGTCGACTCCCCTGATAGTCCTGCTCGCAGGCAGCGATCAGTTCAGCACTAAAACGAGCATCGACATCAAAGGGCATTACAGGTCCTTATTTGATGGACTCGCAAAAAATCCTGTGATGGCTAAGCAAAAATTTCGACCTACAAGGCGTAGTGGTTTTTCAGGGGTGAAGACATACATAGTGTATGTCGAAGTCCTGAAAAAGCGCTGCAACGCTGTAGGGCGGACTTTTTGCGACGCCATCTATTTGGCAGCAATCATGCGGCTGGCTTTGGCGAATTTCTTCACCCCGGCGACAATAGCATCGGCGGCCCGCCCCTGAAACTTGCTGCTTTTAAGACGTCTTTCTTCGGTCTTGTTGCTGATGAAGGCCGTTTC
>JAUWLU010000329.1 GCA_030613545.1 Desulfuromonadales bacterium
GCCGGCCTGATAGACCCGGCGCTGCACGGCGGCAATCTCCAGCTCGGCGTCGAGTTCGACGTCGATGCGCCGCAGTTGGCCGCTTCGTTCCAGGTCGTGCACGCATTCGGCGAGGTTTCGATAGCCCATACAGTTGGTTCCTGAACAAGGGGTCAAAAGAAGAAAGACGTCCAAGCCCTTTGCTCACGCAACGCCGCAACGACGCAACGAAAACAAAAGCCGATCTATCTGGCCGTCCTTTTGACTGAGAATGAAAGATTATTTCCGCTCATGGCTTTACTTAACGTTGCGTTCGTTGCGCCGTGGCGTGAGACAAGCCTCTGTTTTTAACAGAAAAGGGGGCCGAAGCCCCCTTTTCTTCAATCGCTATTACGCAATAAAGCCGATCAGATGCTGTCGAGGATCTCCTGCTTCTTGGCGCGGAATTCCTGGTCGTTGATCAGGCCTTTGGCCTTGAGCTGCTGCAGAATCTGCAGGCGTTGCTCGATCTTGTCGAGGCCGGCCGGTGCGGCAGCCGCGGGGGCCGCCATCGGGGCGCTGCCCGCCGGAGTCTGCTTCATCTGCTCAATGGTCTGTTTCATTTCCTGCAGTTCACTGCGCATCCGCTGCTGCTCCGCCTCGAGCTGGGCGCTTTCCTCGCGCACCTCGCTGGCTTCGCGGAAGGCGGCCTTGGCAGTTTCTTTGGCTTCTTTCTTTTCAGCCATGGCGGCTTTCCACAGCTGCGGATCGGGATTCAGCACCAGCCAGTCGTGACGTTTGCGGCCATCGATGGTCTTTTCTTCCAGGCCCGCCTGGGGAACGATCTGCCAGGTTCTGATCTTCATCCTGGGATTCGGCGGAGTGTACTTGCGGCTGCCGGGAATGAGGGGATACATGCGGCGTTCGATGTTTTCGACATATTCCTCATGCATGGTGCCGATGATCAGGTTAAGCTGGCCGTTTTCCACGAAGGCTCGATAGGTGGAAATGGAACGGTCGGTAGCGAAGGAGATGAGCTCCCGGTGGATGCCGGCAATGGCAAAGGTCACGTCTTCGCGGGGGCTGGCCTGGGCCAGACCGCTGCTGATCGCCTCGCCGAGAATCTCCAGCTCCTTGAAGCTGAAGACCGGCAGCGCTTTTTCCTGGCCCTCAAACTGAACATCCAGCGTGGCGAGCATGTTCTGAATCTGTTCGGCGGAGAGGTTGCCCGGATGGTCGTTGGCCGGGGGCGCGGTGTCGCTGTGGTCCTGGGACTCGATGCGCACAAACTGGTCGCGGTGTTTCCAGATGACAGAACTGGTTTTGCTGTCCTTTCCGCTCAGCAAGCTGGCGCCGCAGCCGGAAAGGATGAGAGCCAGAACAGCTGCGAGAATCGTGCGCCCGTACAGCGTCTTACACTTGCCGAAAACAGCCTTGCGCCCCATTGCGGTCTCCTTCGATTGAATTGAAATAAGTAGCGGTCAACAACTACCAGATAATAAGGTCCAACCCGTTGCAGGTCAAACAGTTTTTGGTTTTGCCGGGGCGATGTTGTAATAAAAAAGCGGGCCGGTTTCCCGGCCCGCTTAATAAACACCTGTCAGACAGCCTTATTGACCGTGGGCTGCCTCATAAGCGCTCATGCCTTCATCCACGGTGAATTCGACACCGCAGGTCGTGCATTTAATCAGGGTCTTGCCGCTGGGCACCTTTTGGGCCGGCGCGCAACCGAATGCCACCAGGGCCATAACCAATGTTGCCAATGCAACCAACTTACGCATGACGATTATCCTTTCGCTCGAGATGTTTCTCTTAGCCACCAGAATAAATCACTATACATGGTTACATGATAACAGTCGATGACACCTGCTTGCAAGTTCCCTTGTGCATCAAATGTCAGCAGCGTTGCTTACCAGAGGAAGAAGGTACCGACGCTGAACATCTCGGCGTTCCAGTCTTGTCCGTCCTGCCACTCGTGCTCGAGGAAGCTGATCTCGCCGACGAGCTTGAGGTTAGAGGTGATGTCCTGGGTCACCATGAAGGTCAGCATGGACTGCGACTCGATCCAGGCCGTTCCTGCCAGGCGATCGGCTTTGTCAGCGTCGGTTTCGTCGAATTCGTTGGCGCCGTAGCTCACGCCG
>JAUWLU010000354.1 GCA_030613545.1 Desulfuromonadales bacterium
GGGGGTCAAGCGCGTTAACCTGGCCCGGGAACTGTCGCTGGAAGAGATCAGGGCGGTCCGGGCGACGACCACGGCCGAACTCGAGGTTTTCGTTCACGGTGCCCAGTGCGTGGCTTATTCAGGACGCTGCCTGCTGTCGGCAGCGTTGGTCGACCGCAGCGCCAACAGTGGCCTCTGCGCTCAATCCTGCCGCTGGCGATATGCCCTGATGGAGGAAACCCGCCCCGGTGAGTATCTGTCCGTCGAAGAGGATGCGCGAGGCAGTTATATACTGAACAGCCGCGATCTCTGTTTGATCGAGTACCTGCCGCATTTAGCTGCCGCTGGCGTCGACAGCTTTAAAATCGAAGGGCGGATGAAGGGTCGCTACTATGTTGCGGCGGTAACGCGCGTCTATCGGGCCGCCCTCGACTGCTATCTGGCCGATCCGGCCGGCTACCGTTGTGACCCTGCCTGGCGGCAGGAGCTGGAAAAGGTCAGCCATCGGCCCTATGGCAGCGGCTTTTTGATCGAGGCGCAGGATGCTCAGGTTCATCGCAGCGATTCTACCTATCGGCGCAGTCACGATTTTGTCGGCGTGGTGCTGTCGGTCGGCGAGGATGGACGGGGGATGGTCGAGGGGCGCAATCGATTTTTCCCTGGCGAGGAACTGGAGTTGATCGGCCCTGGAATGCGCCAGGCGACCTTTAGCGTCGGTTCGTTGGTGTCCGAAAAAGGGCAGCCGTTGCCTGTCGCGCAGCCCAATGCCCGAATCGCTATGCGGTTGCCGGCCGGAGCTCGACCCGGCGATTTGCTTCGTCGGCAGGCGCCGTCGACGAATTAGCCGGTTGTTGAAAAGGCCAATTCAAAAGCTTGACTTTTTGGCTGCCCTTCCCTGGAGGTGGTCGGGTCTTTTTAAACCTGGCGGGTAGTCCGGGCCATCCAGATCTTGCGCCGTACAACATCGCAGCAGCTCAGGGTATAGCCGTAAACGGCACCGGTGTCGAGGCCGATACGATCGGGCGCAAGGTGTGGCTTGCGTATGGGGGTATGGCCGAATACGACGGTCTTGCCCCAGCGATAATCGGATTTGAGGAAGTCTTCGCGGATCCATAGCAGATCTTCCTCGCCCTGATTTTGCGGCGAAACGCCCGGGCGAAGCCCGGCGTGGACAAAGAGGTGGTGCTCCGTCTCAAAATAGAGACGCAAACCATGGAAAAATTGCAGATGGTTCGGTGGAATCACCAGTTTCCCCTTTTCCCGGTAGTCATACAGGGTGGTTTCGCCGCCATTCAGCAGATAGCGCAGGCGTTCGCGTCCGGCAAGAAAATCGAGCAGCATCGCTTCATGGTTGCCCTTGAGAAAGACCGTTTGCGGCCATCGTTCGCGGAAATCGAGCAAATAGTCGATCACCCCACGGGAATCGGGGCCGCGGTCGATGTAATCCCCCAAAAAGACGACCTGATCGTCCGCACATGGCGCGACCTGCTGCATCAGCTGCTGCAGCAGATCGCGGCAGCCATGGACGTCCCCTACCGCCAGAAGTCTGCCTACTGTCGGTGCCTGTGAAATATTCGCATTAGTCATATTGTCGTCGTCTTTGCCGTTGCAGGAAGCGATTGCCGATTCAAGGGCGCCGCCTGGGTCCGAGAATTGTCTAAAATGGCCGCGCTTTGACCTGAGGGCAGCTGCCGCAGGGCAAAGCTGTGGCTTAAATACCACACTTTTCGCTGCTGACCGGCCCTGAAGACGGACCGATTTGCATTAAAGAAGCCCCTTTGTAACCGGCCTGAGCGCTTCTTTTGGTCGCAGAGCGGTTCGTGTTGGCATCTATATTGAATATAACAGGAGCAAAGACGAAATGCAGCAGGTATGACAGCTTGTGCTGTTCGGCG
>JAUWLU010000082.1 GCA_030613545.1 Desulfuromonadales bacterium
CGTCGCCATCGTCACCGACGGCTTGCGCCGGGGCCAGGCCTGCGACGCCCTGTGCCGGGCCATTGACCGCTGCGGCGAGCTCCTTGCCGAACAATTTCCGGTTCGCGAAGACGACACCGACGAACTGCCCAATCTGATCATCGACTGATAGCGGCTTCGTGTGAAAAATAGACCTGATCATCCTGATCTCACGCGAAGAGACCTTCTTTATCTACCAAATCTGACCATCTGAAACCTGCCTCACGCAACGCCGCGACGACGCTACGAAAGCAAAGCCCTGGGACAAAACCGAAAAGAATTGTTGATCTGATTCTGACTTTCCGTTGCGTTCGTTGCGCCGTGGCGTGAGACCGATTTTGACTTTCTTCGCGTCTTCGCGTGAGAACCAACCTGCCTACCCCACCTCACGCGAAGCCACGAAGAAGGCTCTATCTCACACCAGGCAATACGGTTTTCCTTGGGCAAGGTCAGCCGGTTAGGACTTCCTGAAAGAAATCCCGATTGCGATTACCGCCGGGCCAGCCCGGTAGCAGCAGGGTGTAGTTACGCGTGGCCCGCAGATTGAGTTCGAGCATGGCCAGCGCCTGGCTCAGGCGCTCGCTATTTGGGCCGTAGAAACGTTTCAGGGTGGAGTAGACGCGGGAGAAATTGGCGATCAGCGGCAGGGAACGCTGCCGGCGCGAAGCGGAAAGAAAACGGCGGCCGCGGTCGCTGCAGCCGAGCAGATGAAGATAGAGGGGGCCAGTTTCGCGGGCAGCGGCCATGACGGCGGACGATACGTCGTTGAGCACATAGCAGAGAATACGCTGAACGCGGGTGCGGGTCAGTTGCCGCACCTTGATGCGATCGACCAGGTCCTCCCAGCTGGTGCTTTCCAGGGCGGCATCGGCCAGCCGCCGGTCGAGCCCCTGCTCGACCTGGTAGACCTTCTGCAGTGCATCGCGGCCGCGAAAGATCTGGCCGAGCACCAGCCGGTGCAGCGAATCGGGGTCGGCAACCAGCTTATTGGCCAACGCTTGCTGCAGCGAATCGGCACTGGCAAAGGGAAGGAAATCCGCCACCGGCTGGCCCTCGGCGAGCCGCTGGCGGATGCCGGTGGCGCTGGCGATGCTGCCGGTTGCTGCGACCTCGTGATAGCCGGCCCCCAGGCGGGGAATGGTGAGGGGCTTCATAGAGCTGCCGATGTCCCGCAGGGCCTGCAGATATTCGAGGGCCAGAATGTTGTTGGGGGTTTGCAGCAGAGCGGTCATTCGGTCGTCGCCGCTCAGCGTAGCCACCAGTGCGGCACGGGCATCGGCATAGTGAACCCCCTGGCGCAGCTGCGCTGCGGTTCCAACGGCCAATTCGCCCTGCCGTTGCTGCAAAAGGTCGGCGCACCGCTGCAGAGGCTCCAATTCGCCCGCCTCGCTACCGAAACAGAGAGCCTCGACGCCCCCCAGAGCGTTCAGACACTGCACCGCACCGCGGGCGAAATAAGGGGCGCTCTGGCAGGCAAAGGCAAAGGGCAGCTCCAGCACCACATCGACCCCGGCCCGCAGCGCCATCTCGGTCCGCCGCCACTTGTCGACCAGGGCCGGCTCGCCCCTCTGCAGAAAATGACCGCTCATCACCGCCACCGCCACTTCAGCATCGGCCTGTTTGCGGCTCTCGCGCAGATGATGAAGATGACCGTTGTGAAAGGGGTTGTATTCGGTGATCAGGCCGACGGCACGCATAGACTTACCCTTCTGGCTAGCATGGCTGATCTCACGCGAAGCCGCGAAGCACGCGAAAGGATCAAAGGCACAGGCTTTAACACCATATCCTCACGCAACGCCGCAACGACGCCACGAAGGCAAAACCTTGGAGCAAAGATAAATCCGAAAAGAAGTTTGATCAGATTCTGGTTTTACGTTGCGTTCGTTGCGCCGTGGCGTGAGACCGGTCTTGGCTTTCTTCGCGTTCTTCGCGGCTTCGCGTGCACAACAGCTTTGACCCGCCTCAATCGAGCAGCACCGGCAGCCGTTCGGCGACTCGGTTATCCATCACCGACACCCGACTACGGTAGGCCAGCACCTCCACCCCTTCTGCCGCGGCCTGGCGCAGCAGCCGGCCATATTCGGGATCGATGGCGTCGGCCGGGCTAAAAGCGGTCGCTTCGCCGCGCTGCACCAGGAAGAAGATCACCGCCCGGTAACCCTCGGATCGAGCCGCCATCAGCTCGCGCAGGTGCTTCTGGCCGCGCACCGTCACCGCATCGGGAAAACAGGCAACCTGTGGGGAGCAGATCAGGGTGACGTTCTTCACCTCGACCAGCACCTTTTGATCTCCTTTTTCCAGCAGAAAATCGATGCGGCTGTTGCCGAAGCGGTGCTCGGGAGTGACCTCATAGCCTTCCAGCTCGGCGATCCAGCCCTGACGCAGCCCCTCTTCCACCACCCGGTTGGTGCGGTGGGTATGGGTGTCGACCCAGCAACCATTGACCTCGATGAGTTCGAGGGTGAACTTGAGTTTACGCTGCGGATTGTCGGCTTGAGAGATGAGTACTCGATGGCCGACCACGGCGCACTGGCGCATGCTGCCGGTATTGGGAGTGTGGGCGGTAACCAGGCTGCCGTCGGCCAGCTCGACATCGGCCAGAAAGCGCTGGTAGCGCCGTACCAACCGCCCTTCGATCAGGGGAGCCGGCAGCTTCACTTGGTCAGCTCCGCCATCTCCCACTCGGCGATGCCGAGCAGATAGAGAATCGAATCGAGGCTGCCCTGGTTGATGTGATAGTCGGCCTGTTCCCGCACCCGGGCCTTGGCGTTGAAGGCGATGCCGAGGCCCGCCCTGTCAAGCATCGGCAGGTCGTTGGCGCCGTCGCCGATGGCAATCACCTGGCTGAGAGTGATGCCTTCCCGCTCGGCGATCTCGGCCAGCAGCTCGGCCTTGCGCTGACCGTCGACGATGGCGCCGGCCACTTGGCCGGTCACCGCGCCGTCGACGATCTCCAGGGCGTTGGCATAGGCATAGTCGAGGCCCAGTTCCTCCTTGAGCCGGTCGGTGAAAAAGTCGAAACCGCCGGAGATGACCGCGGTTCGGAAGCCGAGCCGGCGCAGAATGCGAATCAGGTTCTTGGCCCCGGGGGTAAAGGGCAACTCGCGGTAGACCTGCTCCAGCGCACTGACGGGCAGGCCCTGCAGCAGGCTCACCCGTTCGCGCAGTGCCTGCTGAAAATCGAGTTCGCCGTTCATGGCCCGTTCGGTGATCGCCGCGACCTGTTCGCCGACTCCAGCCAGGCGGGCCAGCTCATCGATGACCTCGATCTGAATCAGGGTCGAATCCATGTCCAGCACCACCAGTCGCTTAGCTCGCCGGTAGAGATTTTCCTTCTGCACCGCGATGTCGATGCCAAGCCCGCCCCCCTCAGCCAGCAACTGGCGGGTCATGCCCTTGAGATCGGTATTATTCGGCACGTTGAGAAAGAACTCTATGCAGCGCAACTGGCCGCGGGTCAGCTTGTTGATGCGGTCGATATTGATGCTGTAGTCGGTGAGCAGAGCGGCGACCTTGTTCACCGCGCCGGCGTCGACCCGGCTGCCGAGCATGGTCAGCACATAACCGTAGCGGGAAGACTGCAACTTTTCGTAGTCCTCCGCCTCGATCACCTCGAAGTCGAGCTGCAGGCCGAGTTCCTTGGCCAGAAACAGCAGATCCTTGATCAGCGGCTTTTGATCGCTTTCGCCGGTGGGAAAATCGATCAGCAGGGACAGCAGCATCAGGGTGTGGGTAACACTCTGTTCGATATCGCGAATGCGCGCTCCCCCGTCGGCGATACAGCCGGTCATCGCCGCCAGAATGCCGGGCCGGTCCGGGCCGATCAGGGTGATAAGCACCATTTTGTCGTCCATTGAAACTCCTCCAGGAAAAATGGCGATATTCTACCGCTAAACCGCCCCTGCCACAACCTTAACCGCGCCGGCTAGTTTGACAACTCCCGTGCGGGCATCTTTTCCGGGGCCGGAAAGATCGTCCCAACGCTACCCCCCTGCCCTCACGCCACGACGCAACGAATGCTACGTAAACAAAACATTTTCAACATGAGCCTGGCCGGTAGCTCTGAATTTCCAAGCCTTAACTTGGCCACTAGTGTCGTTGCATAAGACTGGTTTTTGAGCCGACCTTTTCACAGCGAAAACAAGACAGGCCAAAACAAATCGGCAGGAGCGGTGCAGGGAAAAACATCGACAGATGCAGGCAGATTAGAAATAGGCGAGTCCTTGTTGGAAACCCTCTCGCCGCTACTGATTTTATTTGTACAAGGCGGGCGTTAAGGATCGATCAAGTCTTTGTGGGGTCGATTTGACGCTGCCAGGCAGCCCCGCTCAGTGCTGCTCGGACTGTTGCTCGACCAGGGACTGGTCGATGGAATGGGTCGGTTGAGTAATGGCTTGCAGGGAACCGGCGCGGAAGCGGTCGATGACCTCCTGCACGGTCTGCTGCTCGCTAACGGCATAGATGTCGACGAAATTATCCCGCAGCATATAGAAGGAGATTTCGCCGATGCGGGGAGTGAAGAGCAGATCGATGCGGTAGGCGATAATCGCCTTGATGACCTTGAGACCGATTAACTTCGGCTCGCCGAGAAACTCGTTGAAATAAAAATCCTCTATTTCCACTTCCTGTTCGTTGAGACGCAGCAGGATGAAATAGGGGGCGCGGCCAAAATGGCCATGGACACGGGATTGCAGGCCGTTGATTTCGGCCACCGGCACGATGGCCGAACGAAGTTCATCACGCAGAGGCTCGACATGCACGAAGACCGATTCGACATGGGGACAATGGGCGGCGATGGCCTGCTCGGCCCGATCGGCCAGCTCATGAGCGCGATACAGGGACAGGGTGGGCCGGGTATAGATGACGCATTCGACCATGTGAAAGGGGCCGGCCTGGCGAATACGGACCTCGCTCTCGCCCTTAACGCCGTAGATGGCATTGACTTGCTGCTCCAGGGTGCGGCTCAGCTGCGGATCGAGATTGGCGTCGAGCAACAGCAGAAAGGCCGTCCAGCAGCTGCCGCTGCCGAGCTTGATGACCAGCAGAGCGATAAGCAGAATAACCGCCCCTTCGACATAGGGCAGCCGCCAGTAGCTGAGCAGCAGACCGCCCAGCACCACCGCGGAGGTGACGACATCGAGAAAAGACTCCCCGGCGTTGGCCAGCAGCGACGGGGAATTGATCGCCCGGCCGACTTGGCGCTCCTTGAGAGCGATGAAGAGGGAGATGACCACCGACAAGCCGCTGACCAGCAGCGGCACCAGCGGAAAATGCACCGCCTCGACAGCCCCCTGCAGCTTGGCCCAACCCTCAATAAGCAGTTCAAGACCGGCCCAGACGATCAGGCCTCCGACCACCAGGGTGACCAGGGTTTCAGCTTTGTACAGGCCATAGGGAAAGCGGGCACTCTTTTTTTTGCCCGCCAGCCACAGGCCGAAATAGCTGGCGGAAATGGCCAGCAGGTCGGCACCGCTGTGGAAAGCGTCGGCCACCAGCACCGGCGCCCGATAATGCCAGCCGACCAGAGCTTTGAGCAGCGCCAGCAGCAGGGTGGCCAAAGAGGCGGCCAGGGCCACTCGCCGCCCCCGCCGCAGAGCCTGTCTATTTTTCTGCTCAAAGGCGTTACCAGTCATCGCCTCACTCTCGAAACTCGCCGGCACCAAAGGAACGGGTCATGGGCGAACCGCAAGCAGGGCAGAAACGCTCAAAGCAGGGCTTGCCGGGCTCGTGAGGCAACTTCAGCTGGCAACTGGGGCAGATGCAGACTCCACCCGGCCCGCCCCACCCCAAGCGGCGCCCCTGACCCTTGCCTTTTCCCCGACCAAAACCGAAAGCCATGACCAGCTCCTTTCTCTATAGCACAGGCACCATCCATTCCAACTGCCCGATAGATGCTTTTCACATATAGCATAAAGTGTTGCAGCCCCGATAGCTCCTTTGTGCCCCATGCATACAATTTTCACATTGATGGCGGCGCAAAAAGTCCGCTCTACTGCGTTGCAGCGTTTTTTCAAGACTTCGACATACCCTATGTATGCCTTCACCCTACGCCTTGTAGAACGAATTTTTTAACCATCTCATAACTTTTTGCGAAAGCATCAACATTGATCTGACGGGTTTCGGCGGCGCTGACTGGCGCCGAACAGCACCCCTTGCTGGCTGAAAGCCACCATCAGTCCCACCGCGCCCGAACCGCCTTCAGGTTGAAGAGGACGATGGCCGCGGCGATGCACAGCATGCCGACTACCGGCCACAGGCTCGGCTCCTCCTCCGGCAGCAGCAGCCAGCTGAACAGGGCCCCGCAGACGGGGATCAGAAATTTCCACAGATTGAGCTCCGAAACCCGCACCCCAGGCCGCCGCAACAGAATGAACCAGATGGAAAAAGCCGCTGCCGAGAGAAAGGCTAGCCAGCCCAGGGCGGCGTAATAGTCCCAGGGCAACGCCCGGCTCGGGGCCGTTTCCAACGCCAGGGACAGCAGCCACAGTCCCAGACCGCCGAAGAAGATCTGCACCGAGTTGAGAAACACCGGATCGAGTTCGGCCTGATGCCGGGACACCAGAATATTGCCCAGCGCCCCGGCCACATTGGCCAGCAGCAGTACGCCGATGCCGGCCAGTTCCGCCAGCCCCGTGGCGGAGCCCCACGGCTGGCGGCTGAGGCTCAGCACCGCCACGCCGCCCAATCCCAACAAAAGACTGGCGCCCTTGACCGGCGTCAATCGATCGCCGGCCATACAATAGTGGGCCAACACCGCCGTGACCAGCGGCGAAGCACCGATGACCATGGCCGCCAGCGCCCCCGGAATCAGGGTCATGCCAAAATAGAACAGGCCGTACAGCATAAAGGTCTGAAAAAGTGCGATCCTCAAGATCATGCCTGCATGACCGAAGGCCGCGCTGCAGCTCGGCCGCCGCGGCCACCAGAAGGGCAGCAGCAACAGGCCGGAGAGCATAAATCGATGGCCGGCAAAGGCAAAGGGCCCGGCATACTGCAGCCCGACCTTGACGCCGACAAAGGCCGTCGACCACAGCAGACAGGCGGTCACCGCCAGCAACAGGGTGCTCGTAGAGCGGTTGTAAGACATGCATACCTCTCAGCAATAAGGGCGGCAGCGCCGGCAAGGCTCGCCGCCAGCGCACCATTTTGACCGAGTAGCGCGTGTCTGACAACAGGGAATATCACCGACAGCACGGCTAGCTGAATGTAGCAGAGAGAACCCCGTTCAAAGCCGGGCCCAAGGATTGCCCTGGCAAATTTTTCATTGACAGGAGCGATGTTTAACAAGTATTAAGGGTGAAGACAATCAAACGGAAGCAATTTTTCGACAATAGCAAACCCGTAGTAATGCGGGGACGCAAAGCCATGGGTCCACAATACAAGGATCGCCAGGTTGCCGAAGAAAGTTGACGGATATATCCGTTCATCCACCTTCGGCCCGAAGGTGGATTTTTTTATGCCCTGTATCCGCGGCAGCCTGAAACCGGTCAGGAGTGGCCATAATGGGCCAACATAAGCGCATGTCTTTCGCTAGCCACATAGCAAACCATCTTCAACTCCACGCTGACTTTTGTGTTCTGGTCAATGCCGAAGGCCATATTGTCGCTAGCAGCGGCCAAACACTGCCAAAGTCGGGCGCTTGCCACGACCTGCTCGGCTTGCATCGCTCATGCCCCTGTGAAGGGTGCTATATCCGCTTGGCGTTTCAAACGGGCCAACCCGTCGCAGGCAATATGGACCACTCTGAGCTGGGCCCTGTTCAGGTGCGAGTGATGCCCCTGAGCGGACCAGACGGGCGAACCGAGCTGGCCACCCTGCAGATCAACCATTCCCCCCAACGCCCGCAGAACGGTCAAACCTCCCAGCTGGCCGCGCAGGTCTTCGACAGCTTGCCGCAGACAGTCTTTGAAGCCAATCTCCAGGGTCGGATCACCTTTGCCAATCGCCACTCCCTCGACAAATTCGAATACACGGCAGAGGATCTCGCCGGGGGTATCAATATCATGCAGGTGATCGCCCCCGATGACCGGGAGCGGTTGCGGCAACTCTTCTTCCGAGTCTTGCAGGGAGAACAAGGCCTGTCCGCAGAATTCACCGCCCTGACCAAAAACGGCGGCCGCTTCTTTGCCTTGGTCTATGCCATCCCCCTGACTGAAAACGGTCGGGTCGTCGGCGCCCGCGGCATGCTCATGGACATTTCGCAGCAAAAGGCGGTGGAACACTCCCTGCGCGAAAGCGAACAGCGCTACCAGCACCTGGCCCATCACGACCAACTGACCAACCTGCCGAACCGCACCCTGCTCATGGAACGGCTCAGCCAGGCCCTGGACCGGGCCGAACACCGCCGCAAGCCCTTGGCGGTGATGGTGCTCGACCTCGACCGTTTCAAGCAGATCAACGACTCCCTCGGCAATGGCTACGGCGACCAGGCATTGTGCGAAATCACCCGGCGGCTGCAGCAACTGCTGCGCCAGAGCGACACCCTGGCCCGCCTCAATGGTGACGAATTCGCCCTGTTGTACAGCGATGTTCCCAAGCCGGACAGCCTCTCGTTACTGGCCCAGAGGCTGCTGGACGCCTTCCAGGAGCCGGTGCAAATCGCGGAACATACCGTTCACCTGACGGCGAGCATCGGCATCGCCTCGTTCCAGCACGGCCCCGAGGATGGAGAAACCCTGCTGCGGCAGGCGGCCATCGGCATGAACGAAGCAAAAACGCAAGGGGGCAACCGCTACGCATATTTCAGCCAGGAGATGCAGACTCGTCGCGAGGAAACCTTCCTGTTCGAAAAACACATGCGCAAAGCCCTGCAGCGCCAGGAATTCTACCTCCATTACCAGCCGCAGATCGACCTGGCGAGCGGCAAGGTGAGCGGGGTCGAGGCCCTGGTGCGCTGGGCAGGGCCCTGCGGAACCAACCCTTCGCCGGAAGTCTTCATCAAAGTGGCTGAAGATTCGGGCCTCATCCATCCCCTGGGGGATTTCGTCCTGTCCGAGGCCTGCGCCCAGAACCTGCGTTGGCAGCAAAGCGGGCTGCCGCCGATCCAGGTGACGGTCAACATTTCCGCCAAACAATTCGGCCAGGCCGATTTCGTCAATAAGGTCCTGCAGACCCTGGCCGATACCGGACTCGACCCGCAGTGGCTGGAGCTGGAGATCACCGAGAGCGCCATCATGGCCAACGTCAAAGAGGCCATCGGCATCATGCACCGCCTGCAGCAGGCCGGGGTCCGCTTCGCCATCGACGATTTCGGCACCGGCCACTCGTCCCTCAACTACCTGCGGCAGCTGCCACTGAGCAAGCTCAAGATCGACCGCTCCTTCATGCTCGATATCCCCGGCAACCGCGACAACGAAAAGCTGGTCTTCTCCATTCTGACCCTGGCCCGCAGCTTTGGCCTGCAGACCGTGGCCGAAGGTATCGAAACCCAAGGTCAGCTTACCTACCTCCAGCAATTCGAATGCGATCTCGGCCAGGGCTACCTCTTCAGCCGTCCGGTGGCCCCGGCAGCCATCCCCGCCCTGCTGACGGCCGACACTCCCTGACAGTAGGCGCTCCTGCAGACTGTCATTCGCCGGTCAGAAAACAGCTATCGACAAAGATCCATCATCATGTCACACACGGCGGTGCCGATAAAACAAACTGAATTTATCATTCCCAAAAGTGTAAACAACGCTCCGGCCTCCAACACCTAAAGCTTTATCCTTGAGGTGCAGTTCAGCCTCGATATCAGGGGCTGCAGCAACCTGCTGCAGGTTTAGGACCGCCAGACATTATTGATGCTTTCGCAAAAAGTCATGAGATGGCTAAGCAAAAATTTCGACCGACAAGGCGTAGTGGTTTTTCAGTGGTGAAGGCATACATAGGGTATGTCGAAGTCCTGAAAAAGTGCTGCAACGCAGTAGGACGGACTTTTTGCGACGCCATCATTATTGATCTGGGTTTCAGCCCGTATGCAACTTCTTAACTGGACACTACTGAGGCCGCATGCAAAAAATCATTTTCAGCTTACTGACTCTATCGATTTTCTGGGTTGCAAATGGCAATGCACAGCAAATTATCGGCGTAACAGAAGACTGGCCGCCATATAACTATTCAGACAACGGGATAGTGAAAGGCATTGCAACAGAAATTGTGCAAACAACCTTGGCGCAAGCCAACTTAGAGGCAACGATACACGTCTACCCTTGGGCCCGAGCCTATAACATGGCCTTGAAGCAAGAAAATGTACTGATCTATAGCATCCGAAGATCTCCGGAAAGAGAAGCGTTGTTCAATTG
>JAUWLU010000201.1 GCA_030613545.1 Desulfuromonadales bacterium
ATGGAGATATCCTTTGCCCCCCCCTCACTACGTATGCTGTATCGGGGCAAGAATATACCAGCGTGACAATATACCTGGATACCTGGGTTAACATTCAGCACATGAGGCACGCCACCAGTGTGATCGTAGTGCCCATGGCTCAGCACCAGAATATCAGTCTGAGACAGATCACATTCCAGCGCGCATGCGTTCCCCGGCAAGGCAGGTCCTTGCCCCGTGTCGAATAGAATCCGCTTGGATGCTGTCTCGATCCATAACGAGAACCCGTGTTCTACAGACAGACCATCATCGGCGTTATTATCGACCAGAATCGTGAGTTTTATTTCTCCCTTTCTCATGGACATTTCAACATCTCCATGAACTTAGCTTCAGCCCAGGCCATGGTCTGCCCGTCAATGACCAGTTCGCCTCTCAAGCGATACAATGGTGGCGAGGCATTGAGGAGCCGTGCCCGCAATTCCATCCGCGCATCACAGGGCACAGACTTCACGAAGCGAACGTGGAGGTCACCTGTTACCGCCTCGATACCCCGATGGAACAGGCAGTGGGTCATGGCCGCATCGAGCAATGAACTGATCACCCCACCATGAAGAATTCCTGGGTATCCCTGCAGTCCTGGATGCGCCTGGAAGGTAGCATTGATATCCCCATGGTCACCAGGATGGAAGCTAAGCCCCAACGACAAGGGGTTCCTGCTGCCGCACAATAAACAGTTGGCATGCACATCACTCTGTGCCCTGGAAAGGTCATGGTTAATGGTCACAGCAGTTGTCCCCGGTCTCCAGGGTGCTGTTGAGATAGGCGTTGACCAGTTCCTCCGGCGATGTCCCCTGCGCACCGACCAGCACGGCGATGTTGTTGCTGGCGAACAGCTCTTGCGCACGGCTCCCCATGCCGCCGGCGATTACCAGGTTAACGCCCAGTTCGCCCAACCAGCGCGGCAGCAGTCCCGGTTCGTGGGGGGGCGGTTCATGATAGTTTTTGCCGAGAATCTCCTTGCTTTGCTCATCGACCTCGATGAGGAGGAAATGTTCGCAATGACCGAAATGCATACTCAGGGCTTTCTGGTGAAGGGGGATAGCAATTTTCATGTTGTTACTCCTTTTATCGTATCGGTTGAAGTCAATGACGCCAGCCGTTCCGCTTGTTGGCAGAGTGACGGCAGGCGCTGTTCATCGATCGGAGTGGAGATCCGCTGCCAGGTTTGAACTGCGAAGCAGATCCGCGATGGTTTTCCAAAGCAGCCTCATGTCCTGGGCGGCACCGCGGGAGGTGTATTCGACCAGAGCCTGTTCACAGATCTGGGCTTCGGTGACCGCCCGGTCATAACGAATGCGGCCCGCCACCGGCATCCCCTGCTGATTGGCGTCCTGTTCGATAAGACGAGTCATGTCTTCATTAAGGTCCCACTTGTTGATGCAGACGATCATGGGGGTGCCAAAATGCTTGGCCAGATCGGCGACCCGCTGCAGATCGTGGCGTCCGCTCATGGTCGGTTCAGTAACTGCCAGGACCAGGTCGGCGCCGGTAAGCGAGGCGATCACCGGGCAACCGATGCCGGGCGAGCCGTCGATGATGACCAGCTCATGCCCCCTTTCCTGGGCAAGTTTTTTGGCCTGGGCGCGGACCAGGGTGACCAGTTTGCCGGAGTTTTCCTGCGCGATGCCGAGCTTGGCATGTGCCATGGGACCGTGGCGGGTTTCGGAGAGGAACCATTGGCCGTTAATTGCCGGACCGAATTCAATGGCCTTCTCAGGGCAGAAATGACTGCAGACGCCGCAGCCTTCACAGGCGATCGGATCGATCCGGTAGACACCTTTATTGACGTTGATGGCGTCGAAGCGACACAGTTTCAGACAGGTCCCGCAACCGGTGCAGCCTTCGGGCAGAATGTGTGCCATGGAACCGCCGGAAAAGTCGTTGCGGCTGAAAATATCCGGCTTGAGTATCAGATGCAGATCGGCCGCATCGACATCGCAATCGGCCAGCACGGTGTTTGGGGCCAGGGCCGCGAAGGAGGCGACCACTGAGGTTTTTCCCGTCCCCCCCTTACCGCTGATAACCACCAGCTCTTTCATGGGTTGCTCCTTTCGCTGGAATTTATCTGCCGGCCAAGGATGGCTGTTTCAATAGCGGCCATCAGGCTGAAGAAGCGCGCTTTGAAATCGGGCAGAGCCTCACAGATAAGCTGCCCGCACGAATAGGCTTCGGCAACTCGCCGGTCGTCCGGCAACTGCGCCAGAATGGGGATGTTTTGTTCGGTGCAGAAATCCAGCATTGGCTGGTCATCCAGCCCCGCCCGGTTGACGACGATGCCGAAGGGAAGGTCCAGGGCGCGGACCATCTCCACTGCCAATTTTAGATCGTTCAACCCGAACGGGGTCGGTTCGGTCACCAGAGCAACATAGTCGCAGTCACGCATGCTTTCGATGACCGGACAGGAGGTTCCCGGCGGGGCGTCAACGATAGTCACCTCCCCCTCCTCCGCTTTGCTTTTCAGGGCCCGAATCAGTGGCGGGCTCATGGCCTCGCCGATGTTCAGCAGACCTCTGGCGAAGTGGATGGAACCGGCCATCCCCTGATCAATACAACCGATTTCCCGGGGAATTTCGGTGATCGCCTCGGCGGGGCAGACTAGTGAACAGCCGCCGCAGGCATGGCACATCTCGGGGAAGGTCACTACCTGCTCCGGCAAGCAAAGGAGGGCATGGAATTGACAGATCCTGCCGCATTCGCCGCAATAGGTGCATCGGGCCGGGTCTATGTGCGGGACCAGAGTGGTTGCTGGGGAGTGCCCGGATAACTGCGGTTTTAGAAAGATATGGCCGTTGGGTGCTTCGACGTCGCAGTCGAGGTAGGCAACCTTGCGCCCCTGCTGTGAAAAAAGGAGGGCCAGGTTGGCGGCTATGGTCGTTTTGCCGGTGCCGCCCTTACCGCTGGCAATGGCGATTTTCATGGGCATGCTGTGTTCCTTGTCGAAGAGGCAAAAGGGTATTTTTTAGACGCCACCGGTTGCATCGTTTGTGGTGGTTTCTGTGAGTTGCCCCTCCAGATAGTCCCGCAGGGCATTCTCTACCGTACCGGTCGCCCCGTGATAGATTTTGATGCCGGCGGCGCTGAGGGATTTAAAGGCCTTGGGGCCGATAGCTCCGGTCACCAGGGCCACCGCCTGACGATCCGCGACTTTCTGGGCTGCCTGGATGCCAGCTCCACGGGCGGCGTTGATGCCGGCGCTGTTGTCGATCGATTCCCAGTCGTTCTTTTCCTTATCGTAGATCATAATCCAGGCGGCGCGACCAAAGCGGGGATCGACTTGGCTTTCGGGAGAGGGATTTTGTGCGGTAATAGCGATTTTCATGTTTGACTCCTTTGTTGTGTTGATATTGAGGTGCTTGGCGTTATCGCATCGTTTATGGACCTGTTGGTAGGAGCATTGCTCCCGGGGAACGGTGTCACGGTTGGGCAGAGGCAGTTGGCCTGCCAGCCATTGATCCAGAACCTCGCTTACCTCGCCCCAAGCTCCCCACAGGACCCACAGGCCTTCGGCTTTAAGGGCCGCTTGGAAACGAGGATGAATTCCGTCGCAGATCACGCCGTTTGCCTCATACTCACGCAGCCAGCGAGCTACCGATAGTTCGGCATGGGGATCCCACCGGTGCTGCTGGAGATCCGCCACTTGGCTGGTCTGAGGATCGATGGCAATGAGGTAGAAATTTCGCGCCAGGCCGAAGCGGGGCATGACTCGGCTTCCATAACAGGGGATAGCGATCTTAAACAGACGCTGTTCTTTGCTGTGATCTTCCATGCTGATCTGTATACCAAAAATCGTGCCAGCCACAGGACTCGTCGGAAAATAAACAAAAACCCTTTAAATGTTAACATGTTGGCTTTTAAATGGAAGCGCTGATGCTCGGACAAAGTCGCTGACGGGTGTTGCAGTGCAACAGCTAGCTTTCGTGCTTTAGAAAAATAAACGGGGTATTAGGGGCTCAGGAGGGGTGTTGCAAGGAATGCAGCAGTGTTGCAGGGTGCAACACTTGGTGACGATCTCGTAACGCATCAGCCTAAGCCATAGAGTGGCGCGGTTAACTAGTTTCTGTCCGGAAACGGCCCTTTTCCGTAATCTCTGCGTCAATCTACGGCCTTGCT
>JAUWLU010000035.1 GCA_030613545.1 Desulfuromonadales bacterium
CGAAACCGGCAAAACCATCCTGGGCTACGCCGACGAAACCCGACCCTTTCTGCAAGGCTCCCGACTTACCGCCTGGGAACTGCACCGGGATGGCATTCCGGGCACCCTGATCTGCGACAACATGGCCGGCGCGCTGATGAGCCAGGGGCAGATCGACTGCGTGATCGTCGGTGCCGACCGCATCGCCGCCAACGGCGATGTGGCCAACAAGATCGGCACCTACACGGTGGCGGTGCTGGCCAAAGAGCACAACCTTCCTTTCTACGTCGCCGCGCCCATCTCGACCATCGACCCGGCCATCGCCGACGGCAGCCTGATCCCCATCGAAGAACGGGACGCGGAAGAGGTAACCCACTGCGCCAAGATCCGTCTGGCACCGGAAGGCATCGCGGTGCGCAACCCGGCCTTCGACGTCACCCCGGCCCGGCTGGTAAGCGCCATCATCACCGAACGGGGCGTGGCCCGCGGCGACTACCGGACCGCCCTGGCCGAGCTGCTGGCGAAACGGGACTGACGCCTATGGAACCGGCCCTGCCGACCGCCCAACTGGCCAAGGCCTGCCTTAAGCGGGATCAAGCCGGCCTCGCCACCCTGCTCGCAACCTGCGGCTATCGGGAGGCGAACAAAAGCGCCGCCAATCTGCTGCTGCTGCAGGAGCACGGTCTCAGCGAAAAACAGCTGATCGAACTGACCCGGGCGGCCCTGGCCAGCGCCGCCCCCGACCAGGCCCTCAACGCCCTCGAACGCCTCGCCGGCGAACTGAACGCCAAGCAGCTCGCTGACCTGCTGGCAAAATCGACCTGTTGCGAGGTGCTGCTCACCGTGCTCGGTGCCTCGCAGTTCCTGGCCACCATCCTCTTCCGGCACAACGCCCTGCTCGACAGCCTCTTTCTGCAGGGCGGCTACCGCCAGGCCAAAGACGAACCGGCCATGCTCGCCGAGCTGCAGCAGCGCATCCCCGGCGGCGCCTCCTTCGAGGAATTGCAACGGGGCCTGCGCCAGTTCAAGCAGCAGGAGATCCTGCGCATCGCCACCCGCGACCTGACCGGCCTGGCCGACCTGACCGCCACCACAGCCGAACTCTCCGACCTGGCCTCCGCCACCCTGCAACGCTCCTATCAGATCTGCGACGAGCTGCTGCGCGACCGCTATGGCGCCCCCCTGCTCGGCCCCGACAGCGACCAGCCCGGGGCCGAAGCGGACTTCAGCGTCCTGGCCATGGGCAAGTTCGGCGGTTGCGAGCTCAATTTTTCCTCCGATATCGACCTGATCTACTGTTACAGCTGTGAGCAGGGCGAAACGGCCGGCATCGTCGATGGCGACACGGTGCGCAACCGCATCTCCCTGCACCAGTACTTCGTCAAACTGGGGGAGAAGATCAACCAGGCCATGCACCAGGTCACCGCCGACGGCTTCGTCTTTCGCGTCGACCTGCGTCTGCGGCCCGAGGGACGCTCCGGTGAAATTGCCAGTTCCCTGCGCAGCACCGAAGCCTATTATGAACACTGGGGTCAGAGCTGGGAACGCTCGGCCATGCTCAAGGCCCGACCGGTGGCCGGCAGCCTCGACTTCGGCCGGCAGCTGTTGCAGAACCTTGAGCCCTTCATCTATCGCAGATACCTCGATTACACCATGATCGAGGATCTCAAGGTGATGAAGCAGAAGATCGACCACAACCTGACCCGCGCGCGGGAAGGGGAACTCAATCTCAAACTCGGCCGGGGAGGCATTCGCGAGATCGAGTTTTTCATTCAGGCCCTGCAGATCATTCACGCCGGCAAGAACCCGGCGTTGAGAGAAAAGAACTCCCTGCGCGCCCTGGCGCTGCTGAGAAGCCACGGCCTGATCGATGCCGATACGGCAGTGATTCTCAGCGCAGCCTATACCTTTTTGCGCACCGTCGAGCATCGCATCCAGGTGGGGCAGGAGCGCCAGACCCACAATCTGCCCACCGATGAGATGGAATTCGAGCGGCTCGGCCGGCGCTGCGGTTTTTCCGACAGTGCCGAGTTCCGCCGGGTCCTGGAGAGCTATCGCCAAGAAGTGGCGGCGATCTACCACGACCTGTTCTATACCAGCGAAGAGGAGGCGGAAACCGTTCCGGCGGAGGTTGCCTATCTGTTCGATCCGGCGGCCGAGCCTGCCGAACTGCAGGAACTGCTGAAAGCCAAGGGTTTCGATGATCCGGCCGGTGCCTGTGACACCCTCACCGCCCTGCGCGATGGGCCGCCCCGGCACCCCCTTTCCCCGCAGGCCCGCCGCCATTTCAACCGTCTCGCACCGCTGCTGCTGTGTGAGGTCATTGCCCTGCCGGAACCGGACATGGCCTTCCGCAATCTGGAGCGTTTTCTCAGCGCCCTGCGTGCTCGAGCGACCTTCTTTGCCCTGTTGGCCGAAAACCGCGCCCTCATCAAGCTGCTAGTCTCCCTGTTCGGCACCAGCCAGTTCCTGTCGCGGATCCTCATTCAGCACCCCGGCACCCTCGACTTTCTGGTTGCCGACCGGGAAAGCGACCCGGAGAAGGCTCGCGATCGGCTCGAATCCGACCTGGACAAACACCTTGAGCGGGCCCTCAGCTACGAAGAGCAGCTCGACGCCCTGCGCCGCTTTCATCACGAAGAGCTGCTGCGCCTGGCCCTCGGTGACATTCATGGCGATCTGTCCCTACAGCAGGGTAGCGGCCAACTCTCCCTGCTGGCCGAAGTCTGCCTGCAGCAGGCCACGACCATGGCTCGCCACGAACTGCTGCCCCGCTACGGCCTGCCGACCTGTTGCGATGCCGACGGCAAGGAGCACGAAGCCGCTTTCGCCATCGTCGCGTTGGGCAAACTCGGCGGCCGCGAACTCAATTACCATTCGGACCTGGACATCATCTTCATCTACGAGGATCAGGGGCAGACTCGACCGGCCGCAGGCAGCGACCCGGCTCTGTTCAAGGTCCGCAGCAACCAGGAATACTTTTCCCGCCTGGCGCAGCGGATCATCTCCATCCTTTCCCTATTCACCAGTGAAGGCAGCATCTACCAGATCGATACCCGGCTGCGCCCCTCGGGCCAGCAGGGGCCGCTGGTCAGCAGCCTGCCGGCCTTTCGCGACTACCACCAGCAGTCGGCGCGGCTGTGGGAGCGCCAGGCCCTGGTCAAGGCCCGAGTGGTGGTCGGTCCGACGGCCTTCGCCCAAAGCATCGGCGAACTTCAGCAACAGATTGTTTTCCAGCGACCGCTGCCAGCCGACTCCCGTCAGGAGATCTACCGTTTGCGGCAGCGCCTGGAGCGGGAACTGGCCCGGGAAAACCGCGCTCATTACGACATCAAGACCGGCCGCGGCGGCCTGGTGGATGTCGAGTTTCTGGTTCAGTACCTGCAATTGCTCCATGGCGGCAACGATTCGAGCCTGCGCTCGCCCAATACTCTCGAAGCTTTGCAGGCCCTGCAGCAGACCGAGCTTCTCGATGATCAGGAGACCCGCCTGCTGACCGATGGCTATCTCTTTCTGCGCCGGTTGGAAAACAAGCTGCGGCTGGTGCACGATCAATCGATCAGCCAACTGGCCAGCGACAAACCCTACCTGGCCAAACTGGCCCGCCGCCTGGGCTACCCGGGAGTCCAGCCCGATGAGCAGCTGCTGGCCGACTACCGACAGACCACCGAACAAATTCGCACTATTTTTGACCATTATCTGGCATCGGCCTGAGGCAGCAAGCTCATCATCCCGGCGCTCAACCCGCATATCACAAAAAAGACCTCCCAATTTACGGAAGGCCTTTTGCGGTATACTCAGTGCGACATCGGTCCCGGGGCTGAAAACGGCCCACGGCAACGATACATGGTTGCCATGACCGTTAAGGCTGAAACTTTTGCACCTGATAACCATCCCGGCGCAGAGCATCCACCAGCCCCTCCTCACCAACCAGATGGCCAACCCCGACCAGGATCAGTTCCGTCTCCGGTGTCGCAATAAAACCTTTGATAACCGGGAGCCAGGCGGCATTCCGCTCGCTGAAAAGGGTGCGGTGAATTTCCGGAAACTGCTCCTTGAAATCAGCGGTCACCAGCTCTGTCAAGGCCCCTTCGTTTCCCCCACGCCAGGCAGCGATCAGGCTATCGAAAACCTCTTCGAGGCGATCCAATTCCTGTATCGAGTGCTCCATAAAGCGGTCTTCGCGACCTTCGGCCATGCTCAGCATAAACTCGACCTGCTGCTCAATGGTCTCCAGGGCTTCCTGCCCCTTTCCATCGGCCACCGCCCGCTGGTAAAAATGCTGGTCGACCCCGCCCTGGTCGATGCCGTGGCGCTGCAGTTCGATGGCCAGCAGGGTCAGGGCCGCCATGGCAGGCTTGAGACGGGTAAAAGCGCTCAGCTGCAGATTGCTGCGCTGGCAGTAGTCCTGTAGCAGCCGGTAGGTAGCCGGCCGCAACACCTGTTTCAGGGTGGTGCCGTCCCGATAGAATGCCTTGCGAGCCAGCAGCTGTTGCATCTGCGCGCTGTTCAACTGACCGGGATCGGCTTCGAAAACGATCCGCTCGGCAGCTTGATAAGCTCTCTCGAACTCTATCGGCAACGGATAATCGGCCTGGCGCAGCACATGGCAAGTGCCACCCAGGTAAGTCATCATGTCACCCTGCCGAACCACCCATACGGAACTTTCCGCAGCGGCACTACCAGAGAGGCCAACGACCCCCAGAATCACCAGAAACAGTTTTTTCATCTTACACTCCATGAACAGCCGTTACTCACCCAGCGACGCCGCGAATTGGGTTATTTCCGCTCCGAATAGGGGCATTTCCCGTTGCGTTCATTGTGCCGTGGCGTGGGACTGCTTTTTCGTGGTAAAAGGATAAGCCAATCTAAGCGGAGCGCAACACCCCAAGAACCTGCTCCAGGGAAACGGACTCGTACCGTGGTGAAGAAATCTCTGTTAACAAGCTGCCTGCTGGGAATTATGGCCCTGCTGATGCTCTGTCCGCAACAGCGTCAGGCAACGGCGGCCGAGTGGACCGTCGCCGTGCATCCGGCCACCCTGCTGCCGGGGGACGTGGCGCGGGTCGAGCTTAGTCCGGCCACAGCGATCGCCTCCGCCACCCTGCTCTGGCAGGACCTGCGCATTCCCCTGACAACCCTGCCCGACGGCCGGCTGGCGGCCCTGATCGGCATTCCCAGGGACACAGCCGCGGGAAGCCATCGAGGGGAGCTGCAGATCACCGTCCATAGCGGCCTTCGCAGCCGCCAGCTGGTCACCCTGCAGGTCGGGAAGAAAACCTTTCCCGAGCAGCATCTCAGCCTGCCGCAGCGTCAGGTCAGCCCCGACCGGGCGACCATGGATCGCCACCGCCGGGAGCGGGCCGAACTGGACAGGGTCTTTGGTCGCCGTCAGCAGGCGAGGCTCTGGCAAGCCCCCTTTCAGCTGCCGGTTCAGGGTCCGTTGCTCTCCCCCTTCGGCGTGCAGCGCATCCTCAACGGACAGCCTCGCAGCTATCACAGCGGTGTCGATCTGCGCACCCGGTTCGCTGAGCCGGTGGCTGCCGCCGGTGATGGTCTGATCGTGCTGGTAGCAAATCATTTCTTTGCCGGCAGGAGTGTCTACATCGACCACGGCATGGGGGTCGTCACCATGTATTTCCATCTTTCCGCCATCAGCGTCGCTGAGGGCGAGCGGGTCGCTGCCGGCCAGACCATCGGCCTCGCCGGAGCCACGGGCCGGGCCAGCGGCCCTCATCTGCACTGGGGAGCACGGGTACATAACTGCAAGGTCGATCCCCTGGCCCTGCTGCGCGCCCTTGCAGCGCCGCCCTGAAAGTGCCTGCCCTTGCCGTTACCTGTCCTCACATCCACCGGTGACCATTTTTCTGTTGAATGTAAGGCGCTTCTTGATCTATCCTCGGCATCGATAAAAAGTTACCTGAAAGCCGCTGCCGCCCGCAGGCAAGCGCTACAATCTTAACAGAGGGAGCGAAATCATGAAGAAATGGGCTGTGCTGCTGTTACTGATGAGCCTCGCCTTGAGTGGTTGCAATACCCTGGCCGGAGTTGGTAAGGATCTGGAGAAGGCTGGCGAAGCGATTCAGAACAGCGCCAACTAAGCGACCGCCAGGACCAGCTTCAATTCCGGGCCGAGCGCCCGATCCGGACGCCGTTCTGGCAACTGCCGCTTTTCCAGCGATTATCGTCAAAAAAACCGCCCGGTTGCCTCTGCACCGGGCGGTTCGTTTTCGTGCTTTAGCAGACTCTTTTCTCGAACTGCTCCGCCAGCCGTTGCAACAGGGTTTCCACCTCGTCGATGCTCTCCAGGGCGTAGCGGGCCAGGGACGGACGAACCTCGTCCCGCACCAGAATGCCGACGCCGTGCTGTTGCAGTTCGCGAAATGCGTCCTCGTCGGTCAAGTCATCGCCGATATAGATCGGCACAGCGCTGACCTTATCCAACTGCAGCTTCTCCAGCAGCCAGTTCAGCGCTTTTCCCTTGTCCCAATCGATATCGGGCCGCAGTTCAAAGATCATCTTGCCACCCGTCTTGCGCAACCCCTCGCTATCCGCCAGCACCCCATCGACCACCGACGTCACTGCATCCACCTGCCCTTTGGCCACCCGCCGGAAATGAATCGCCACAGCGAATTTTTTTCGTTCAACCTGAGCGCCGGCAATAGCACTGAGCTGCCGCAACAGGGCCTGTTCCGCCTTTTCCAGAGCGGGCAGATATTGGCTGCCCTGCTGCAGTTCGTGCCCGAAACCGGCCGGCCCGGCGATATGAAAACCGTGACTGCCAGCATAGAAAATCTCGTCGATGCCTACCTTGGCGCGCACATCGGCCAGATCGCGGCCGCTAACGATGGCCAAGGTGCAGCACCCTCCAAGCCGGCGCACCGCCGCGCGCATGGCCGGCGAAATCTCGGCCAATTCCGGGCGGGGGACGATGGGGGTCAGGGTGCCGTCAAAATCGAGAAAAACCACCGGCTGACGACCTTGCAGCTCCGCATTCAGCTGCGCAATGTTCTTCAATACCGACGGCAACTCGTTGGAAAACCGCTTCTTGGCTGCTTCAGTCAAAGGACTATCCTCCAATTTGTTTGGCCTGTTGCAAGGGATCTGGCGGATACAACACGCCGGTTGTGCTATCAGCTGAAACAGACTGAAATGTGAACCTTAACTTCGCCGGGACGGCATGCGCGTGAGCCCGTGCGCTGAAACACCGAAGTTGCAATTGAGAAGCGGCGCGGCTTCGTTGGTCGAACTTGCGAACGGTAGCGATTCGCGAGATGTGCTGCCCCGCTGTTGCAGATACCGGTGCTGCTAATTTGAGTAATCTGGACAACCCTACAGTATCGTGACGACCCATCTCGGCTGGTGTTTCCTCGCCACGAAGCGACGGCGATGTTCAGCGGTACCAGTGGTCGCCAGCCAGCGAAATCGCCTTGCGAACGAGCCCTGCGCTCAGTCTTTTTTGCGGCCGAATATATCCGGCAGATTGATGCCAAAGTGCTGCAGACACATGACCAGCAGCGCCAAGGCCGCCGCATCATCGAGATTACCGATCAAAGGCAGATTGTCCGGAATAAACTCAAAGATACCGGCACCCAGATTGAGCAGATAGACGACGCTCAACAGCCCCAGCAACAGCACGATGGAATTTTTCACGAGTCTCTCCTTCTGCGCACCACACGCCTCGAACATTGCAAACCCTGCGAAGGGCTATAGAATTTACCCCATCACCGGCACCGGAGAAGCCCCCGAGCCAAACAAGATGCTTTCGCAAAAAGTCATGTGATGGCTAAGCAAAAATTTCGACCTACAAGGCGCAGTGGTTTTTCAGGGGTGAAGGCATACATATAGTATGTCGAAGTCCTGAAAAAGCGCTGCAACGTAGTAGGGTGGACTTTTTGCGACGCCAGCAGGCCCGGTCCACCGCCGGTGACAATGTCGAATCCTGCCGCTGCCAGCCCATGAGCGATGCGAAACAGGTCCTCATATTCCCCATCACCCGGCCGAATGCGGACTGAGCCGAAAATTGCCACTCGATAATGACTTTCCATCGCTCCCCTCCCCCAGCAGTCGCTAAAAGCCTTACTCAGTCTTCGGCCAGAATCAGCTCCACGGCCTTGCTCATATCCGCAGCGACCACCGCACCGGCGTGACCAATCAGCGCCTCGTCCCCCGGCCGGTATTTGCCGGTTTGCACCAGAATGCCCCCCATACCGGCCGCCAAAGCCGCGCCCACATCGGAGCGGGCATCGTCACCAATCATGGTGACCCGCTCCAGCGGGCAGCTGAACGCCTCCCGAGCGGCGGCAAAAAATGCGTAGGACGGCTTACCGAGCACCAGCGCCTCGGTGCCGGCAGCGTATTCGAGGGCGGCGACAAAGGGGCCGGCATCAAGCTGCAAACCGTCGCGGCCTTCAAAGCAGGCGCTGCGGCCGGTGGCAATGAGTTGCGCGCCCCCCTTGAGGAGTCGAAAGGCATGGTTGAGTTTGGCATAGGTAAAATGCTGCAGTGCACAGCCGACCACCACCGCATTGGGATCCTGCTGAGGCAGGTCGGCAAACTCTTCCTCCAGATCGGGATGGACCAGCAGATAGGGCCGCAGCTGATGCTTGAGCAGATAACGTCGCACCACCTGGGGCGCGGTAAAGAGTTCCTCAAGGGCGATATCGAAGCCGATCTCGCCCAGCACCTTTTGCAGATGGCGGCGGCTTTTGCTGGAGGTATTGCTGACAAAGCGCACCCGGTAGCCTTCACGCCGCAGGCGGGCCACCGCCTCGATGGCCCCCGGCAGGGGCGTGCGACCGACATGCAGGGTACCGCACAGATCGATAAAAACGCAGCGGGCCATAAGGCGCCGTTTCCTTTCTTGCAGATATGCTTTTCACGGTTTCCTTGAGAGCAGCCTGTTGCGGTCTGGCACCACACGCGATCTTCAGCCCGCTCGAATAGAGACCGAGCGGGACGCTGCACTTAGCTCTTGCCCTCGACATAGTCGGCATAAACCGGCTGATACATCCACGAATGAATATAGTTTAGCAGGTCGGCAGGGCGCTTCGTGCGAGCCAGGCCCCTTTCGTAGACCAGCTCTGCCACGGCCGCGGCAATGCGGGCGGAAACTTCGCGAATCTTTGCCAGGGGCGGATAGACCGAAGCTTGGTCCAGGTCGGCTTCTGTCACCTGTGCGGCCAGGGCCCGCGCCGCCACCAGAAACATCTCGTCGGTAATACGTTCTGCGCCAGTCGCCATGGCGGCCAGACCGATGGCAGGAAAGATATAGACGTTGTTGCCCTGGCCCGGCACCAGGGTGCGCTCACTCAGCACCACCGGCGCAAAGGGGCTGCCGCTGGCGAAGATAGCCCGGCCAGCGGTGGCGGCATAGGCCTGCTCGGCGGTGCATTCCGAATTGCTGGTGGGATTGGACAGAGCAAAGATGATCGGCCGCTCGTTGAGAGCCGCCATCTCGGCCATGACCGCTTCGCTAAAGGCCTGCCCCTGACCGGAAACACCGATCAGCGCCGTCGGCTTCAGACTGCGCACGGCGCTGTGCAAATCGGTCTGGTGCGGATGTTCGTGGGCAAAGGGCCGTTTGTGGGCCGCCAACTCTCGACGACTGCGCACCACCAGGCCCTTGGAATCGACGAACCAGCAGCGGCGGCGGGCCTGCTCCTCGCTCAGGCCCTCGGCCATCAGGGCCGCCACCAACAGACTGCCGGTTCCGGTACCGGCCTCACCGGCGCCGAGGAACAGAAAGGTCTGCTCCGCCAGGGAGCCGCCGGTCAGGCGCAGAGCGGCATAAATGCCGGCCAGAGCGACGCTGGCGGTGCCCTGAATATCGTCGTTGAAGCAACACACTCGATGTTGATAAGTCTGCAGCAGGCGAAAGGCGTTGCGGTTGGCAAAGTCCTCGAACTGAATCACCGCTTGCGGAAAGACCTGCTGTACCGCCAGCACGAACTCCTCGATCAGAGCGTCGTACTCAGCGCCGCGGATGCGCGGCTGTCGCAAGCCCAGGTAGAGGGGGTCCTGCAGCAGCTCATCGTTGTTGGTACCGACATCAATGGTCACCGGCAGGCAGTAGGTCGGATGAATACCGGAACAGGCCGTATAGAGGGAGAGCTTGCCGACCGGAATGCCCATGCCGTCGACGCCGAGATCGCCCAAACCGAGAATCCGCTCGCCGTCGGTCACCACCACCATGCGCACATCCTCATAGCTCCAGTTGCGCAGCAGCTCGGCGATGCGCCCTTTGCTTCCGGCCGAGAGATAGAGGCCCCGCCCCTTGCGATAGATGTGGGAGAATTGCTTGCAGGCCTGGCCCACGGTCGGGGTATAGATGACCGGCATCAGCTCCTGCAGGTGATCGGTCAGCACCCGGTAAAAGAGAGCCCGGTTGCGGTCAAACAGAGCCATCATGGCGATGTATTTGCCAAGCCCGGTGCTGTTGCGGCGCACCCCCTCCATCACCCGCTCGACCTGATCGGCCATGGTCGAAACATGAGCCGGCAACAGGCCGAGCAGCCCAAGCGCCTCCCGTTCGGCGACACTGAAAGCGGTGCCTTTGTTGAGCATCGGGTTCTGCAACAGATCGTTGCCGGTGGGCAGCGGAGCGCCGGGCAGGCCCAGGTAGCTGGAGGTGGGATCGGACAGGAGCATGCGGGGATCCTTGGCGGCTAGTCGAAATAATTGCGGCTGTACTGGCGGCTGAGATAGAGACCGATCGAAGCGCCAAAGACTGCGGAAAAATAGCCGGTCATCAAGCCGATCTGGCTACCGAGCCACCAGCCAAGGGCTGCCCCAAGGTTGACTCCCAAAACCACCACGAACATTTTGACCATGGTTTTCCCTCTGCGGGACGCGCGCCCCTCATTTTGTCTACAAGCGGATATTGCCAGAAACCAAACCCGGCTAAATTAAACGAACCTATAACCCAAACAAGGGTTGATGGTTGGGCCAACAAAACCGGCGGGTCGCGTCCCGCCAAACGCCATACTTTTGTCCAAGCCAACAAAAATGCTTTCGCAAAAAGTCATGAGATGGCTAAGCAAAAATTTCGATCTACAAGGCGTAGTGGTTTTTCAGGGGTGAAGGCATACATAGGGTATGTCGAAGTCCTGAAAAAGCGCTGCAACGCAGTAGAGCGGACTTTTTGCGACGCCATCTTCTTTGGAGCCAGCAAAGAAAGTAATCCGGCCGCCGGCCGGGACCGGCGATGTTAAAAGCTGCTGCCGAACTCCTTCTGAAACCGCTGGCGAAAATCCTCCAGGGTAAACTGATGATTCTGGGTGCCGTTGTGCTCGATCTTGATCGCCCCCATCAGCGATGCAATGCGACCGGTGGTCTCCCAGTCGAGGCCCCGATTGAGACCGTAGATCAGCCCGGCCCGATAGGCATCGCCACAGCCGGTGGGATCGTTGATCGCACTCGGGGTCGCGGTGGGAATATGATATTCGTCCCCGTTGGTATAGATGACCGAACCCTTTCCGCCGCGGGTGACAATCAACGCCCCGACCCGGCCGGTAATCTCCGCCACGCTCAGCCCGGTCCGCTCCTGCAGCAGTTGCCATTCGTAGTCGTTAACCGTCACCCAGGTGGCCTGGTCGATAAAGCTGCACAACTCTTCGCCGCTGAACATGGGCAATCCCTGGCCGGGATCGAAGATAAAGGGGATGCCGGCGGCGACGAACTGGGCGGCATGCTCGATCATGCCCTCGCGACCGTCGGGGGAGACGATCCCCAGGGTGACATTCTGCACATCGCCGATAAGGTTGCGGTGGGCAAAACCCATGGCGCCGGGATGAAAGGCGGTGATCTGGTTGTCGTCCAGGTCGGTAGTGATATAGGCCTGAGCGGTAAAGGTGTTGTCCACCTCGGTCACATAGCTGTCGTCGATGCCGCAGCGTTCCATCCAGGCGCGGTAAGGAGCGAAATCCTGACCGACGGTGGCCATGGGCAGCGGCTGGCCCCCAAGCAACTTGAGACCGTAGGCGATGTTGCCGGCGCATCCGCCGAACTCACGGCGCATCTCCGGCACCAGAAAGCAGACGTTGAGGATATGCACCTGGTCGGGCAGGATATGGTTTTTGAAACGGTCACCAAAGACCATGATGTTGTCGTAAGCAAAGGAGCCGCAGATCAGGGTACGCATGAAGGGAATGTTCCTTTCTGTCAATCAAAGCTGAGGACTGGCTATAGCATCATCTGGGGAAATGGAATCTAAGAACCTTCATTCTGCCCGAAATCCGCTGCGATGTACAGTCAGCCCTTGTTCACTTACGCCAAGTCGCCGGTCGGCTTGAGCTTCTTGAAGCTGTGCCGTCCCTCACTGGCCGAATCGAAGCGAAAGGTATTCTTGTCGATCCGACGCCGCAAAGTGACATCGACATAGGTCGTCTGGTTGGCAGCCAGCACCTCGTGAATCGAAATACCGTCGGAACGGAACTCGGCGGCACAATAGTGGGCAAAACCCGTCGTCGGCCGAGCCGTCACCCGAATACCGAACAGACCGTGCTGAATGGCGTCCATGCGCTCGACATTGAGATAAAAAACCAGGTTGCCGGTCAGGGCGTTGATCTGCCGATCCTGCAAAAACCCCTTGGGCAGCACATGGGGCTGATAGCGGCTGCCAGCCAGCAGCAGCAGATCGTATTCGTTGGGGCCAAAGCTGTGCCCCTGCTCGTCGCGTATATTGAAAATCAGCATGGCGTAGCGATCTTCGCCCCGTTGCTGCGCTTCGGTGAGTTGCTGCAGCTTGGCGGCCTGCTCGGCATAGCCCGTCCCGTCGCCGACCCGCAGGCAGCGCAGCACATCATCGACCAGCGGCTGCGGCGCTTCGCTCGATTCCCTGATGCTGCCCATGATGCCCATCTTCTTCCCCGAATGGCTGTAGTCCCGGTAGACGCCGACAGGCACCGGGGGCGCGCAGCGCAAAGGTTGCGCCGGCGGCAGCAGGCTCAGGGTCAGAGGCTTCTTCCGCAAAACCTCCTCACTCTGCTCCAACCGTAGATAGCAATAATTCAGGTTGGCACCGGCTACCCGCACCACCCCGTCGGAACCGGGCTCCACCAGGTAGCTGTTGAGAAAGTCGTAGAACTGCTGATCGATGCGCTGGCCGGTGAGCACAAAGGGATAAAAACCGTGTTCGGCGGGCCGGTAATCAAGCCAGCTTTGGTTAAGCCGCCACTGCCCGGCGCTGCCCAGGGACAGCCAGTCCAGAACCCGCTGACCCGGTTCCACCCCGCTGAAAAAGGCCTTCATGCGGCCGATGCGTTCCTTGCCGAGCACCGCCAGGGCCGAGCCGTGATTGACCGGCGCCAGCATCACCAGGTGCTGCAGGGGCAGCGCCGCCAGATTGGCCGCACCGTAATAGCGGTCGATCCAGTGCCGCACCAGCGGACCGCCGGCAGAATGGGTGATACAGGAGAAGGGCTGAATGCCGTGTTCATTGCCGGGCAGGTCGCGTAATGCCCGCTCCAGACCGCTGGCGATATCGTCCAGGGTCACCTCGTCGTGAAAGCTCACGTAGCGCCCCAGACGAATATGGGTGATATCGAGCTCCAGACCGTAGCCACCCGCAGCGGCCGCCAGGGTCTCGGGCAGTTTTCCGTAGGTGTCGGTATGGGTAATACTCCAGCCATGAACAAAGATCAGCCGCATGATCGCCCCTTCTGGATGAATAAAAAGTTAAGACTTTGCCAATCCTTCTACCCTCGGGGACTTTTTCTGTCAATCCCTTAATGATGGCCAGGAAAACGTCCCTTGTTGTTTACAGCATTCTCCGGGTCAGCACGGCGGAATACAAAAACGGCCCCGGTTCATACGGGGGCCGATGATTCAGAAATGATGGGCTTGAAGCGACTAGCTACTCTGTCCGAAAAATCCTCTGAATATCCGAGACCTGGCTCTGGGCCAATTTATCGGACCCTATTCAAAGCATATTGGGTGAGGCCTATACTGGTGGAAAATGAGCCGAATGGGTCGCGAGTATCTAGGAAACTAGAAGCTATTCAATCGCTACAAATGGCCTGTCCAGACCATGGATGAGGCTCAGGTCAGCGTTGCCCCTGTCTTCCTTACCTGGCAATGGCTTTCATCGCCTGTATCAACACTTCTGGCTTATAAATTGACTCATAGACCGGCAATACATCCTTTCCGGTTTCAAAAAGTCCGCAAACTGCAGTTTGAGCAGATCGTACAGAGTACTCTACTGTAAATACACAGTCTTTTGGCACCTCTGCAAACTGGCCAAGGAAGGCAAAGTTTGTTGCTCCTTTCGGCAAGACATCAGGACGGTCCCCTTTTGCACATGGCATAAAGAGACTATCGATAAATGGCATGGCTACCGGTATGCAATTCACTTTCCCTGAGTCTACAACCGGCTTCATTAAGTCCTGTATTTTGAGATGGTACCATAGTTCTTCGAGTATCTCTTCACCATTGCAGTCGGACATTTTTTTCTTTACGTAATTCCCTTCGTTGTCAGGGAACAAGGCATAGCCCCAAAAAACTTTGACATCTCTTGGCTGATTCGGAAAATGCGGTTGACGAGCAATGACAATCGACATTAGCCAGTTGGAATCCGTCATCGTCACCAAGCCACCGGTACCATTTAAATTGCCGGAAAAGTCTTCCATATAATCATGGAACGTACTATCTCTGAAGGTCGCAGTGAATGAGTACCATTTTTGCAGATCGATGCTGTTGCTGAAGACTCCGGGGTTACCAAATGCTTTATCTTTCTGGGCTAATTTTTCCCAAAACATCCATGCGCCTGAAGTAGACTTATCTTTTAAAACTGGTGCTTTTGTCCAAGAGCCCTTTTCAGTACTTTCGGTAATAGAGCCGTTGGTTATAAATACATAGCCGGTTTTTTCGAGGGCAATCTCAGCCTCTTTTCCATCTCTTCCAATAGTGTGCAAAGTTGTGGCTGTTTTCTTATCAACAGACAGATCAAAGTCGATATCCACAACCTGTGTCTGCATATGAAATTGAACGCCTCTTTCTTGCAGATATCGTTTCAAGGGAATAACTACAGAGTGATATTGGTTGTATTTGGTGCGCATGATGCCACCAAGCTTGGGCATCCCGTCCAGCAAGTGGATAAAGCGTTTCATGTAGCGCCTCATCGCCGCCACACTGCTCCACTTCTGAAATGCAAACATTGTTGCCCAGAGATACCAGTAATTGGTTTCGAAAAACTCTTTATTGAACCAGTCCTCAATCCGAAGGTTGTCCAGTGATTTTTCCGAGGCAAAGGTAAGTTTCAACAGGTCCGTCTGATCTGTTAAAGAGAGTTCGAAGGATGAGAGATCCATTCTTTTGCCATCTTTGAGTAAACGGGCTTGGGCATGTGAAACAAATCGGGAGCTGAATTCAAAAGTCTCCTCCTTAACAGAGACAGAGGGGGCATCATAGGAAGGGATATCGGACAAAAGATCCCAGTAGCAGACGAAGTGCTCTTCATGCATTCTTCCACCACGAATAATAAACCCTCTTTCCGGATCGCCAGCACCGTCAAGAGCACCACCCAGCACGTCGTCTTGTTCTAATATATGAATGTTTTCACCAGCCACTCCAGCATCCTTGAGGAGATAAGTTGCACTTGCTAGTGAAGCGATACCGCTACCGACCAGATATACCTTTGAATCTTTTGGATTAATATTATTTTCTTCTATCATTAACTTTGCTCTCCATCGGGATTATTGCTACCCATAATCGACAATTGCCTATTGTCACTAGTTGATCCATAACAACAAGTTCATAACAAAGTGAACCGCAACCAGTATCCTAGACACTCGCATTCATAGAAGGGTTGGCTTTGTCGAGAGTTTGCTACTTTCTGCTATTTTCCCGATATTTATCACAATTCCGTATGGAATCAAGCATGATGAATGTTTTTTCATGGCTAATTTTGTTTGTTCATCGCCTTTTAGTTCGTTTATTCCTGGCCCCTGAAATATTAAAAAGTTGAATGTGATGAGGTGACAACTATCCTGACACAGGAGGATCACAATTCCTGAAATCTTGGACAGGCAATACTCGTTACATCTCTGACACGCGGCAGGAATTCGATATAATGAGCGGCAGAGGCTTCAATCGGAGCCAGCCATCTTTTTCATTGTGCCAACTTCCTAATACAAGAGTCGCAGGATGAAGTCTGTCAGTAGCCTGATTCTAGTGATTACAAGCGTTTGCTGGTTTTTCGTGACCAGTGTCCAAGCAGAGGACAGGGTGAAAGTTTTCGCGTCCTGGCTGGAGAACCTCCGTGTGGAGGCCCGCGCCGCCGGAATTTCGCAAGAGACTTTAGATGCGGCCCTGGCTTATATCGAAGCGCCGCTGCCGCGCGTGATAGACCTCGATCAAAAACAGCCGGAGTCTACCCAGTTGCTGGTGGATTATGTAGCGACACGGGTCAACAAGAAGAGGATTAAAAATGGGCGCAGGATGATGGGTCTCTATCCGACTTGGCTTGGCCGGGCCGAACGGAAGTATGGGGTACAGAGGCGCTTCATCGTAGCTCTGTGGGGAATTGAGACCAGCTACGGGAAGAACTCCGGGAGCCATCCGGTCATTCAGTCGCTGGCCACCCTGGCCTATGAAGGGCGCCGTGGCGTATATTTTCGCAAGGAGTTGCTCGAGGCATTGCGCATTCTCGATGCGGGCCACATTCCGTTGCAGCGCATGAAAGGTTCCTGGGCCGGCGCCATGGGACAATTCCAGTTTATGCCCTCCTCATTTCGCCACTATGCGGTAGATGCCGACGGAAACGACCGCATCGACATCTGGCATTCGGTTCCCGATGCGCTGGCTTCCGCCGCCAATTACCTAAGACACGCTGGATGGAAGGATGACCAGACGTGGGGGCGCCCGGTGATATTACCGGAAAAATTCGATTTTTCCCTAGCCGGGCTGAACACCCGCCTTCCGCTTTCGCGTTGGCAATCCCTCGGGGTGAGGCGCAGCAACGGAAGCGCCTTGCCCCGACGCGATCTCGCTGCCTCACTGATCATACCTGATGGTCCAGACGGGCCTGCCTATCTGGTTTATGACAATTTCCGGGCGCTGCGGGCTTGGAACCGATCCAACGCTTTTGCCATTGCGGTCGGGACTCTTTCCGACCGGGTTGCCGCCCAAAGATAAAAAGGGACGCTATCCGCATCCCCTCTGAATCCCAACTAAGTGTTCGATCAATATTGCAAAGCAAGAATGGCCCACCCTGCGTTTGGGGTGGGCCATTTGCATGTCTGAAAAGTGGTGAACTTTAGGAGATAACGTTCGTCAGCTTCTTTCTCTACTTTACAAACTTGTCAATCTACATGATGCCGAAGGTATTTCGTAACCACTGGTGCTAATGTTCATCTGCCAGATCCTTGATCTTCCGACAGCAAAATAAAGGGGTTACTGTGTTTGCTGTAACCCCTTTATTCTGCCTGAACGATGTTACCGCTATTGTAGAAAATCCTACTGAAAAATAAAAACCTCAACTTTGATGCTTTCGCAAAAAGCCATGAGATGGCTAAGCAAAAATTTCGGTCTACAAGGCGTAGTGGTTTTTCAGGGGTGAAGGCATACATATGGTATGTCGAAGTCCTGAAAAAACGCTGCAACGCAGTAGGACGGACTTTTTGCGACGCCATCAACTTTGTG
>JAUWLU010000046.1 GCA_030613545.1 Desulfuromonadales bacterium
TTCGATGTGGCCATGGACTACAACCCCCTGGAGGCGGTCAAAACCCGCCTCGGCACCGGCGGTCTGGTAGTTTTCGACGACCAGACCTGCATGGTCGCCGCGACCCTCAACCTGTTGCGCTTCTTCGCCCGCGAAAGCTGCGGCTGGTGCACCCCCTGTCGGGACGGCCTGCCCATGGTCTGCTGGGTATTGGAAAAGATTGAAAACGGCCAGGGGACCAACGACGATGTAGCCATGCTGCGCCAGCTGCTCGGTCATATCAACGGCCGGTCCTTTTGTGCCCTGGCCCTCGGTGCCATGGGCCCGGTCGACGGACTGCTTCGTCATTTTGAGGAAGAAGTGGTCGATCACGTTAAAAAAGGCCGTTGCCCCTTGCACCGCGACAGCTCGCCAAAGGAATCCTGAACGCCATGCCGACTCTGATCATCGACAACCAGAGCGTGACCGTGCCGGAAGGGACCAACGTCCTGGAGGCCGCCCAACAGCTCGGCATCGTTGTACCTCACTTCTGCTACCATGAGGCCCTCGGTGCCGTCGGCGCCTGCCGAGTTTGCGCCATGCTGTTTATCGACGGTCCGGTCAAGGGCATGCAGATGTCGTGTATGGTCGAGGCCAAGGACGGCATGGTGGTTTCGACGGAAGCTCCCGAGGCAGTCGCTTACCGCAGCCAGGTCATCGAGTGGCTGATGCTTAACCACCCTCACGACTGCCCGGTCTGCGACGAAGGGGGCGAATGCCAGCTACAGGACATGACCGTGGCCAGCGGCCACAGCGTACGGCGCTACAGCGGCAAAAAGCGCACCTACCAAAACCAGGACCTGGGCCCCTTCATCGCCCATGAGATGAATCGCTGCATTCAGTGTTACCGCTGTGTGCGCACCTACCAGGATTACTGCGGCGGTACCGACTACGGTGTGCTCGGCGCCAATCAGCGCCTCTATTTCGGCCGTTTTCGGGACGGTCCCCTGGAGAGCCCCTTTGCCGGCAATCTGGTCGACATCTGTCCAACGGGGGTGCTGACCAATAAGCCCTATCGCTTTACTTCGCGATTCTGGGACCTGCAGGAAGCCCTCTCGGTCTGCCCTCACTGCTCCCTCGGTTGTGCGGTGATCCCCGGCGCCCGTTTTCGGGAATTGCAGCGGGTCCGCGCCGGAGTCAACCCTGAGGTCAACGGCTGGTTCATCTGTGACCGAGGACGCTTCGGCTACGACTATGTCAATCACCCCGACCGACCGCGCACTCCACTGCTGCACGGTGAAGAATTGCCCTGGAGCGAAGCCCTTGAGGCTCTGCAGCAGCGCCTGAGTGAACTGATCGACCGTCACGGCAGCGACTCCATCGCCCTGCTCGGTTCCGGCCGGGCCAGCCTGGAGTCCAACTACCTGCTGCGTCGACTGGGCGAACAGCTCGGCACCGCCGCGCCGGTTTACGGCAGCCATGCGGCCCGCGATCGGGCCGCCCGCGCCGTCACTGACCTGGCCGCGAAGCTGAGTGCCAGTCTGGCCGAGGTGCGCAGCAGCGACCTGCTGCTGGTAATGGGGGCCGACCCCCTGGCCGAAGGGCCCATGCTCGCTTTGGCCATTCGCCAGGCGGTGCGCAACGGCGGCCGGGTGATGCTTTGCGACCCGCGGCCGGTGGAGCTGCCCTGCAGCGCCGAGCATCTGCCCTGCCAGCCCCAGGAACTGCCCCAGTTACTGCGCATCCTGGCAGCCGGCGAGAATCTGCCGGCCAACTTGCAGCCCCTGGCCGACGCCCTGCAGCAGGCCAAGCGCCCGGTGCTGATCGGCGGCAGCGATCTGCTCGGTGCCGAGGGCAGCGCGGCCCTGCTGGCCGCCGCGCAAAAGCTGAACAGCGCCGAACGACCCTGTCGGACCATGATCCTGCTCCCGGAGACCAACAGCTTCGGTGCCGCCCTGCTGGCAGGTGACGGACCGGACTTCGACCAGTTGCTGAACGACATGGACTCCGGCCGCATCAAGGCCCTGCTCTGCCTGGAGGCCGACCCCCTGACCGACTGTCCCGACCGGAAGCGTCTGCTTCAAGGCCTGGAACAGCTCGAATTTTTGGCCGTCCTCGACCATCTGCCGAGCCTCACCGCTAAAAAGGCCGACCTGCTGTTGCCAACCACGGCTGTGGCCGAAGGCGCCGGCACCCTGGTCAACAACGAAGGCCGTATGCAGGCCTTCGCCCAGGTCTTCAGTCCTGGCGAACCGCTGCGATTCACCGGCCAGGGCGGTCATCCACCCCGGAATTTCTCATCGACCACCCCCGGCGCCTTGCCCTGCCAAGCTTGGGCGGTGCTGGCCGAACTGTGCGGCCTGCCGGTTAACCTCGCCGAAATCCGCCGGGAACTGGCTGCAAAGGAACCGCGACTGGCCGGCCTGCCGGAACTGTCGGCCGAAGGACCCGGACAGCGGGTTCTGCCCGGCAACGGAGCGTCATCCAGCGTACCACCAGCGGTAGCCACCGCCGACGAATCCCTGCAGCTGCTGGTCTGCGAGACTCTTTACGGCTCCGAACCCTTGAGCGCCCTTTCGGCGCCCCTCGACCCGGTTTGTCCCCATCCCTATGTGCTGCTTCAAGAACTGGACGCAGCCCGGCTCGGCATCGCCGCCGATGATCTGGTACAGCTCACTGCCGGCGGTCAGCAACTGGCCCTGCCGGCCCGACTCAGCAGCCGAATGGCGGAGGGTCTGGTCATCGTACCGCGCCTGCGCGGCACCGAGCTGGAGAGTTTCTATCCCGGCCAACCGCCGCTGCCCTGCCGGGTGGAGAAAGTGAGCACGCCATGAACGATCTATTGCTCACCGGCCTGCTGATGCTGATCAAACTCGGCATGATCCTCGCCGTTCTGCTGACCATGGCCGCCTACCTGGTGCTGGCCGAGCGCAAGCTGTTGGCGCGCATGCAGCGCCGCTACGGGCCCAACCGGGTCGGTTTCGGCGGCATGCTGCAGCCCTTGGCGGACCTGATCAAACTGCTCACCAAGGAAGACTTTCTGCCGGCCCAGGCCGACAAATGGTTGTTTCTGCTGGCTCCGGGCCTGGCGGCGGTGACCGCCCTGCTGGCCTTTGCCGTGGTGCCCTTCGCGCCACCGCTGGAACTGTTCGGCCGTCAACTGCCGATGGTGGTCTGTGACCTCAATGTCGGCATCCTCTACTTTTTCGGCCTCTCTTCCCTGGCGGTCTATGGCGTCGCCCTCGGCGGCTGGGCCTCCAACTCCAAGTACGCCCTGCTCGGCGCCCTGCGCGCCATGGGCCAGATGCTGTCCTACGAACTGGCCATGGGCCTGTCTATCGTGCCGGTGATTCTCATGGCTCGCTCCTTCTCCCTGACGGAGATTGTGCAGGCGCAAGCATCGCTGCCCTTTGCCCTGACCAATCCACTGGCCTTCGGCATCTTTTTCATCGCCGCCCTGGCTGAGTCGAAGCGCACCCCCTTCGATCTGCCGGAGGCGGAGAACGAACTGGTAGCCGGCTTTCATACCGAGTATTCCGGCATGCGCTTCGGGCTGTTTTTCGTCGGCGAATATCTTAATCTTGTGGTACTCGGCGCCATTATCACCAGTCTGTTTCTTGGTGGCTGGCACGGTCCGCTGTTGCCGCCCATCATCTGGTTTCTGGGCAAGGTGCTGGCCGTGGCCTTCGTCTTCATCTGGATTCGCGGCACCTTGCCACGCTTGCGCTACGACCAGCTGATGGCCTTCGGCTGGAAAGCCCTGCTGCCCCTGGCCCTGGTCAATCTGCTGGCCACCGGCGGTATTCTGCTCTGGCTGGGAGGAGCATCATGAACCTTTGGCGGGATATCAAGGGCACCTTCCAACCCTTTTGGATCACCCTGCGCTATCTCTTCAAGCGACCGGTGACCATCTCCTACCCGGAGCAGAAACGCACTCTGCCGCCCCGCTACCGGGCGCGGATGATCCTGACCCGCGACCCGGATGGTGAGGAGCGCTGCGTCGCCTGTCATCTGTGCAGCGCCGCCTGCCCCGTCGACTGCATCTCCATGCAGGCCGCCGAGCGGGCGGACGGCCGCCGCCACGCGGCCTGGTTCCGCATCAACTTCGCCCGCTGCATCTATTGCGGACTCTGCGCCGAAGCCTGTCCGACCCTGGCCATTCAGATGAGTTCCGAATATGAACTCGGCAACCGCGACCTTTTGAAACTGGTCTGGGAAAAAGAGGATCTGCTGGTCGACCACGGCGGCAAGGACCCGGACTACCACTTCTACCGCCACACCGGCATCGGTGTCGTCGCACCCCGCGGTGGCAACAACGACGAACTTCCGCCGGTCGACATCAAAACCAACTTGCCCTGAGCGAGGAAGTGAATATGGCAAGCTTACTATTTTATCTGCTGGCCGCTACAGCCCTGCTGGCGACACTGCTCTGCATCACCCGCAGAAGCCCGGTGCATGCGGTCATCTTCCTCATCAACGCCTTTTTTGCCCTGGCGCTGATGTTTTACCTGCTTGGCGCGCCGCTGATAGCCGCCTGGGAGGTGATCGTCTATGCCGGCGCCATCATGGTGCTGTTTCTGTTCGTTATCATGACCCTGGAACTGAGTCCCGAGTCGCAGAGGCCAGCTCTGAGCCGCCGCCAGTGGGCACCGGCGCTGCTGCTGTTTCTGCTGCTGCTAATCTCGGCCGGATTGATTCTGACTTTTGACCCGGCCGGCCAGGCCGGAGTGCCGTTCTTCTATGCCTCACCGCGCAGCTTCGGCGCTGCCCTGTTCAACCGCTACGGTCTGGCGGTGGAAATCGTTTCCTTCCAGCTGTTGTTTGCCGCCGCAGGCGCCTACTACCTTGGCCGGCGCCGCAAGGCCCGCCAACCGGAGGAATCGTCATGATCGTGCCCTTAAACCACATCCTGCTGGTCGCTGCGGCGCTTTTTTTCATGGGTCTGTCCTGCACCCTGATGCGGCGCAATCTGGTCATGATCCTCATCGGCGTGGAAATCATGCTTAACGCCGCCGGGCTGGTGCTGGTCGCGGGCTCCGCCTTCTGGCAGCAACTGGACGGCCAGTTGATGATCATGTTGATCATGGCCGTCACCGCCGCCGAAGTGGCTGTCGCCCTGGCCATGGTGGTCTATCTGTATGGCCGCACCGGCACCATCGACGTCAACACCTTCAAGGATATGCAGGGATGAACGACGTGCTGATTGGCCTTATCGTGCTGCTGCCCCTGTGCGGGGCCGGCCTGATCATGCTCGGCGGCCGCTGCTGGCCGAGGCAAGTCACTGAACTGCTGGCGGTGCTGGCAGTGGCGTCTGCGACCGTGGCCAGCGCTCTGGCCTGGCCCCTGGCGAGTGGCGACGGCACCACCCTGGAACTCTTCAGCTGGCTGCAAAGCGGCCCGTTGCAGGTTTCCATCGCCTTCCATTACGACCACCTCGCGGCCTGCATGTGCCTCATGGTCACCGGTGTGGCGACCCTCATTCACATCTACGCCGTCGCCTATCTGCATAAAGAACCGGTGGTCGGCCGCTTCTTCGCTCTGCTCAACCTGTTTGTGTTTGCCATGCTGACCCTGTTGCTGGCGGACAACCTGCTGCTGTTGCTGCTCGGCTGGGAGGGGGTCGGCTTCTGCTCCTACGCCCTGATCGGCTACTGGTATCAGCAGGAGACTAATGCCAGCGCCGGCCGCAAGGCTTTTCTGGTGACCCGCAGTGCCGACCTGTTTTTGCTGATCGCCATTCTCTGGCTGTTTCAGTTAACCGGCACCCTGAACCTGGGAGCCATCAACGCTCAGGCCGCAACCCTGCCGGCAGCTACCGTCACCGCTCTCGGCCTGCTGCTGCTGGCCGGAGCCTGCGGCAAATCGGCCCAACTGCCCTTCATGACCTGGCTTCCCGATGCCATGGCCGGTCCGACCCCCGTTTCCGCCCTGATCCATGCCGCGACCATGGTCACCGCCGGGGTCTATCTGCTGTGCCGACTCTTCCCCCTGCTCAGCCTATCTTCGACGGCGATGGCCGCGGTGGCCACCGTCGGCACCCTTACCGCCCTGTACGGCGCTGCCTGCGCCCTGGCCCAGCGCGATCTGAAGCGACTGCTGGCCTACTCGACCATGAGCCAGGTCGGCTACATGTTCCTGGCCGTCGGCGTCGGCACGGTCAGCGGCGCCCTGTTTCATCTGCTGGTCCACGCCTTCTTCAAGGCCCTGTTGTTCATGGCCGCCGGTTGTGTCATTCACCTGGCCGGCGGCGAACAGCAACTCGCCTATCTGCAGGGGGTGGCGCGACGTCAGCCACTGCTGCTGTGGCCCCTGCTGGCTGGCGGCCTGTGCTTGGCCGGGGTTCCCTTGACCGGCGGCTTCTTTTCCAAGGATGCCATTTTGATGGCGACCTTCACTGCCGGCGGGCATTACTATCCGCTGCTCGGTGGTCTGGGATTGCTGGCAGCCCTACTCACCGCCCTGTACAGCTTTCGGCTGCTCTATGTGTTGTGCGGCAACCGCCAACCGGTCGCCATCTCCCATAAGCTGCCGGTCGGCATGCTCTGGCCGCTGCTGCCCCTGGCCCTGCTCGGCCTTGGCGGCGGACTGCTCAATCTACCTCCTCTGTGGGGAGGTATCCTGCGCCTGCAGCTGCTGCTGGAAACAATCGGCACCGAACTGCATCCGCACCTGAGCGCTGAACTTATCATGGCAGCTACGGCCGCCCTGCTGGTGCTGGCCGCCTGGCTGTGGAGCCGTCACCGCTATTGGCGAAGCCCCGCCCTGCGCCCCGCCGGCCGCATCGAGGCTTTTTTCTTACGGGGCGGTGACGCCGATCGCTGGCAGGAAGAGCTGCTGCAGCGCCCCTTCCGCACCCTGGCTACGGGCTGGCGCCAGTTCGACGAGGAATTCCTCGGTGGCCTTTACCGCGGAGCGGCTCTGTTCTGCTTGCAGAGCGGCCAGCAACTGCGCCGGCTGACCAGCGGCCGCTTGCCCCATTACCTGACCGCCATGGCCCTGGGCCTGAGCGCACTGCTCGGCTGGCTGCTGTTGCAGCTGCTGCAATCCTGAAACGACCACTGCCATGGAAACGATGATGACCGGTACCTGCCCCTTACCATTGCTCACCCTGCTGCTGACGCTTCCCATCGGCACTGCGGCCCTCTGCCTGACGTGCCGGCAAAGGCCGGCAGCCGCCCGCGGTTTGGCCCTGGCCGGCACCCTGACGGTGCTGCTCATCGCCATCGGCTGCTTCGTGCTGCTGCCCGCCGAGCCGGGCTGGCTGCTGCGGGAAGACTACCGCTGGATCCCTGCCCTGGGTATTCGCTTCAGCCTGGGAATCGATGGCCTCGCTTTGCTGATGATTTTGCTGACCGCTTTTCTTTCGGTGCTGGCGGTGTGGCTCTCCTGGGATGAAGACAACCGGCCGCCGGCTTATTTCGCCCTGCTGCTGCTGGTGGAAGCCGGCGTGCTGGGGGTGTTCATGGCCCTCGACCTGTTGCTGTTCTACATCTGCTGGGAGATGATGCTGATCCCCCTCTTCTTTCTGATCGGCATCTGGGGCCAGCGGGGCGGCATCGCCGCAGCGATGAAGTTCTTCCTCTTTTCTCTGGCCGGCAGTTTGCTGATGCTGCTGGCCATCATCGCCCTCTATGTGCTGCACGGCCAGCAGAGCGGCGACTACAGCTTCGCTCTGGCGGCCCTGCAGCACACCGATCTGCCGACCGGGCTCGCGCCCTGGCTGTTTGCCGCCTTTGCCCTGGCCTTCCTGATCAAGGTCCCGCTGGTGCCCCTGCACAGCTGGCAGGCCGATACCTACAGTGCTGCTCCGGCGGCCTGCAGCCTGTTGCTGGCTGGCGTGCTGGCCAAGACCGGCATCTACGGCCTGGTGCGATTCGCCCTGCCGCTCTTTCCTGAAACCGCCCAGAGCGCCCTGCCGCTGCTGGCGGCCCTGGCCCTGGCCGGCGTCCTCTACGGCGGCTGGATCGCCAGCGCCCAACGGGATCTCAAACGACTGGTGGCCTACTCGTCCCTGGCCCACCTCGGATTTATTCTTCTCGGTCTGAGTGCCTGGACCACCACCGCCGTCGAAGGCGCCCTGCTGCAGATGGTCAACCACGGCCTGACCACCGCCGCCCTGTTTATCCTTATCGCCTTGATCGAAAAGCGCGCCGGCACTCGGCAGCTTGACGAGCTGGGTGGTTTGTGGGGCCGAGTGCCGAGACTCTCGGCCATGCTGCTGTTTTTCGCCCTGGCCGCCATCGGCCTGCCCGGACTCAACAACTTCGTCGGTGAAATTCTGATTCTACTCGGCACCTTCAGCGTGAAACCCCTGTGGGCGGTGTTGGCCGCCAGTGGCCTGCTGCTGGCCGCCATCTACATGTTGCGCCTGCTGCAGGGGGTGATCTGGGGTCCGGCCCGTGATGAGCGCTCATGGCCCGATCTGGTCCTGCATGAATGGCTGCTGCTGGTCCCTCTGGCTCTGCTCGTGCTGTGGCTGGGGCTCTACCCGGAAACCTTTCTCGAACCGCTACGCGGCCCGGCTCAGCTGTTGCTGAACGGTGCCGCTCCCCTGAGCCTGAGTGGAGGGTTACCGTGACTGCACCGGAACTGATCGCCCTGCTGCCGCTGTTGATTCTAGCCCTCGGCGCCACCGCCCTGCTACTGGCGGCCCGAGGCTCCGTCGGCCGCGGCTGGCCCCTGGCTGTCGGCTCGGCTCTAGCGCTGAGCGCAGCGCTCAGCGCCGTGCTGCTGCCATCCTGTGTGACCGAAGTGGGCGGCATGTATAGTACTGGACCTTACGCCCGCTTTTTCATCGCCCTCTGGTCTTTGGCCACCGCAGCCACCCTGATTTCGTCCGGGCCCTATCTCTCCCGGCGCCGGCTGCCCAGCGGAGAGTACAGCGCACTGCTGCTGTTTGCCGCGGCCGGCATGGGTCTGCTGTCCTCCGCCGTCTCCCTGAGCGGCATCTTCCTCGCGCTGGAAGCCTTTACCCTGGCCTTCTACGTGCTCATCGCTTTTAACAAGAATTGTGCCCTCGGCGCAGAAGCCGGTCTCAAGTATCTGGTACCCGGGGGGGTAGCCGCCGGACTGCTGGCCTTCGGCATGGCCCTGCTTTATGCCGCCAGCGGCAGCCTGCAACTTCCGGCCGCCACCGCGGCCCTGACCATCGGCGCGCCCATGCAGTCGGTGGCCCTGGCCGGCCTGGCCCTGTTATTGGCCGCCTTTGCCTTCAAACTCTCCCTGGTCCCCTTTCATTTCTGGACCCCGGATGTTTATCAGGGCGCCCCGGCCCCGGTGACCGGTCTGTTGGCCAGCGGCAGCAAAGGAGCCGTGACCGCAGCACTGCTGACCCTCACCGCGACCCTGCCTGCCGCTCCAGCACCCTTCAAACCGGCACTGGCTACCCTGGCCCTGCTTTCCATGGTTGTCGGCACCCTCTGCGCCCTGGCCCAGAGCAACGTCAAACGGATGCTGGCCTACTCCTCGGTGGTCCATATGGGCTTCGTACTGACCGGCCTGCTGTGCTGGAACCACACCGGTCGCACCGCCGCGCTCTTCTACCTGGTGGGCTACAGCATCGTCACCCTCGGCATCTTCGCCGTCATCACTTCCTTTTCCGGCGAGCAGGAGCCACAGCAACTGTCCGACTACCGCGGCCTGGCCCGCCGCCAGCCCCTGCGTGCCCTGGCCCTGACCGTGTTGCTGCTGGCTCTGGCCGGTCTGCCGCCGACAGTCGGCTTCATGGGCAAGCTTGCGATCTTTTCCGCGGCCCTGGCCGCCGGCCTCCCCCTGCTAGCGGTGGTCGGCATCGTTGCTTCATTGATTTCGGTCTATTTCTACCTGCAGCCCGTCATTCAGATGTACATGACCCCGGCCCCTTCAGCAGAAGCGATAGAGGGTCATTCAAGCGAATATGGCATCATCGCCCTCTGCCTCGGCCTGACCCTGATTTTCGGACTATGGCCAGGCCCCTTGTTGGAACTCATTGCCCGATTGACCCCCTGATGGAGTATTGCCATGGCTGACAAGCAGACGATGGAAGAGAAAATCATCCAGTTTCTGGCTGCCAAGGCCTTTGCCGTGGCCGGCGCTTCGAGCAATCGTTACAAATACGGCAACAAGGTGCTGCGCTGCTATCAACAGCACGGCCGCCGGGTCATTCCAGTCAACCCTCGGGCCGAAACCATCGAAGGCCTGTCCTGCGTGGCGCACGTGGCCGAGCTGCCCGCCGAGGTGAAGAGCCTATCCATCATCACACCACCCAAGATCACCGAGCAGGTCGTTGAGCAGGCCATCGTCCGGGGGATAGAGAACATCTGGATGCAGCCTGGCGCCCAAAGTCCGCAGGCGGTCGCCCGCTGCGAAGAGGCCGGCATCAACGTCATCGCCGATGGCAGCTGCCTGCTGGTGGTGCTGGGCTACCACGAATCCTGATTCTCCGCCGAGCACCTGCCCCTACCGGTATCGTTGCCCACCGTGGTCAGCTTCAAACAAGCACGCTACGCTTGCAGGGAGCAGACAATCGAACTGCAGTCGGCCACGGACTCAGCCCTCTGGCTATGCCAGACGAAGGTTCAGCCTTTTGCTGAGAACCAGCGAACCTGCGCGAGCCCTGCCAAACAAGACTTATCTGCTCGATTTATCCCCAAGTTTCCTCATTTAAGGTGCTTTTTCTCCTTCCCCTGCCTGCGGCGGCGAGGTCCGCGTTGACTTCCAAAGTCCCTTTGATTAATGTCGGCAGCACACACTTGTATATGGTTGAAAAATGGTTTTTTTCTGGAGCAGACATGACTATTCGAGGCAAGATCACCGCCCTGGGAGTTGCGCTGGTACTGCTGACCACCATCGCCATCGTTGGGATCACCCGTTTTCAGGAAAAACGCATCGGACAACGGGTGGGCGCGATCATCGAGGGGCAGGCCCGGCAGGAAGCCGGCAAGGTGGCACGCAACGTCCATCTGATGTGCGAGGTGATGCGCGCTGAGGTCCAGAAAACGGTCTCCCATAACATTCGGGTTGCCGAGGATCTGCTGCAGCGGCAGGGCGGCGTTAACTTTGCCGCGGAGCAGGTAGCCTGGCAGGCGGTCAACCAGTTCAGCCAACAGACGACCCGCCTTACCTTACCGAAAATGCGAATCGGCGATCATTGGCTTGGCCAGAACCGAACGGCCGACTCGCCGACCCCTCTGGTCGATGAGATCAAGACCCTGGTGGGGGGCACCGCAACGATCTTTCAGCGCATGAACGAAGGCGGGGATATGCTGCGGGTGGCGACCAACGTGCTGCAAGCGGACGGCAGCCGGGCCATCGGCACCTACATCCCCCATCAGCAGCCGGACGGCACCCCGAATGAAGTCATCACCGCGGTACTGCGCGGCGGTACCTATTTCGGCCGTGCTTTTGTGGTCAATACCTGGTACATGACCGCCTACCAGCCGATCTGGGACCGAACGGGCCAGGAAGTGGTGGGTATGCTCTATGTGGGGGAGATGCAGGAGAATATACCGAGCCTGCGCCTCGGTATCCGCACCATGTCGGTAGGCCAGACCGGCCACGTATTCGTGCTGGGCGGCAGCGGCGAGCACCTCGGCCAGCTGCAGATCAGCCCCGACCCGGCTCTGCGGGGCAACAGCCTGTGGGACCTGCAGGACGGCAGCGACGGCCGCTTGGTGGTTCGGGATATCATCGCCAAAGCCAGGCAATTGCACACGCGAGATGAACATGCCATTCCGGTAGCATTTGAACACTATACGTCACAGCAGGAGTGGGATACCCAACCGCACCGGCGGATTGCCGCCATCAGCTATTATGAACCCTGGGACTGGGTGATCGTGGCCGTCTTTAACGAAGACGACCTGGATATGGCCCATGCTTCGGTCGCCAGCGGCCTGATCGCGATCGTCCGTTCGGTGGTGGCGGTAGCCGTGGCGGTCATGCTGCTGGCGGTGGTGGCGGGACTGATTCTGGCCCGCAATATCATCGAACCGCTCAAACAAACCGCCGATATGATCAAGGGCCTGAAAAAGGGCCGCTTCGACCAACGGCTGAACCTCGACCGACACGATGAAATCGGCGAAATCACCGGCGCCATGGACAGCTTTGCCGACGATCTGCAGCAGGAGATTCAGACCACCTTTGAAAAACTGGCCCAAGGGGACTTCACCTTCCAGGCCAAGGGTCTGCTTGCCGCTCCCCTGGCCACAAGGCCAACCAGGCACTCAACGACCTGATTCAGGAAGTTCAGGGGATTGCCGACCAGGTGGCCCAGGGTGCCGCCGAAATGTCTGACGGGGCAACTGCGTCGACCGAACCTGTAGCGCCAGCAGCGGATCTTCCCAAGCCGAGCTCGGACCAAGATCCCGCCTCCACCGGCAAGATTTTTCAGATCATCAAAGTGATCGAGGAGATCGCCTTTCAGACCAACCTGCTGACCCTCAGCGCCGTGGCGGAATCGAACCGTGCCGGCGAGCCATGCACAAGCCTGGCCGAGGTGGCGGAAGAGGTACGTACCCTGGCCGCCCGCAGCGCACGAACCGCCAAGGATACGGCGGAACTCATCGAAAACGCGACCGGCGCGGGCAGCCCGTCGGCCGATCAGATGGCCACCGCCCTGCGCAAGATCGTCGCCGGAATCGGCCAGGCCACGGAACTGGCCTCGGAAATTGCCGCCACCAGCAAAGTCCCTGCCAGCTCTCAAGCAGAAACCTGTCCGGACCTGCAGGGGCAGGCAGCGGCCAATTCGCAAGCGGAAAACCTGCAAAGCCAGGCACAGCGGTTAAAGAACCTGCTGGCCAATTTCAAGGTCTGTCAGCAGGACAATCTGGCGGCCTGGACCGAATTTCAGGCTGGAGCGCTATCTTCCGGGGCAAAAAAGAAGGACAAGGGCAAGACCGGCAAACCGTAACAGCCACGGCGGATTCAACGAGGCCAAGGCACTACCACCACCAGGAGCGGCAGCCGAGTAGCTGCCGCGCGATCAGGGCAGGCGGGGAAAGGGACTGGTAATCTGCCAGCTGCCGCTTTTCAGGCGATCGTCCTGGCGGTAGCTCCACTGCTGGCGCAGCCGGTGTTTCTTCACCACCACCGAAGGCAGACGGTAATACTCGAGCAGGGTCACGGTCTCGGCACTGCGATGGTCCTCGCCAAACTCTACCGACTGGGGCTGCACGCCGACGACCCGCAGGTCTTCATCGCTCTGGCCGCTGTCGGGCAATTCGCTTTGATACTCGGCAGCCAGATAACGGCCGGCACCGCTACAATCCTGCCAGCGCAGTGCCTCGCTGAAATCGTCCCGAGCGGTGAGGAAGGTTTCCGCCGGGCGCACTGCCATACCGCAGGAAACCAGCAGCGTAGCGACCAGCAAAAATGCACATACTCGGCTAGATGTTGTCAGCATATTCTCTCTCCCTGTGGCGCCTCCCCCAAGGGGGTCATAGCGCGGATCGTTTAACCGTGGAGTCCCCATGAAACGAGTCGGAATCTACACCCACGGCCATTGCCCCTACTGCCAACGGGCCTAAGAGCTGTTGCAGCGGAAAAATGTTCCCTTCGTCGAATACGACGTCAGCGACGATGCGGCCACGGAGCAGGAGATGCGCCAGCGTTCCGGTCGCCAGACGGTGCCGGAAATCTTCAGTGACGACGCTTTGGTCGGTGGCTGCGACGATCTCTTCGCCTTAGAAGCAGCCGGCATCCTGGACGGCCGCCTGGGCGTTTAATTGCGAATGTAGCGCAGCAATTCCAGTGCCAGTTCGACCTTGCCGAAAGGCGGCATCAGGGTAAAGCCGCCGGCGGCCTGCCGCCCTGCATCGACCAGTTCGCGGGCGATAGCCATACCCGCCTCTACCCCTACCGTGCCACTGGTACCGCCCATCCGCCGCCGCACCTCGTCGGGCAGCGAGATGCCCGGCACCTCGTTGTGCAGAAACTCGGCGTTGCGCTCACTGACCAGCGGCATCAGGCCGACCAGCACCGGCACCTGCAGCGGCGCCAGCCGCTCCAGCATCTCCAGCATCACCTCTGCCGAATAGACCGGCTGGGTCTCGACAAAACGGGCCCCGGCCGCCACCTTCTTCTCCATTCTGCGAATCTGCCCGCTCATGTCGGCCACGTTGGGATTAAAAGCCGCTCCGGCCAGCATCTGGGTGGTGCCGCCGAGTTCGGCGCCGAGCAGGGTGGTGCCCTTATTCAGGGCGCTGAGCAGTTGCAGAATACCGACGGAGTTGAGGTCGAAGACGCTGCTCGCCCCCGCCTCGCCACCGACCGCCACCGGATCGCCGGTGATGGCCAGCACATTGCGGATACCGAGCAGGTGCGCCCCCATCAGCTCCGAATGGAGGCCGATCAGGTTACGGTCGCGACCGGTGATATGAATGATGACCTCGATGCCGGCCTGCTGCTGAATCTGACTGGCCAGAGCAATGTTGCCCATGCGAATGCGGGCCAGGGGGTTTTCGGTCAGGCTGATGGCATCGGCGCCGGCGTTGGCCAGCGCCTCGGCTCCCTGCAGCACCTTGCGGCAGTCCAGGCCCTTGGGCGGGCCGAGTTCGACAGTGACCACGGGCCGGCGGCCCCAGTCATCGAGGAAGGTTCGTTGCGCCGCCGCTGGCTCGGCCACAACAGGCGGCTCGGTCACCCTGACAGTGGGGACCGGCCGCTCTATGGGCTGCAAACCTTCCAGGCTCTTGGCCAGGGCATGAATATGCTCGGGGGTGGTACCGCAACAGCCGCCTACTATGCAAGCGCCGGCAGCGACCATCTCACGGCCCATGGCGGCAAAATAGTCGGGGGTGGCCAGGTAGATGTAACGGCCGTTGACATATTGGGGAAACCCGGAATTGGCGAAACCGGACAGGGGCCGGTCGGTAACCGTGGCCATGCGCTGCAGCACGGTCAGCAGCTCCCGCGGCCCGGAACCACAGTTGGCACCGATCACCGCCGCACCGGCAGCGCTCAAGCGGCGGGCAACTTCCTCGGCTGAAATTCCGTGACGAGTACGGCCCTCTTCGAAAAAGGCCATCTGCGCCACCGCCGGCAGGCCGAGGTCGGCCGCCACCTTCAGAGCCAGTTCCAGTTCCTCAAGGACAGCGAAGGTTTCCAGAACAAAGAGATCGGCTCCGGCTTCGGCCAGGACGGTCATCTGTTCACTCAGCAGGGTCCGTTGCTCGGCGAGCGGCAGCTCGGCGGTCTCTCCTCTTGCTGCTGGCAGCGGGCCGACTGCGCCGGCCACCAACCGATCGGCTCCGGCGGCTTGCCGGGCCAGGCGCACTCCGGCGGCATTGATTTCCGCGACTCGCCCGTCCAGACCGAGGGGCCCCAGAGCAAGGCGGTTGGCAGCAAAGGTATTGCTCTCCAACAGCTGCGCTCCGGCCACCGCATAATCTCGATGCACCGCCTTCACCAGCTCCGGGCGGCTCAGGTTGAGAGCTTCGAAGCTGTGCCCCAGCGGTATTCCGCGGCTGTAGAGCAACGTGCCCATGGCGCCGTCGCCGATAATCAGGCCGGCGGCCAGACGCTGCAAAAAACGGCCGTTGCCCCTGCTGTTCTGCGCCATCGTGCTGCCCTCCTTGGTTACCAGTCGATCACCTCGATACGCTGCAGAAACTGGCGTAGAATCGCCGCCGTCAGCCCCCAGATCGGATGTTGGCCGATGGAAAAGAAGCCGACCGGATGAAG
>JAUWLU010000330.1 GCA_030613545.1 Desulfuromonadales bacterium
GAAGTCTGGCGGTCTTTGCTAGTGGTGGTAGCGCCCCACGCGCTCGATGTGCGCTTTGCTCGGGCCGCGGTGGCAGCGAAAGCAGGGCTCTCCGGAGACTTTTTGTTGCTGCATGGGCGACTCTTGCTCCGGCAGGACCGACGCTTCCGTCTGCCAGGAATACCTGCCGCTTTCATCGCTCAAGGTTGCAGGCGTGTAGGCAGCTGTCCAGTTGGCGCTAATGGACACCGTATGGCACTGATCGCAGCCCCCCGGAGGCGGAATGGCTTTCCAGGCGGTGAACATGGCGCATCCACATAGGGCGATTGCCGCAAGTGCGGCAAAAACGAATTTTTTCATGCTGAACAAAACCTCCAGATTAAATGCTTGATGGCGTCGCAAAAAGTTCGTCCTATTGCGTTGCAGCGCTTTTTCAGGACCTTGACATACCCTGTGTATGCCTTCACCCCTGAAAAACCACTACGCCTTGTAGGTCGAAATTTTTGCTTAGCCATCTCATGCCTTTTTGCGAAAGGATCATGCTTGCATATGTTGAAAATATATCACAGCCCGGTTGGCAGGCAAATGGCAAAGTCGCTGTGAGAACATCGTGAGCGGCTGTGATGGCTGGCAAGGTCAGCCCCGTGAGAGTGATTAAATTAGTACCGAAATCGTTTTATTTGCTTGTCTGTCTCGCGGGCAAAGGGTGGGTAGCTGCTGCTTCGAGAAATATTTATAGGCTAAGCAATGAAACAATGTCTTATCTTGGTCTTTGATCAGTCTTTGTCGATGCGAAAGGCTGGCGGGCGCGGTCAGGGAATGCTTGCTGTGCTCTAAGGGTGTAGCCCGGGTTGGCAGTCAGAGAAAGCTTGGGAGGATAAAAAGCGATTGAAAAATTTATATTATATTGAGATGCTTATGGAGCAGGCCTGTTGCGGGAGAAGGGTTTCTTGGCAGCGTCCGGATTTTCGAGCATTACATAGTGTGCCAGTTTGGGGCATATCGACATGAAATAGCATGCTTGCAATCAGGCGAAAATATGGTTTTATTTCTTTGGCAAGAACAGAGGCCACTAAATTAACAGCTTGCTTTTTCCAGGTTGTTGTGGCATCGATATTGCGTGCAGTTAGAACATCGGTTTATTTTCGGGATGGTCGGAGCCGAAAAGTTGCCTGCCAGTGGAAAAGCGTAGCGTCCAGGTTGATCCCGGTAGGGATTTTGGGTTTGGGTGCTACGTCACGTGGGGTGCAAGCTGGCACGGTAGCCTGAGGTATCGCCCGATCGAAATGTTGGAAGCAGGCCAGCAGTATTAAGAGGCAGAGACATCCATTGTTGGGGTGCAGGCGAAGTCCTTACCGGGTACGGGACAGGTGGCCTGCCAGTTCGTTGTCGGTGAGCAAGCCCCCTGCCATGTTTTTCTTCAGTGATCGCTTTAGCGATTGGACGGATGTGTTGCTGCCTTTGGCCGGCATCGATTTTTCAGAGCCGCTGCCGTTGTTTTTTCAGTCTCTATTGGTCGGTTACCGCTTGGGAGGGCGGTCGGTCAGGGGGACGGACAGCGGCATGAAGCGATTGAGGGTCGGTATCGGACAGGGCCTGCCGTTGTAGTGGACTAGGAGCGCTGTATTTATTCAACAACTGTATGGGAGGAAAGTAAATGACACCTGCAATTTTGGTTATGATCAGCATGATGTGGATTCCTTTGGGACTGCTTTTTCTCGGCAAGGGTGAAGCCAAGAGCTGCGGTTTCATGACCTCACTTGTCGGCGTACTGACGCTGATCGGGGCGTTCTATCAAAGCGCCCATGCTGACGTGTTTACCGGTGCTGCTCTGTTTGTATTCGGTATTCTCTACCTTTCGGTCGGCTATGCCCTGCTGACCGGCCTCGAAGATATGCGGTCAGTAGCCAATGCGGCCCTGGTTGTGGCCTTGGTGTGCGCCATCTCGTCGTGGATGCTTTTCACCGGCACGGCGAACGTCGCCCCAGTTGCCTACTTAGGCTTTATGTTTGCTGCATTTACCGTTCTTTGCCTAGCGGTGTTCATGAACGGTTATGGTAAGGTTTCGGGCAATGTCGTGGCCTGGTTGCTGATCGTAGAGGCATTGGT
>JAUWLU010000249.1 GCA_030613545.1 Desulfuromonadales bacterium
ACGCAGCAGTATAACGCGCCCGGTCCCTTGGACACAACCGTTGGTCTGAGATACTGACAGGCATGTCTTGTAAAATCTGCAAAATAGGAACGCTCAGACTCCGTCAGAGCGGATGGCGGATTTGGATTGAAATGACTGGCCAGTTTAAAACAAAAATAGACGGTGGTTTTTAGTTCAAAATGACCGGCGGATTTCATCAGGATATGCAGGCTGAGCAAAAAGTGGCCGAATATTGACCGCCATCAAGTCCTGCAAAAAGCAACGGTGGCAATATCAACTCAACGGAAAACAAAACGCCAACCATTGCCTTGGGGGATTATTATGATACGCAATATCGTCAAAATCGATGAAGAAAAGTGCAACGGCTGCGGCCTCTGCGTCCCGGCCTGTGCCGAAGGAGCCATTCAGATTATCAACGGCAAAGCCAAACTGGTTGCCGACAATCTCTGCGACGGCCTCGGCGCTTGTCTCGGCGATTGTCCGCAGGGCGCCATCACAATCGAGCAGCGCGATGCAAAGGAGTTCGACGAGCAGGCTGTCGCCGCCTCTCAGCAGGCGGTCAGGGCACCGGCCCACGGCGGGGGCTGCCCCTCGTCGCGGGCGCTGAAACTGGCTCCGCCCCAAAAACAGGTGACTACTAAAACCGACACCGGCCCTTCGCAGCTGGGCAATTGGCCGGTGCAGCTCAAGCTGGTGCCGCCGAGCGCGCCCTTTCTGGCCGAAGCCGATCTGCTGCTGGCGGCCGATTGCGTGCCCTTCGCCTACCCCGACTTCCACCAGCAATTCCTCGCCGACAAGACCCTGTTGATCGGCTGTCCCAAACTGGACGATGTCGAAGCCTATGTGGAAAAGCTGACCGCTATCCTGAGCCAGAACGACATCCAGGGGCTGACGGTGCTGCACATGGAGGTCCCCTGCTGCACCGGCCTGCTTAGCCTCGCCCGCCAGGCGCTCGCCGCCAGCGGCAAGGCGATCCCTTTTGAAACGGTGACCATCGGCATCAAAGGCGATGTGAAATAATCCCGTGAATTTGATTCAAGCCCACTAGTGGCCTGCTCGGGTAATCGTGTCATATAATTCTGAGTCATTTTGGTTACTGCCAAGGCCCGCCGACGCAGGCTTAGCCTGCGTTACGTCAAGGAGGCGGAACGCAGGAAGCGAGCAAAAGGGCCATAATTAACAGGCAGGATTAACCAAACAGTCCACTATGGAAGCTCCAGGGGGCTGACCAGATCTCCCTTGCGGCGTTGCAGGTCGCGCAGCCGTTGACGCTGATCGGCCAGCTGGCTAAGAACCTCTTGCGGAATTCCGGTCAAGCGCCGATAACGCTCGCCAATGCGCTCGATTTTGGCCAGATTTTGCGGCACGCGAACCGCAAACTGACGCTCATACTGCTGCCGGGAATAGCCCTTGTTCAGCAGCTGCCGAAACAGGCAGGACAGATCCTCGTAACGGGGCAGGAACCCGGTCGGCCCGAGAATCGCGGCGCATTCTCCGTGCACCCGACGCTCCATCCACTTCAGCCAGACCGCCTTGTCACGCTTTTCATTGAGATAGTCCCCCTGCTCGTCGGTCAGCCAGTAATTGGTGGCAAAGATCTGCGGCGGCCGCTCCAGCTGCCCGCCAAAGTCTAGATAGTGGCGCAGATAGCGTCCCAGAGGGATCGACAGAAAGTCGAGAATCGCCATGGGATTGAACTTGCGCACCCCTTGAGCGCCGTGGGTTGCGGCGGTGGTCTCGCTCTCCAGGGCCGCCCCCAGGGTGATGATGCCGTGCTGCCAGTCGAAGCTTTCCAGAACCGGCACTGCGGTATCGCTGTCGCGGCCGCCGTAGATGATGCCGCCCAACGGCACGCCGTTGGGCTCCTCAGCCTGCGGGTCGAGATTGGCCAGGCGATTCAGCCGCAGGGTGAATCGGGCATTGCCCCGATAGGAAGGGGCGATCTCCTCCCCCCAGCAGTCGGTGTTGCCCGGTCGCCAGAGCCCCGCATAGTTGACACCCTGCGCCGGCAGCGGCCGGCCCATGCTGTTCCAATAGGGCTTGCCGTCATTGATCAGCACATTGGTGAAGATCGTTTCGCCTGCTGAATTCAGCACCCTGAACAACTCCGGATCGTCGTCCCCATTGAGATCTTCGATAATGCCGAAAATGCCCCGTTCGACATTAACCGCTCGCACCCGACCGTCGATGGCCCGGATATAGGCCAGATCGTCGCCGACCACGGTTTCTTTCTGCAGCATGGCGGTGGAGGTCTTGCCGCAGGCACTCGGATAGGCACCGGAAAAATAGGTCACCCTTCCGCCGGGTCCGTGCACCCCCATGAGGAACATGTGCTCGGCCAGCCAGCCTTCCCCCTCGGCCTTGCGCATAGCCAGGCGCAGGGCCAGTTTCTTCAATCCCACGGTATTGCCGGCATACTGGCTGTTGGCACAATAGACCAGGTCCTCGACCGTATCGATGTAAATGCGGCGGCGGTCGATATCGATGCTGACGCCGTTTTCCAGCCGCCCGGCGGCATGCAGCATGGCAAAGAATGGCAGCGCCGGACCGCCACGACGAAATTGCTCGTATCCCGGCCGGTAGAGCAGGTCTTCGCTGTGGGCCACGTAGGCCGAATCGGTGATCTGCACACAGGGAATGCTGAAGGGCGAAGCGGTCGGCCCCAGACAGAAAAAGCGCACCAGCATCTCCTTGCCGGCCATGATGTTGCGCATGATCGTGCGTATCTCGGCCAGCCCCGCTTGTCGCTCGATGCTGTTCAGCTCCTCCGCGGCGGGACACTCGGCCGGCACCAGGTAGCGGGTGTTTCCCTTGTCCCGCGCCTGGTCGTGGCGCCGGCTGCTGATATAGCCGTCGAAATGGACGGTATGGCCGCCCATGTTCAGAGGCCGTTCTTCGCCGTCCGCAATAGCCTTGGCCCGAATCTGGGCGGCATCTTCGATGCTGTCGTCACACACCAGCACTCGAGCGGGATTGCAGAGCAAAATCGCCTCGGCCAGCAGGCTGTTGATGCGCTTGTTGTCCAGAGCGGCGAGCTTGGCCAGCCCACCGGCATCGACCCGCCTCGCCAGCAGTTGCCAGGTCGAATCGTTGCCTTCCTTCCCCCTCGACTCCCTATGCATCGCCTTGGCCATTCCGCACCTCCTGCCTATGATGGCGTCGCAAAAAGTCCAC
>JAUWLU010000078.1 GCA_030613545.1 Desulfuromonadales bacterium
ATGGACTCGCAAAAAGTCATGTGATGGCTAAGCAAAAATTTCGACCTACAAGGCGTAGTGGTTTTTCAGGGGTGAAGGCATACATAGGGTATGTCGAAGTCCTGAAAAAGCGCTGCAACGCAGTAGGACGGACTTTTTGCGCCGCCATCAAACCATAACTTTCAAGACCGGTTGCTGATAAAGAATTGGAACAAGGATAAATTTATGTTTGAAAAACTGATGCAACACGACTGGAAAGGGAGTCTGCTGCGCAGCGACGTCATGGTGGCCGTAGGCCTGGTCTCCATTTTGCTGTTGATGATCATCCCCCTGCCATCCTTCCTGCTGGACATCTTTTTATCCATCAATATCACCATTTCGCTGCTGGTCATGATCATCTCCCTCTACACCCTGAGGGCGCTCGATTTCGCTATCTTTCCATCGCTGCTGCTGGCCACTACCCTGTTTCGCCTGTCCCTCAACGTCGCCTCGACCCGCCTTATCCTGCTGCACGGCAACGAAGGGCCTGATGCGGCCGGCTCGGTGATTCAAAGTTTCGGCCAGTTTGTAGTCGGCGGCAACTACGTAGTCGGCATCGTCATTTTCACCATTCTGGTGATCATCAACTTCATGGTCATCACCAAGGGCGCTGGACGCGTAGCCGAGGTCGCCGCCCGCTTCACCCTCGACGCCATGCCCGGCAAACAGATGGCCATCGACGCCGACCTCAACGCCGGTCTGATTACCGAAGACGAAGCCCGCACCCGCCGTCAGGAGGTCTCTGATGAAGCCAGTTTTCACGGAGCCATGGACGGCGCCAGCAAATTCGTCAAGGGGGATGCCATCGCCGGCATCATCATTACCCTGATCAACATCGGCGCCGGCTTCATCATCGGCGTGCTGCAAAAGGGTATGGCGGCGGCCGATGCCGCCGCCAACTACACTATTCTGACCGTCGGCGACGGCCTGGTTGGACAGATACCGGCGCTGATCATCTCCACCGCCGCGGGCATCCTGGTTACCCGTACCGCCGGCAGCGAAGATTTCGGCAACCAGATCAAGGCCCAGTTCACCGTCCATCCGCGGGCCATCTGGATAGTGTCCGGCGTGCTGCTTGGGTTTGCCCTGATCCCCGGCCTGCCCTTTATTCCGTTTTTATTGCTGTCCATTCTGCTGGCCTTCATCGCCTTCCGGATTCAACAGGGTCAGGAAGCCGAAGCGATCGCCGCAGCAGAAGAAATTCCCGAGACACTGCAACCGAAGGAAGACAATTACGAGGAAATGCTCAACATCGACCTGCTGGAACTGGAGGTCGGCTACGGCCTGATCCCCCTGGTCGATTCTGCCCAGGACGGCGAACTGCTACCGCGCATCCGCTCGATCCGCAAGCAATTCGCCCTCGACAGCGGCTTCATTGTGCCGCCCATTCACATCAAGGACAATCTGCAGCTCAAGCCGAACGAATACTCCATCCTGCTCAAAGGCATCGCCATCGCCGGCGGCGAGATCATGCCCGGCCATTTTCTGGCCATGAATCCGGGATTGGCCAGCGAACCCTTAAAAGGCATAGCCACCACCGAACCGGCCTTCGGCCTGCCTGCCACCTGGATCAGCGAAGACAAAAAAGAACGGGCTCAGATCGCCGGTTACACGGTGGTCGACGGCACCACGGTGACCACCACTCACATCAGCGAAATCATCAAACGCCATGCCCATGAGCTGATTGGCCGACAAGAGGTACAGAACTTGCTGGACAACTTTGGCAAGAGCTATCCGAAACTGGTGGAAGAACTGACTCCAAACCTCTTGCCTCTGGGAACGATCATGCGGGTTCTACAAAATCTGTTGCGCGAACAGGTCTCGATCAGAGATCTGCGCACTATCCTCGAAACCTTAGCCGACTGGGCACCGAGCATGACCGATGCCGACCTGTTGACCGAACAGGTAAGACAGGCCATGGCCCGCTCGATCAGCGGCAACTATGCGGATGACGGTCAGACTCTGTCCCTGCTGACCCTGGATCACGAACTGGAGGAAACGCTGCAGGATTCAGTTCACCGCACCCAGGACGGCAGCTATCTGGCCCTCGATCCGCAGAAGGCCCAGGTCTTTCTGGAAGGGCTCAGCGAAACCATCCAATCTCTGGACGGCGGCACGACACCGGTGTTGCTCTGTTCGCCAACAATTCGACTTCATGTCAAAAGGTTGACCGAACGCTACATTTCGAACCTGGTGGTCTTGTCTCATAACGAAATTGCCCCGCACCTTAAAGTGCGCTCGGTAGGAGCTGTGACGATCAATGCTGGTTAAAGTTTTTGAAGCGGAAAATATGCCGGACGCCCTGAAGAAGGTCAAAGAATCTCTGGGGCCCGAGGCGCTGATTCTCTCAACCCGCACCGTACGCAAAGGGATGGGGGTGTTTCGCAAGCCGATCTATGAGGTGACGGCCGCCATCGATTCGGCCGCACCGGAGATTCAGCCGCAATCTCAACGGGCGAGCAAACAAACGCCGCCCTCCAGGCCGGAGACTGGCCAAGGCGAAATCACCTATCAGCAACTCTGGAAGCAACGCAAGGTGCTCGATCCCCTTGAAGAGGAAATCAGAGAGCTTAAGAGTCAGATTGCCAATCAGGACCTGAGCACAGTGCGCGGCGAAATCGATGAACTCAAAGCACTGGTCAAACAACTCTCTGAACAGCCGGCACCTCAACCCGCGGCCCCTCAGGCACCGCCGCCGGCGATTATGAGCCGCGAAGTCGCAGCACGCCGCATCCGCAAACCTGCCGCCAGCAACTCGAGCAGCGACGATATTCAGGAAATGGCCCTGCTGCGTAAAAATTTGACGAACTACGGTATCGAAGCGGAAGCGGCCGATGCCATCGAACAGTACGCCTGGGAAACCCTCTCCCCCCAGCAGATGCAGGATCAGGAGCGGCTCAAGGCATTCTACTCCGATGCCGTCCAGTCTCTGGTGCGGGTGACCGGTCCGTTTCGCCGTTCATCCAAACAGCGGCGTATCGCTCTGGTCGGACCGACCGGTGTGGGCAAAACAACGACCATCGCCAAGCTGGCGGCCAACCTGCTGCTGCAGGGCGGCATTCGTATCGCCCTGGTGACGATCGATACCTATCGCATCGCCGCGGTAGAGCAACTCAAGATCTATGGCGAACTGATGAATGTGCCGGTCGAGGTGGTGCTCACCCCTGAGCAGCTGCAAGAAGTCTTTGCCCGTCATCAGGACAAGGACCTGATCCTCATCGATACCGCCGGGCGCAGCCCCAAAGACGAGGTAAGCATCGCCGAGCTGAACAAGTTCCTCGGCCCTGAATCGGCCACCGAGAATCACCTGGTCCTCGCCGCCCCCACCCGGGACAGCGAATTGCAGACCACCGTGGGCCACTTCGGCCGTCTGCCACTGCACAGCCTGATATTCACCAAACTGGACGAATGCGACCAGCGCGGCTCGCTGCTGAATGTACCGCTCCATCAGGATCTGCCCCTGTCCTACCTGACCAACGGCCAACGGGTGCCGGAGGATCTGATAGTTGCGGATCCCGCAGCCGTGGCCGGTTTCGTTATCCAACAACCATAAAGAGACCAGATTATGAGCGCGACTCACGAATTGTCAGATCAAGCTGAAACCCTGCGGTCTTTGCAGGAGCAACTCGTTGATCATTCTCCGACCGAGGTCGGAAACCGAACGCCGCCTCGCGTCTTCACCGTTACCAGCGGCAAGGGCGGCGTGGGCAAGACCGCGGTGGTGGCGAATATGGCTATTGCCCTGGCCAGGCAAGACAAAAAAATTCTGATCATCGACGCCGATCTCGGTCTGGCCAACATCGATGTGGTGTTCGGCCTGACGCCCCGCTACAACCTCAACCATTTCTTTTCCGGCGAACGGAGCCTGACGGAAATCATGGTTGAAGGTCCCCACGGCATCAAGATTCTGCCGGCAGGGTCCGGAGTGCAGCAGTTCACCAACCTCGACGGTGGCCAGAAGATGCGCTTCATGGAAGAACTCGACAGCCTGCACGAGTCCTTCGATATCGTGCTTATCGACACCGAAGCCGGCATCTCGGAAAATGTCACCTATTTCAGCGTCGCGGCTCATGACATTCTGGTGGTGACCTCCCCCGATCCGACCGCCATCACCGATGCCTATGCGCTGATGAAACTCCTCTCAACCCGCTACCATCAGAAGGTCTTCTCCCTGATTGTCAATTCCGTGACCAACGCCGAAGAAGGGCTGGAGGTCTACCAGAAACTGACCACGGTAGCCAACCGCTACCTGTCCATTTCCATCGACTACATGGGCTGCATCCCCTTCGACAAGCGGGTTCGTGAATCGATTCGTCGGCAGCAGCCGATGATCAATCTCTACCCGACCAGCAAGACCAGCAATGCCTTCATTTCCTTTGCCAAGGGCCTGCTGCTCATGCCACAGGATCTGCAACCCAAAGGCACTCTGCAGTTTTTCTGGAAAAAGCTCATGACCATGAATCCTGAGGAGATCTGATGAAGGGAGCGGTTCATTACAGCCCACCGGGGGCAGACGCCAAGGATCGCCTGATCAAGACTCACCTCTACATGATCAGCTTCCTGGCTGATCGCATGGTGACTCAGGTGCCGGCCTTCATGTCCCGGGAAGATATCGCCAGTGCGGCCATGCTCGGTCTGGTCGATGCCGCCGGACGGTTCGACCCCGGCCAGGGCGTGCTGTTCAAAACCTTTGCTGAAAAACGCATGCGCGGAGCGGTACTTGATGAAGTACGGCGCATGGATTGGTTTTCACGAACCCTGCGCAAAAAACAGGGACGGATTCAAAAAACCATCGACGACCTGCTACGCACCTTGGGCCGCGACCCGGAGGAACAGGAAATCGCCGCCGCGCTGGAGATGGGCCTCGAGGAATATCGTCAATTGCTGTCAGAAACCAGCCACCTCGGCTGCATCAGCCTGCACGAAACGATTGGCGAATCGGAACACGGCCCCAGCCTGTTGGACAACCTGGTGAACGAGGGTGACAAAACAGCCCTGGAAATGCTGGAAACCAGCGAACTGGCTCAACAGTTGGCGGAATATATCGATCGACTGTCGGAAAAAGAGCGTCTGGTGGTAACCCTCTATTATTACGAAGAATTGAGCCAGAAAGAGATTGCCGAAGTGCTGGAGATCTCCGAGGGGCGCGTCTCACAGCTGCACAGCCAATCGTTGATCAAGCTGAAGACCCACATCGGTCGCAGCCTCAAGCGACAACGCAACCCCCTTCAACGCTGACAGCGGATTACCGATGACGCTATTCGCTATCCATCCGATGCTGCTCTTGATCAGTACCCTGATCGCAACCGGCTGTTCTCTGGCCCTGGCCCTGCAATTGCGGCGGATGAAAAAGAACCTGTTCCTGTGCCGCGCAGAACTGACCAGTATGGCCTCGGCTTCGCCCCCGACTGAAGCCGCAGAGCCACAAGAAAAACCGCGGCCGGCGGATTTTACTGATTCACTGCTGCAAGCGACCCTCAAGCAGCGCTTGCAAAAAGGACCTGACTGGCGTCAGCCGCCGGAAAAATACCGTTATGCCGCCGCCCTGGCAGATCAGGGCATGGACGCCGAGGGCATCGCGGCGGTGCTGCAGTTTCCCATCGAAGCAGCCCAACAGCTGATCGCCTTAAAGCGGGCGGCGCAAACCGGCCAGGCAACAGCGAGGCCTGACAAATGAAGCTAAAGAAATCCCGCTGAACGGTCGAAAAACAGCATAGGCTCAACAACACTCAAAGGACTCGCCATGAGCAGCGGACAATACAGTGCCCTTTCCGGCGCCCTGACCCGGATGAAACTGATGGACTCCATCAGCGACAACCTGGCCAACAATAAAACCGTCGGCTTCAAAAAATCCCAGGTGGTCTTTGAAGCCAAGCTGGCCGATGCCCAGAACCTGCACAGCAACGCCGCCCTGTCCATCACTCGGGCCAAGGAAGGGTTGACCGATTACGGCCAGGGGCCTTTGGTCCGCACCGGAGTCCCGACCCACCTGGCCATCGACGGTGAGGGCTTCTTCAAGGTGCAGGAAGACGCGAACACCTTCTGCTACACTCGCCAGGGCAACTTCCGCCTCGACCACCTCGGCAATATGGTCAACGGAGCCGGCATGAAGGTCCTCGGCGAAGACGGCAAACCGATTCTGTTGGACAACCCCGATGTACTCATTGACGAAAACGGCAATATCCAGCTGGAAGGGGGCGATGTCAAACAATTGCCCTTGTACGTCTTTGATGATCCGAGCGTGATGCAGAGAAAGGGTGGCGGCCTGTTCACCGTAAGCAAAGAGGATATTCGAGCCTTTGAGAAACGGGTCGAAGCCCCCCGGGTGATCCAGGGGCAGATCGAGGACTCTAATGTCAACATGATGCAGGAAATGGGCAAGATGATCGAAACGATGCGGGCCTTTGAGGCCTGCCAGAAGATGCTCAAGAACTATAACAGCCTGGCCGAAAAAGCGATCCAGATCGGCAGAATCGGCTAACCGATAGCATACCAAGGAGACAATCGATGATCAGGGCTTTATGGACCGCAGCCACCGGCATGGCAACTCAGCAGACCAACATGGATGTTATCGCCAACAACCTGGCCAACGTCAACAGCGCCGGGTTCAAGAAGAGCCGCGCCGACTTTCAGGATATCCTCTATCAGACGATCAAGATCGCCGGTGCTTCTTCTTCTCCCGGGGTGGAGATCCCCACCGGGATCCAGGTCGGCCTCGGCTCCCGGGTTGCAGCGGTGCAGAAGATCTTCACCACCGGCGATATTCAGCAGACCGGCAATGACCTCGACCTGGCCATCGAGGGTTCCGGTTTCTTCCAGGTCTCCATGCCCAGCGGCGAAACAGCCTACACCAGAGCCGGCGCCTTCAAGAAGGACGGTACCGGACGCATGGTCACCTCGGACGGCTATCCCCTCTATCCTGAGATCGTGATTCCGGAGAATGCCACCCAGGTTTCCATCGGCCAATACGGCACCGTGGAGGTCTTTCTTGACGGAGAAAGCTCACCGACCGAGGTCGGCACCATCGAGTTGACCCGTTTCAGTAATCCCGCCGGTCTCGAGTCTCTCGGCCACAGTCTGTTCGGCGAAACCCCGACCACCGGCGCGCCGGCGATCGGTATCCCGGGCGAAAACGGGTTCGGCATTCTGGCCCAGGGTTTCCTGGAAGGATCCAACGTCAATATCATGGAGGAAATGGTCAACATGATTGCCGGCCAGCGAGCCTACGAAATCAATTCTAAGGCCATCAAAACAGCAGACGACATGCTGCAAATGACCAACAACCTCATGTAACGGGTTTCCGTCCGAAAACGGTTCTTTTCCGCCCTGGCTGCGTCAGTCTGCGGGCTTGCTTGTGCGGCGTACCGATGTACGCCTCCGCGCAACCCCTTGATTTCCTTGCCATGACGAAAAAACCTCGTTTCCAATTCGGAAACCAGCTCGTTCCCACCCGGAGTTCTCGGATGGAAACTAACGGAAATACCATGACCCTTGCGCTGCGCCTAACCGCCATCATCTGTCTGATCTGCCTGTGGTCCGTGCCCCTGATTCGCACCGGGCACGCCGCCACGGTCGACGAGCAACAACAAACCATCGTCAATCCGGAGCAGTTACGACAGTATCTTGAAAACTACCTGGACCAGCAGCGCGCCAGAATGCCCCGGACCAAGCTTCGCTTTCGCCATCTTCGTCTGCCCAAAGCTTTTTCGGTTCCAGCCGGCCGACTGACCTGCGAGATCACCCCCTCGGACCCTCGAGTGCTGTCGAGCAGCCGCTTCAGTCTGATCTTTCGGGTCAACGGAAAGGCGGTAAAGAATATCGCCGTCAGCGCCACCCTCGAAGCTCTCGCCGAAGTGGCGATAACAACCGGCGACCTGCGCCGCGGCACCATTCTCACCGAAGAACACATCGAGTTGGCCGAAAGGGATCTCAACCGTCTGCGGGCGCCCTGTTTCGACAGCGCCGAACTGCTCGGCAAACGCCTGAAGCGCTCCCTGCGCAAAGGCGATATCTTTGAACGATCCGCCGTAGCCTTTCCACCGATGATCAAGCGGGGAGAGATCGTCACCATCACTGTCCAAAAGGGAATTCTGACCGTTACCGCCAAAGGAATGGCACGGCAAAACGGCAATGCCGGCGACATGATCCGAGTACGCAACATCAGTTCTCAAAAAGATCTTTTTTGCAAAGTTACCGGCCCGGTTGCGGTGACCGTGGAGCTATAAACCATGAGCACTCCCCTCTTTAGCCTTATCATCGGCGGCCTGTTGCTGTCCGGCTGCGCTGCTCGAACCACGTTACCGACCACTCAATTGCCATCGGACAACGCTCCGCAGATTACCGTGGAGGCTCCACAGACAAGCGGTTCTCTGTGGACCGAGAACCGCGGCAGCCTGTTCGGCGACATCAAAGCCCGTCAGCTTGGCGACATTCTGACCGTGGCCATTTTTGAACAGGCCAGCGCCAGCCGCGAAGCGACTACGAAAACCGGCCGTTCAAGCAGCAACGCAGCCGGCATCAGCAAGTTTCTCGGCTTCGAAACCGACTTCAACAGCCTGCACAGCGCCCTCGACCCAACCCGCCTGATCGCTACCAACTATGATAATGATTTCAAAGGATCCGGCAGCACCTCGCGCAAGGAAAATCTGGTCGCCACCCTCTCCACCCGGGTGGTGGAGGTCTTTCCCAACGGCAACCTGCGCATCGAAGGGGGCAAGACGATTACCGTCAACCACGAGGAACAGATCATTGTCCTGACCGGCATCGTACGCCCCAATGATATTTCGTCGCAGAATGTCATCGACTCCAAATATGTGCTCGACGCCAAGATCGCCTACACCGGCAAAGGGGTCATCAGCGACAAACAGCGTCCAGGCTGGATGACCCGTATTCTCGACAACGTCTGGCCGTTCTAAGGAGATTTTCGATGCTGAGACGCCTGATCAACACCTTGCCGGCGCTACTGATTTTGCAGATGCTGCTGCCCCTTTCCATTTCGGCGGCCCGCATCAAGGATATCGCTCAGATTGAAGGGGTGCGCAGCAACCAACTGGTCGGCTACGGCCTGGTCATCGGCCTCAATGGCACGGGCGACAGCAACGGCACCCAGTTTACCATTCAGTCGCTGGTCAATATGATGGAGCGGCTCGGTGTCACCGTGAATCGTGATGATGTTAAGGTCGACAACGTGGCCGCGGTAATCGTTACCGCTGAACTGCCACCCTTTGCCAAGACCGGCACCACTATCGATGTGCTGGTCTCTTCCATTGGCGATGCCGACAGCCTGGCCGGCGGCAGTCTACTCATGACCCCCCTCAAAGCACCTGACGGCAATATCTACGCTGTTGCCCAGGGTCCTTTGATAGTCGGTTCCCTGGCCTTTGGCGGCAAGGCGGCCAAAGTGCAGAAAAATCATCCCACCGTCGGCCGCCTGCCCGGCGGCGCGTTGGTGGAAAGGGAGGTCCCCTTTGCCCTGAACCCCGACAGCCAGCTCAGGTATCAACTCGCGGAACCCGACTTCACCACGGTTTCGCGCATCGCCGCAGTGATCAACAAGCATTTTCAGAGTCCCTTGGCATCCCCCATCGACAGCGCCAGCCTGAACGTCACTATCCCTCTGCCCTACCGGGAGCGATTGGTGGAATTCATCGCCGCTCTTGAGGGGCTGCCGGTACAGCCGGACGCCATCGCCAAGATTGTGGTCAACGAGAAGACCGGCACCATTGTCATGGGCGAAGGGGTGCGCATCGCGACGGTGGCCGTCTCCCACGGCAACCTCAACCTGATCATCAGCGAATCGGCCGAGATCTCCCAACCCTACCCCTTCTCCATGGGCGAAACGGTCGCGATACCGCAAACGGACATCGCCGCCTCTGAGGAAGAAGGAAACCTGGTGGTCCTCCAAATGGGGGTCAGCATCGGCGACGTGGCCCAGGCCCTCAACGCCATCGGCGCCACCCCGCGTGACCTGATCGCCATCTTCCAGGCCATCAAGGCTTCCGGCGCCCTGCATGCTGAACTGGTGGTTCTGTAGGACTGTAAAACCCAAAAACATTCACCGCAGAGAACGCAGAGGCCGCAAAGGAAGGCAAATCAAAAGAAAACGGCTCGACAACCAAAACAAAAGTTAGATTCTAGGGCGTCCCCTTGGGGTTTTGGCTGAGGATAATCAAGGACGAACTGGACTCACACGAACACAAATATTTTCAAAACCAGCATTTGCTTGATCTGCGAATGCGAAGCATCAGATTTTATCAGCGTCCAATTCGCCTTGGATTTCCCCCCCAATACCATAAATCGAAAAACCAATTGGACGCTGATACACGCAGATAAGGTCAGAAGCTAGACCCAGAAGTTGGACTCTGGTTTTTGACGGATAAGCGTTCATCATAAATATCAGCGTACCCTTGTTTTTTTGGGTTATAAAGCCCAAGACAAAAAACAGGTTTTCTCTGCGCGCTCTGCGTCCTCTGCGGTAAAAGCTTTGCTCACATTATTTTCGAATGAGCTATAGGTCCCGCATGAAACGGCTCTGAATAACCAATCTAAACTATTTTCGGCCAGGGCCGATATGTAACCCAGACCAACAGACTCCGGCCGGTTCAGTTATCCATCAACCACAACGCGAGCTTCGCTATGGAACTTTCTTTCGATCCCCGACTGCTCATCAGCCAGGCCAGCAGCCCTGAAGCACCGGAGCGCCAGCCCGGCAATAACCCGGAGCAACTGCGCCGTTCCTGCCAGGAGTTCGAAGCGATCATGGTTCAGGCAATGCTCAAGAGTATGCGCGCTTCGGTCCCGGACGGAGGGCTGCTCCCCAAGGGCAACGACCAGCAGATATTCCAAG
>JAUWLU010000276.1 GCA_030613545.1 Desulfuromonadales bacterium
CCTGGTCGGGGTGCCGGTCAAGGATACCATAAAGAAGGTGGTTGACGGCCGCATCGAGGGTACCCCCGAACGCAGCGGTCTGTGGCAGGCCCAGACCCCCCAGGCCTTTCGTTATGGCCAGATTCTGGATGCCTGTCAGCGGGCGCAGCAGGACGGCTTTCGCGGCACCGACGATGCCTCGCTGGTGGAGCGTCTCGGCCAGCCGGTAACGGTGGTGGCCGGCAGCTATCGCAATATCAAGATCACCACGCCCGAGGACCTGCTGCTGGCCCGGGCCTTTCTCGACAGTCCTGAGGAGGTTTGCCCATGATGCGCATCGGCCACGGCTACGATGTTCACCAACTGGTCGCCGAACGGCAACTGATTCTCGGCGGCGTCGAGGTGCCCTATAGCCTCGGCCTGCTCGGTCATTCCGACGCCGACGTGCTGCTGCACGCCATCTGCGATGCCATTCTCGGCGCTCTTGGCGCTGGCGATATCGGCAAGCATTTTCCCGACAACGATGCGACCTATGCCGGTATCTCGAGCCTCAAGCTGCTGCGGCAGGTTATCGCTCTGGCTGCCGATCGAGGCTATACCATCGCCAATCTCGACAGCACGGTCATCGCCCAGCGGCCCAAACTGGCCCCCTATATCGGCGCCATGGTGGATAAGATCGCTGTTGCCTGCGGAGTCGCCGCCAGTCGCATCAACGTCAAGGCCACCACGACCGAAGAGCTCGGTTTCGAGGGGCGCGGCGAAGGCATCTCGGCCCATGCCGTGGTGCTGCTTCAGCGTACGGCGCAAGGCTGAGCGGCGCTCGGAAGCGGCGTCCACTGTAATGGACGGTTGCTTTTCCGGCTAAAATCTGCCACCTTCTGAATCTATTCAGAAGGTGGTTTTTCAACAGTCTGCGGTTTTTTTCGACCGCGCTTTTCAACTATACGATCAGGACGACAGCGATCATGGATCATAGCAACGACAGCAACGCTCCTGCGGCGCCGAGCAACTTCATTCGTACCATCATCGACAAGGACCTTGCCGCCGGTAAGAACGGCGGGGCGGTGGTGACCCGTTTTCCACCGGAACCCAACGGCTATCTGCATATCGGCCATGCTAAGAGTTTCTGCCTCAATTTCGGCCTGGCCCGCGATTACGCCGATGCTCCGGGGGGCGCTCGCTGCCATCTGCGCTTCGACGACACCAATCCGGTCAAGGAAGAGCAGGAATATATCGACGCCATCAAGGAGAACCTGCGCTGGCTCGGCTTCGACTGGGGGGAACACGAGTACTATGCCTCGGACTACTTCGACCAGCTCTATGCCTGGGCGATGCAGCTCATCGAGGCCGGCAAGGCCTACGTCGACGATCTGTCGGCCGAGGAGATGCGCAGCTATCGCGGCACCCTGACCGAGCCGGGCCAGAACAGCCCCTATCGCGACCGGTCGGTGGCCGAGAACCGGGAACTGTTCGCAGCGATGAAAAACGGCGACTATCCCGATGGCGCCAAGGTGCTGCGGGCCAAGGTCGACATGGCCTCGCCCAACCTCAACCTGCGGGATCCGGTCATGTACCGGATTCTCCATGCCGAACACCATCGCACCGGAAACACCTGGTGCATCTACCCCATGTATGACTTCACCCATGGCCAGAGCGATTCCCTGGAGGGCGTCACCCATTCCATCTGCACCCTCGAATTCGAGGATCATCGGCCCCTCTACGACTGGTTCCTCGACCAGTTGGAGATTCACCATCCCCAGCAGATCGAGTTTGCCCGGCTCAACATCAACTACACGGTGATGAGCAAGCGCAAGCTGCTGGAGCTGGTCGAGGGCGGTCATGTCAGCGGCTGGGACGATCCCCGCATGCCGACCCTGGCCGGTCTGCGCCGGCGCGGTTATACCCCGGCGGCGATTCGCAACTTCTGTGAGCGGATCGGCGTCTCGAAAAAGGGCAGTTGCGTCGATATGGGCTTTCTCGAAAGCTGCATTCGCGAAGATCTCGACCGCAATGCGCCGCGGGCCATGGCGGTGCTCAATCCGCTGCGGGTGGTGATCGACAACTATCCCGACGGTCAGGTCGAGGAGTTCGAAGCGCCGATTCACCCCCAGGATCCCGAAAGGGGCAGCCGCACGGTGCCCTTCTCCAAGGTCCTCTACATCGAACGGGACGACTTCATGGAGGAGCCGCCGAAGAAGTTCTTCCGCCTCGCCCCGGGGCGTGAGGTACGGTTGCGCTGCGCCTATTTCATCCGCTGCGACGAGGTGATCAAGGACCCGGTCAGCGGCGAGATCCTAGAGCTGCGCTGCAGCTACGATCCGGCCAGCCGTGGCGGTGCCTCCCCCGACGGCCGCAAGGTCAAGGGCACCCTGCACTGGGTGTCGGCCGAGCATGCTCTGGACGCCGAAATTCGTCTCTACGACCGGCTGTTCGTTTCCGAGAACCCCTCGGCGGACAAGGACGTCGACTTCAAGAGCCATCTCAATCCCGAGTCGTTGCAGGTGCTGAGCGGCTGCAAGGTTGAGCCGAGTTTGGCCGGCGCCGCGCCGGAGAGCCGCTACCAGTTCGAACGGCAGGGCTATTTCTGTGTCGATCAGGCCGATAGCGTTGCTGGGCGACTGGTATTCAACCGCACTGTGACGTTAAGGGATTCCTGGGCCAAGGTTGGGAAGAAGTAGGATGTCCAAGACCGCGGGGTTGCGGCCCCGCGCGACGCCCTACTCTTTTTTTGCGCCAAAAAAGATGGCGTCGCAAAAAGTCCGTCCTACTGCGTTGCAGCGCTTTTTCAGGACTTCGACATACCCTATGTATGCCTTCACCCCTGAAAAACCACTACGCCTTGTAGGTCGAAATTTTTGCTTAGCCATCACATGACTTTTTGCGAGTCCAT
>JAUWLU010000021.1 GCA_030613545.1 Desulfuromonadales bacterium
CTATTTTCGCGTGCCGCGGCGAACCATTCTGCTCACCGGGCCCCCCTTTTCAAAGGAGCGGGACGGAATCTATGCCCGTAATCTCGATTTGTTTGACGGCCGCAAGGTGGTCTGCGGCGGTACCTCGGCCGATATCGTGGCGCGCGAATTGGGCCGGGAGATTCAAACGGATCTGCGCAGCCACGGTTGCGGTATTCCTCCCGTGTCGCACATGGCGGGGATCGATCTGATTACCGAGGGGATTCTGACCCTGACCCGGGTGGCGCAATTTCTCGAGCAGGGAGACATCCCTCAGGAAACCCACGGCGCCGCCCAATTGGCCCAGATGTTGCGCGACAGCGACGCCATCTCGTTTCTGGTCGGCACCAAGATCAACGAAGCCCACCAGGATCCGAGTCACCCGGCGGAACTGGAGATCCGCCGCAACATCGTCAAGCGGGTGGCCAAGGTGTTACAGGAAAAATATCTCAAAGAAATATCCCTGCAGTATATTTAGTTGCTTTCTTTGCACTTTGCAAAATATCTGCTTGGTTGAATCGGCCAATCGTAAATTCCTAGTGTATAATTTGTGTTTTACAAGACACCGCCAAGGCTGGACGCGGGTGTCTAAAAAACTAAAAAGAATTTGATTCAAGGTTTAATTCTTGTAGGAAATCTCAATACCAAAGTTTCTGCGTTTAGTCTATTCTTGTTACGAGTGAAGTTCTATGTTGAAAATATTACCGAAGGAAAGCCCAATAGTAAAATCGTCTAGATCAACTTTATCAGCCTCTTAAATATTCAAAAAGTATGTGCAACGCATTTTTAACAAGTAGAAAGTAATCATCCGCATGCAGGCGGTGGCGGTAGTTCGGGAACGTAAAATCATCTCTTATGACCGACAACAGTCGACTTCATCCGAGGAAAGATTTGTTTTGCGCTGCATGCAATAGAGCTTTCTCATTTCTTTTAAGTGGAAATAACATGCTTAATCCCCTTGACACTTCGTTCACCAAGGTCCTTTCCCTGACCAGCGATGAAGTCCTGAAGCGGCGCTTCATGGTCCTCGACGAACCGATTCAGGCCAATATGCGCTTTGGCCTGCTCCTCGAGGTCCTCGACAAGGTCGCCGAGGAAGCCGCTCTCAACTACGTCAACCAGTTTTTCCCCGAGGCCCGGGTGGTCACGGCGGCCATCGACAATATCGTCATCCGTCATGTCACCGATATGTCGCGGGACGTGCATTTCAAGGCACGCATCAACCATGTCGGCCGCTCGTCGCTGGAAATCGGTATTCGTGTCGAGCAACCTGGCGACCCGGTGCGCCATATCGCTTCCTGTTACTTCACTATGGTCGCCCGGTCGGGAATGGGCGAAGGAGCGGTCAGCGTTGCTTTGCCTGGACTGGGCTATGGCGAAGAGATCGAGAAGCGGCGAGCCGACAAGGCCCTGAAACGGCGCAAAGAATACAAGCAGCAGCAGGCGCGACTCCACGAACCGCCCAGCCGCGAAGAGTTCCAGATGCTCACCGACCTGCATACGGCCCAGGACCAGCCGGGCTTCAACGGCCTGTTGGCCGGCAAACTCACCGCCGACGCCTGGGAGCGCATGTACCCGGAACAGGAGAACGTGCCGAAGAAGATCTTCGGCGGTTATCTGATCCGCCGCGCCTACGAACTGTCGTCCATTTGCTCCGAGCAGGTGGCCCCCCACCGCCCCATAGCCGCTGCAGTCAACCGCATCAACTTCTTTCACCCGGTGCGCATGGGCGACACCCTGCATTACACCACCCGGGTGGTCTATACCAACGGCAGCTTCATCTGCGTCGAAGCCAACATCGAGCGCATCAGCCGGGACAAGGCCACCAAGGCACTGTCCAATTCCTGTCTGTTCACCTTTGTCAATGTCGATGACGACCTGCAACAATTGCCGGTGCCCATGGTCTATCCCGCCAACTATGGCGAGGATGCCCGCTACCTTATGGCCCATCGTAGCAGCCAGACGTTGATTGAAGGTGTGGAAACGATCTGATTCTAGATGTGCAACAGAGTTAATGGCTCAGGCATTGTTGGGTCTGGTAGTCACGGCATGCACGAAGATTACGTCTCTGAATCTGCCAGATATTTTTATACCAAAGGATTTAATCTTTGTCGAAATGCCACGTCTTCAGCACTGTTTAGATGTCAGGTCCCGCATGATTCCTGACCTGTTTTATGAAAAAGTTCCGGTTTTCTTTTTTGCCATTGTTTCAAGGCCTCCACCGGGGTTTTATGATCCAAGGCCCGCTGAGGAAATGAAGCTCGCAATGCCCGGACCTTCGCGGATTGAGGTCCGTGGCAGATTGTTTTGTGTGGCAGCAACGACGAGGTGGACAAAAAACGGTGTCCACGAAGCCTGTGCTTCGGGGATTTTTTTTAGGCCTTTGCCGCCCGGCCGGCGGCCCGAACGAATGGATGCCAAGCATGCCCGAGCGAGAGATCTGGCGACACGAGGATCAACTGTTACAATTGGCGCTGGCCGCCGGGACCCATCCGGATGCCCTGCTCGATTTCGCGACCAGCAGCAATCCGCTGGGCCCGCCGGAATGGCTGCGCGCCCGCATCAGCGCGGCGGTCAGCTCCCTAGTGCGCTGTCCCGATCCCGACTGCTCGGCCCTGGTCGACGCCGCAGTGCAACGTTACGGCGTGCCCCCCGAGCAGATCCTGGCTGGCAACGGTGTAACCGAATTGCTTTACCTGCTGCCAGCCGCCCTGAGCATCGAGCGGGCATTTATTCCGGTGCCCGCCCCTGAACATTACCTGAGCGCCGCCCGCGCCGGCGGGGTGACGGCTCATCTTTTGCCGCTGCCCGCTGAGCACGGATTCGCCCTCGATTTCGACCATCTGGAGCAGACCTTGCGCCATGCGCCGGAAACGGCGGCCATGGTGCTGCTCGGCCAGCCCAACCACCTCACCGGGCGATCCCTCGACGCTCATCGGCTGCGTCGACTGGCGGACCGGTTTCCCGGCGTTACCTTCGTCATAGACGAAACGTTCGCCGACTTCATTGAGGATTACGACAGCCTGACCGTCAACCGGCCGGCCAATGTCCTGGTGCTGCTGTCCGTCACCAGGGTGTTCGCCTGTCCGGGCCTCCGCCTGGGGCTGGCCGTCGGCGATCCGGTAACGATCCGCAGGATGAAGGTCGTCCAGCCGCCCCGGTCGGTCAACACCATCGCCCTGGCTGTCGGCGAAGCCGCCTTGCAGGACGGCGCCTACCTTGCGCAACTGCGCGCTCACATCCACCAACTGCGCGAAGATCTGCACCGGCCCCTAGCTCAGATTCACGGCCTGACGGTTTTTCCCGGAGAGGCAAACTTTTTTCTGGTGCGCTGCGATCGCGCCGGCCTCGATGCCCGTTCCCTGGCCCGACGCCTGCTTAAACAGGGCTTGGCGGTCCGCGTGTGCGACGGCGTCGAGGGCCTTGACGAAAGGTTCTTCCGCGTGGCAGTGCGCGACGCGAAGGAAAACCGCCGCCTGCTGGACGCCCTGCGTAAGGAACTGTTCATGGCCCCCCGGGTGACCTCGCGGCGGCGCACCCCGGCCCTCATGCTTCAGGGCACCGCTTCCGCAGTAGGCAAAAGCGTGCTGACTGCCGCCCTGTGTCGCATCATGCTGCAGGACGGCTACCGCATCGCCCCTTTCAAGGCCCAGACCATGCCGCGCTCACCCCACGTCACCCGCAACGGCGGAGAAATGGGTCGCGCCCAGGCGATTCAGGCTCTGGCCGCCCGCCTCGACCCGGACGTGCGCATGAATCCCCTGCTGCTCAAGCCGGACGGTGCGATTAACGACCAGGTCATCATGTGCGGCAGACCGGTGGAGGACCTGCGGGTGACGGATTACGTCCGCTACCGGGCGGAGGCCTTCGAGCGGATCAAGGAAAGCTATGATTCCCTGGCCGGGGAATACGACGCCATCCTCCTGGAGGGTACCGGCAGCCCGGCCGAGGTCAATCTCAAGGCCCACGATATCGTCAACATGAAGATGGCCGGGCACGCCGAGGCGCCGGTCCTGCTGGTCGGGGACATCGACCGCGGCGGGGTGTTCGCCTCCTTCGTCGGGTCCATGGAGGTTCTCAACGAACAGGAACGGGCGCGCATCGCCGGGTTCATCGTCAACCGCTTCAGCGGCCGGGCCGACATGCTCAAGGAAGCTCTGGATTACACCTTGCGCTACACCCGCCGCCCGGTCCTGGGAGTGGTGCCCTACCTGGACAACCTGGGCCTGTGGCAGGAGCATGCGGCGGTACACCCCCCCCCGCGTGCCGAAGAGCGGCCCTTCCTCAACGACAGCGTGGACATCGCAGTCATCGCCCTGCCGCACTCGCACGGTCTGATCAATGTCGAGCCGCTGCGTCTCGAACCGGACGTGCGCCTGCGCTTCATCACCCAGACCCGGCACCTGGGGTCGCCCGATGCGATTATCCTGCCTGACAGCCGGGAAATCCTCGGCGATCTGACCTTTCTGCGCGCCAGCGGCCTGGACCGGCGCCTGATGCAGCTCGCAGAGCAGGGCGGTACGGAAATCGTCGGCATCGGCGCCGGCTTTCAGCTGTTCGGCCGGTCCATCGTCGACCCCCACGGCCTCGCAACCCCAGGGGCCGCCCTGGACGCCCTCGGCCTGCTGCCGATAACAACGATTATGGAAACCGAACGCAACCTGGCGCCTGTGGCGGCGCGCCACCTGGCCTCGGGCCTGCCGGTAAGCGGCTATGCCGTTCCCCGCGACAGCAGCCGCAGCTGCGAAGCGGCTCCGGTCCTGACTGACAGTCAAAACCAGCCCTCGGGCGCCCGCAGCACCAACGGTCAGGTTTGGGGCTGCTACCTGCACGGTCTGTTCGACGCCGATCCTTTTCGGCGCTGGTTCATCGACCGGCTACGGCAACGCAGGGCCCTGTCGCCCCTGCAAACGGTGCAGGTGCGCTACGAACTGGAACCGGCTTTCGAGCGTCTGGCCGACACGGTGCGCGCCTGCCTGGACATGTCGGCCATCTACCGCTTGATGGGATTGAAATGATCCGGAGCCAGAACACCAGAAACCTCAACCGCAAGGTGAACCTCATGAACGACAAGGCCCGAATCCTGATCTTTACCGGCGACGGCAAGGGCAAAACCACCGCCGCCCTGGGCATGGTCCTGCGTGCCAGCGGCCATGGCATGCGGACCCGGGTGGTGCAATTCCTGAAATCGGACACCGGCAGCGGTGAAACTGCCCTGTTGCCGAAACTGCCGGGCGTCGCATTCAGCCGCCGGGGCCTGGGCTTCGTGCCCCGAAGACGGGATGATCCGCGCCTTCCCGCGCATCTGCGGGCCGCGCAGGAGGCCCTGGATCTGGCCCGCGAGGCGATCAGGGACGGTCATTACGATCTGCTGGTCATGGACGAGATCGGCGGCGCCATTGCCGCCGGCCTGGTAGATGAACTGGAGGTGGTAGAACTGCTAGAACAGGCTCCGGCAGCCATGCGCATCCTACTGACCGGTCGCGATGTCCCCGTCGGGCTGATTGCCCTGGCCGACACCGTGACGGAAATGCGCTGTATCAAACACGGCCTGCAGCAGGGCCGCACGGCCCAGAAGGGGGTTGAATTCTGAGGGGGGTTCAGGCGTGGGATGCGGTCTAGCCGGTGGCGCCTTCGAAATCGCCGGCAACCCGGTTGCGGCCCTCTTTCTTGGCCCGATAGAGCGCTTGCGCGGCGGTGGTGATCAATTCTTCCATGGCCGTTGTGTCGTCCGGCCTAGTGCTGGCCACCCCGATGCTGACGGTGACCGTGCCCGAGGCGCCTTCGCCGATGTGGGAGATGGCCAGGGCCCGCACCTGTTGGCGGATCTGTTCGGCCAGTTCGATTGCCGCGGCCTTTTCCGTATCGGGCAGGATGATGGCGAATTGCTCGCCGCTGAAGCGGGCGATGTGGGCTTCGCGGTCCCGGGCGGCTTCGACCAGGGTCTGGGCGATGCTTTTCAGGACCTGGTCGCCGGCCTGGTAGCCGTAGGTGTGGTTGAACTGCTCGAACAGGTCGATGTCCACCAGGATGAGGGCCAGGCAGGACCCGCTCTTGCCGGCGTGGTGCCAGGCCGCGGTCAGTGAGGCGTCGAAGCTGCGGCGATTGGCGATATCCGTCAGCGGGTCGAGCAGGGCCTGGCGGCGCAGATAGTGCTGGGCGCGGCGGCGCTGCTGCACCTCAAGCTCCAGTTTGATGTTGGCCTGCTCCAGCTTGTCGGTGCGTTCCACCACTCGTCCCTCTAGGTCGCCCCGCACGATGCGCAACTGCTCCAAGGCATCGGCCAGTTTGCGGGTGCGGCGGTTGAACCAGTAGGCGAAGGCGCCGAATTCGTCCGGGCGATTGAAATCGAGGCACAGCATTTCTTCGGCGTTGGTGTCCACGGCCTTTTTCAGCTGCAGGGTGATTCTGGCCAGTGGCCGCATGAGAATGCGGTCAAAGGTCAGAAAGGCGCCGATGACCGCCCCCGACACCCCGACGATCAGGGTCAGCAGCAGAGCCCGATAGAGGGCCGTGGCGGCCGAGATGGCGTAGCTGATGGGGGTTACCGTGACAATTTTCCAGTAGGTGCTCGGCACATGAAAGATGGCGATGGAGCACGGTTCGTTCAGCAGCAGATCGCCCTTGGTGGTGAAATGCTTCAGCAGGATGTCTTCGTCGCGGCCGTCGGGCCAAGGGGCCTGCAGCACGGGGGCGATCTGTTCTGCCTCGACGGCAGATACCTGGTCGCTGTCCTGCGCCATGCGTTCGGAGATGGTACGGTCGTATTGGTCGGACTGTCTGGTCCTGTCCAGCAGGGCTGTGGAGCATTCCTGCAGGGCCGCGGCGATAGGCCGAAAAACCGGCTCGCGTTCGGCCAGTTCCACGGCCTGGATGTATTCGATATGCTGGTGGCCTAACTTGTCCCGGTAGCGGTTCTGGATGAGCGGGACGTCCGGAAAGGAGAGAAGGGTGCCGTTGCGATCGACCGCAAAGGCATAGCCGCCCATTTTGGTGGCTTCGCCCTCGAAGAAGGCCTCCATGCCTTCCAACTTCAGGTCGACGGTCACCACGCCGATGAAGCGGTCCTCGCGGTAGATGGGCGCGGTGCAGGTCACCATCGGCACGTAGGTGTGCGGATCCATGTAGGATCTGGACCAGAAGACCTTTTTGGGCGGCAGGAAGCGCCCGGACACGTACCATTCCTCGTGATGGTAGCCGGCGCCGCGCGGATCGTCGTAGTCCGCGACGAACTCGAGGGTGCCGGCGGCGTTGCGGCCCCAGAAGAAGCTGCGCCGCTCGAGGCGCGGGGCGAAGGCGTAAGGTTCGTACCATACCCCGCCGCCGATGATGTAGGAAGAGGGGCCCAGTTGCTCCATGAGGCGGGGGATGAACCGCATGTGACCCTCGACCTTCAGGGGCAGATCGGCGGCCGTGGTGGCCATGGCCCGCGCCAGGGTTTCGGCGACCGCGATCCGTTCGCCGAGCTGCGCCACCATGGTATTGCCGATCTGGTTGACCAGGCGGAAGGACTGTTCCTCCATGCGCGGCCGGCCGATCCGGTCCATGATGAGGGTCAGACTGATGATCAGGACGGCAAGCAGGAAGACGAACACCAGGGGAGTGCGAAACTGAAGGCTGTGGTACCAACGCACGGAAAAGGATTTCCTTTCGTTCATTCTGGACCTCGAAAGGCTGGCGGGAGGCGGCAATGCCTGCCCCTTTTTTGGCGAGGATAGCATAGGCGTTTGCCCGGCGCCCACCTTTTTTTCCGGCCCTGTACGATTCCGGTTGAGCGGATGAGCGGCGGAGGGTGTCGAAGCGCACGTTTCCGTTTTAAGCAAAGTATAACTGGACAGCCAATCGGCCGCTCATATACCATGACAGAGCCCCAGCAGCGGCGGAACATGGCGTTTTTCCGCTTATTTCCGCCTATATTCCATCTTGCGACCTGCCTGTTTTTGCAACGGGGACTACAGTCCATTCGTTTTCTGGCCCGCCTGCTGAATCCAACGTCGCGGAACGATGAAAAGATGACAGGGACGTCATGATCAATCTACTCGACCTCATCGACACGTCCACCCTGGACAAGATTATGACCGCCTACACCAAGGCCACCGGCATGGGCGGCGGTATCTACGATCCCAAGGGCAACATCCTTGCCGGGCCGTACAATTTTTCCGACTTTTGTCTTAAGTTCTGTCAAGGCAGCTCCAAGGGGCGCAAAAAATGTCTGGCCAGTGCCCGCTTCGGTGCCCACGAAGCCATGCGTCCGGATGCCAATGCCATCTACACCTGCCTCAACGCCGGGCTGGTGGAGTGTGCCGCGCCCGTTGTCGTCGAAGGTCAGTTGATCGCGGTCATCATTTGCGGCCAGGTGCGGACCGAAGACTACGAAATCGACCGGGATCTGGCCGTGCACCACGCCATCGACATCGGCATCCGGGATATTTCCGGGTACCTGGAGGCCTTGTACCGCATTCCCAAGATCGGCTACGGGCAACTGAAGGACTATGCCACCCTCCTGAAGATCATCGCCCATACCACCGGTACGCTGGCAACCAACAACAGGCGCCTGAAAAACCTTTCGCGCAAAAGGTTGTTCCAGCTCTACAACAGCGTTTCCGACTACATCATCGCTACCGATGTCGACGGCAACATCGAAATGCAGAACAAGGCCCTGCTCACGGCCCTGGGACAGCCCGACGCCGACCTCACCGGCAAGTTTCTGCCCTCGCTTTTTCTGGACGAATCCCGCATCGTTCAGGAGTTGGACAAGCTGCGTCGCGTTCGGGACGTTCCCGACCGGTTGAGCGTGGGCCTGCTGCTTTCGGATAGGAAGCTTGCCCAGGTCAATGCCTCCTTTTCCCGCATGGAAAACGAGCAGGGCGAGCTGCAGGGTTATGTGGCGGTCATGCGCGACATGTCCGAAGAGAAAAACATGGAAAAAATGAAGAGCGATCTCTTCGGCATGCTCACCCACGACATGATCAACCCCATCCTGGCGGTCAAATCAGCCCTGAAACTGCTGCTCGACGGCCAGGTGGGTTCCCTTGCCTCCGACCAGAAGGATATCCTGGAAATGGCGGCCAGCACCAACCATGACCTGCTGGGCATGGTCTCGGACTTTCTGGATGTCTATCGGCAAAGTTACGGCATGCTGGTGCTGCGCCGCTCCTGGTTCGATATTCACCAGGCGCTGCAGGAGGTCATCAACCAGTCCTACTATTTCTGCCAGGACCGCCAGGTCAACATCGTCTACCAGCCGGAATTCAAGGAGGAACTGGCGTTTTTTGGCGACCGCATCCGGCTGCTGCGGGTGTTTGCCAACCTGCTGGACAACGCTATCAAGTTCAGCCCGGAAGAAGGATTGATCACCATCGAAACCAGGCCGCTGATGGCGCCGGACGATAGGGCTGCCGTTTTTCCCCCACTGCAGGAGGGGGGGGCCTACATCGAGGTTTCCTTTCACAATTTCGGTGACCACCCGCCCCGGGAGGAGCTCGACCTGCTGTTCGACAAGTTTTTTTCCAGCAGCCACAAAAACCCCCACGGTAAAAAGGGGTTGGGGCTGGGGTTGAATTTCTGTAAATTGGTGGTGGATAGTCACGGGGGACACATCTGGGCGGGAACGACCGGGGACGGTCTGCGCATCAGTCTGGCGCTGCCCGTGACGGACGAAAACAGCCAGCGCGAACACTGAACCAACCGTACCGAAAGGTGGATCCATGCAGCATGACGAACCGTTCAAGATCTTTCTGGCCGATGATCATCCCCTGTTGCGCACCGGATTGCGCATGAGTCTCAGCCAGCATGCCGACATCGACTTTATCGGCGAGGCCAACGACGGCTTCAAGGCCGTGGAAATGATCAAAAAGAACCCGCCGGATGTCGCCCTGATCGATGTCGACATGCCGGGTCTTTCCGGGATGGCCGCCATCCGCCTCCTGCGCAAGCATTACCCCGACATGAAACTGCTCATCTTCTCTTCCTACAGCGACCGGCATTACATCGAAGAAGCCATGCAGGCCGGCGCCAACGGCTATATCCTCAAGAGCATCGACATCAGCGAGCTGGTCGATGTCATTCGCGCTTTTGCCCGCAATGAGCAGCCCATGTCGCCCTACCTCATGGACCTGGCCATCGAGTGGGAAAACGCTTCCGGTGGCGAAAACGCGAAGAAATTGCTCACCAAACGGGAAAAACAGATTCTCGTATGTCTTGCCCGTGGGCAGGGCAACAAGGAAATCAGCGATTCCCTCTACATCAGTACCGAAACCGTCAAAACCCACATCAAGAACATCTTCAAAAAGCTGGACGTAAAAAGCCGCCTGGAAGCGGTCATCGCCGCCAAGGAAAAACACCTCATCGGCTGAGTCGTGGGGCAAGGCGCTCCATGCTCGGCGTGGGCCTAATTCATGGCCGCGAGGCTTTCGACCCCCTGCCGCGAAATGGCGTTTTTGTGCGCATTTTAGGAATGCGTATTGCCCAAACAAACTGAAACAAATGGATAAAGTCTAAACCACCGTTCGCAAAGGCAGAGATTGCCTCCAACAGGTGAACGAAAACCCCCCCTTTAGGGGATATCTACCCCCCCCCGCAAAACCGTATTTTATATCCATTCAAGAACCTGCAATATCCCCAAGAATAATAAAAACATGGTTTAAAACATCGACGGCAACAAGCGTAGACATAAAATCCATTTTACCCACCAAAACCAAACAAATCTTCACCCGGCGGAAGACCCCGCAGGGAAGGCCCTGCGGAATACTTCAGCCATTTTAATATTTGATGGAGGCAAAATGATGAAGAAACTGACCGTATTGTTGGTTGCCGTTCTTATGCTTGGGGCGAGCTTCTCCGCATCAGCACAGGCCGCAATCGAAGTCGAAGGGGATGCCTACGCAGGCATCTGGGACAAGTACATGTGGCGCGGCTTCAACCTGAGTGACAGCCGGCCCACCATTCAGGCCGGCCTCGACCTCTCTGTAGGCGGCTTTACCCTCAGTACCTGGCACAACTGGCAACTGGCCAGCAGTGACAACCTCCGCTCCGGGGAAATGAACGAGACCGACATCATCCTGACCTATGGCTTTGACTTAGGCGACATGGTTTCCATCAGTGTCGGCGATATCTTCTACTCCCTCGACTTTGCCGGCGCCGAAGACACCAACGAACTGTTTGTCACCGCCACCCTTAACACCCTGCTTTCCCCGAACCTGAAAATCTCATGGGACTGGGATGCCGCCGAAGAAGATGGCCTGTTCTACAGCCTGGACATCAGCCACAGCTTCGACCTCGCCCAGTGGATGGAAAAAACCACTCTCAATCTCGGTGCCTTGGTATCGTACAACCAACACAGCGATTATTCGGTTGGCGACTTTGGCGGCTGGCATAACTACGAACTGAGCACCAGCCTCGATTACGCCTTGACCGACCAGTTGACCATCAGCCCGATCTTTATCTTCTCTTCGGGCATCAGCAGCGCTGCAAAAGCGGCCATCGACACCGAAACAGCAGGCGCGTTGAACCTGACCTTCGTCTTTTAAGCGCGGAGTCGCGGCATTATCTCCTGAATACCGAGCCTAACTGCCAGCCGCCGAATGAGACGGGGAGGGATTCACCCTCCCTCCCCGCCCATCTTTCCGGCCAGAAGCTGACAACAGACCCCGTAGTCGGGCGATCCGCAAAGAACATGCTCCATAGCCAGGTCGCAAAACTCGGTAGCAAAGGTAAACACGACAGGAGGCACACATGAACAAAGTTCTCAAGAAAACGATCATCACCATGGCGGGCGGACTGGTCGCCATGGCCTTGGTCATCACCCCGGGCTGCAAACAGAAGCAGGAAAAGCTTGAGAAAGCGACCCTGCGCATCAACTGCTGGGCTGGCTATGCCAAACCCTACGAAGCGGATTTCAAGGCCCTGGTCAAAGAAAAGTACAAAGTCGACGTCGAACTGAGCATTCAAAACCCCACCGATCAGGATGAATTCTTCCTGGCGGTAAAGGACAACACGGCAGACCTGATCTCTCCGCCTATTGAACTGCCCAAGATCCCGCGCTTCTTCTCTTTTCAGGAAGGGCAGCAATACCTGCAGCCCGTGGATGTACAGAACGTCCCTAACCTGGCCAAAATGATGCCGGTCTTCCGCAGCGACCAGACACCTTTCTATAAGGGAGTGCGTTACGGCATCCCTTACAACTGCGGCCCCTACGGCCTGGCTTACAACCGAGACAAGGTACCGGCCGCCCCGACCAGCTGGAACGTGCTGTGGGACCCCCAGTATGCCGGCCAGTACACCATCAATAACAACTTCCCCAAGGTCAATGTCTGGATTACGGCTCTGGCCCTGGGCTATGGCTATGAAGACATTTTCGACATCAACCGCCTCGACCGCGCCAAAGTCCAGGAAAAGCTCAACGCACTGGCCAAGAACGCCAAGAGCCTTTGGGACGGTGGTGCCAACCCGGATGAATTCCCCGGCCTGGCTCTGGCAACCACTTGGGGCTTCGCAGCCGCGCAGGCCAACCTCAAGGGCGGCAACTGGCGCCTCGCTACCCCCGCAGAGGGTGGCACGGCCTGGATCGACTGCTGGTATATCGGTGCCGGCACCAAAGGCCTGACCAAAAAATTGGCCGAAGAGTGGATTAATTTCACCCTCGAGCCTGCCCGCCAGGCCGATGTGGTTAAATCCCAGGGCGTCTCCCCGGTTATGGCCGACACGGGCGACATGCTCAATACTGAAGAAAAAGCCATGTTCCACGTCGGGGATGAAGCCTACTTCAAAACCGTAGCCCTCTGGCGGGTGCTCAGCGATGAAACCGAGCAAGCCTTTAACGCCATGTGGGAAGAAGCAAAGCAACAACGTCAGTAAAGCGAGTGCGGGACGACTTTGGAGATCAAAGGCGTCTCGCGTCCGTCAACAAACACATGCTCTGCCGACAGCGTCTACCTCTGTCGGCAGAGTCACATCCCAATCCACCTAAACGGGAGGTACACCAATGTTGAAAAAAAGAAAACTCGTGGTAGGCATTACCGGTCTTCTGGTAATGACCTTCCTGGCCAGCCTGGCCGGGGCCGTCACCATCGGCAAAGTTAAACGCGGTGAAGACGTCCTGGAGTACATGAACCGCACTCAAGGCAAATTCGACCAAACCCTCTATCAACAAATTATTGGTGCCGCCAATGCTTTTAAAGAAGGCGACGAGACCATCGGTGTGGCCGCATCCAATGAACGGTCCCGCGAAAACGCCCGCAAATTGCTGGCCAACACCAAAATCAAAGACATCAACGACCATTCGCTGTTTGTCGATGGCCAGGACAAGTTGATCCACCAGACCACCGACAAAACCAAATACAACAAAATCAAAGACATGACCATGGGCGAGCTGAAAAACTTTCTGCTCACCAAGCCCGAAGCCTCTATCAAGGCGATCATGGGCGGCCTGCACAGCGACGTGATCGGCTCGGTCGTTAAGCTGATGTCCAACGATGAACTGACCCGCGTTGGCCAGAAGATTTTCAACCCCCTGCCCGGTTCCAACATCGGCGCTAAAGGCTACCTGAGCGCCCGCATTCAGCCCAACTCACCCACTGACAGCCTGGAAGACATCCAGATGCAGGTTTTCGACGGATTCTCTTATGCCGTAGGAGACATCATCATCGGCACCAACCCCGTCGACAGCCAGCTTGAGGCCACTTTGCGTGTTGAAAACGGTCTCAAAGAGATCGTCACCGCCTTCGGCCTCGAAAGCACCATCCCCTGGTGCGTTCTGTCTCACATCGATGGTCAGGCAGCTGCCGAAAAAGCAGAGCCCGGCTCCACCGCCATCTGGTTCCAAAGCCTTGCCGGCACCGAAAGTGCCAACCAGACCTTCGACCTGACCCTGCAGAAAATGCTCGACTACGCCAAAATGCGTACGGGCCCCTATAGCCTCTATTTTGAGACCGGCCAGGGCGCTGACTTCACCAACGGTCACGGCCACGGCTTCGACATGGTGGTTCACGAATCCCGCAAGTACGGCTTTGCCCGTGCCCTGCAGCAGGAAGTCGCTAAAGCCAAGGGCATTACCCCCGAAGAGGTCTGGCTGCACCTCAACGATGTGGCCGGCTTTATCGGCCCCGAGGTTTTCAAGACCCGCGAGCAGCTGGTGCGCTGCTGCCTGGAAGACATCGTCATGGGCAAACTGCACGGCTTGGTACTGGGTCTCGACATCTGTTCGACCCTGCACATGCCCGTCACTCTCGACGATCTTGAATGGTGTCAGGACCAGATCGCCCCGGCTAACCCGGCTTACCTGATGGCCCTGCCCACACGTAACGACCCGATGCTCAGCTACCTGACCACCGGTTTCCAGGACCACGTTCGTCTGCGCGAAAAGTTCGGTTTCAAAGTCAACGACGCCATGTGGGACTTCTACAAGAAACTCGAAATTATCGACGCCAACGGCAAGCCGACCGCCTACTTCGGCGACCCCGCCTGGGTTTACTACAAATTCCGTCAAGCCAAAGGCGACAAGCGTCCTTTCGCCAAAATCTATGCTGAAGGCCTGAAATCCATTGAAAATGTTCGCAACCGCGGCCTTGATCTAGCCGTAGGCTACGGCGAAAACATCTGGGATCTGGAGCCTGTGACCAACAAGCGCATCCACGACCTGTATGACGACGCCAAAATCAGCCTGTGGACCGAATTCACCCCCGAATTCATCAACTCCATCCCCAACGCCGTGAGCATCACCAGCCAGTCTCACGACCGTGAAAACTACATCTCTGCTCCGGGGACCGGTGAAGAACTGTCCGCTTCCGCCGTGGCCACCCTGGATAAACTGGCGGCTTCCTGGGGCAAAAAGGTTCCCGACGTACAGGTTGTTATTTCTGATGGCCTGAATGCCAAGGCGCTCATGGATGAAGGGCACCTGATGCCTTACCTGGCCGCGCTGAAGAAAGAGTGTAAAAAAGCAGGCCTGACTCTGTCCGACAAAAACATCGTCGTGACCGGTGGTCGTGTCCGCGCTGGCTATAAAGCAGGTGAAACACTCTACAGCAAAGCCGGCAAGCAACCCAAAGCCGTCGTTCATGTCATTGGTGAGCGCCCTGGCAGCGGCCACCATGCCTTCTCTGCTTACCTGGCCAAGGTGACCCCCGCTACTTGGGCCAAGGCTGGCTCGGTCGACCATGACCAATCCAAAGTGCTGTCGGGTATCTCCGACACCGGACTGCTTCCTGACGAAGCGGCCCGCCAAACCGTCAACCTGCTCAAGCAGATGTAACCCCTCTAACCCTGCACAGGCCCGGGACCCCTGCATGGGTCCCGGGCGAATTTAATTCATAAACCCGAAGCACCCGGATGGCAAACATGGCGAACCCCGCACTAGACATCACTGCGACCGAATCGCGCCCCCGCCCCCCGGCTCTGACCCGGGACGTATGGCACAAAGCCCGCTTGTGGGCCGACGCCATGGCCCTCAGCCCCTATTATCGCTACGGGGAGATCGGCAACCTGTCGTACACTTTTGGCAAGGGCATCCTTGAGGGCGCCATTCTATACACCATGTTTTCCATGGCGCAAAACGAATTCAAGGTGGCGGCCGTGCTTGGCGTGCTGACCAAATATTTCTATCCGGCAATCACCTTTATCAGCAGTCTCAAGGTTTCCTCTTTCGTGGATTACCTGGAAGGCTTCGCCAGCGAGAACCTTCAGGTCCGGCGGCTGATCCGTGCGCTGGCCCTGGTCGGCGGCGGGCAGGCCCTGGGGGCAGTGCTGCTGCTGCTATGTTACCCACCCCTGTTCACCGGCCTGGTCGGCGACTGGGCGGGCAGCCGCTATCTGCTGATCGCATTCTATCTGCTGCACCATATCTGCGACGGTTGCGCCCAGATGGTCGAAGGGCGGGTATGGTTCAAGCTTATCGAAATCAAACTGCGCCACGGCCGGCTGCGCCGCATCTCAGACAATTTCTGGGGCATTCACGCCATGAGCCAGAACATCCAGATGCTTTCGGGGCTGATTCTGCTGTGGGTCACCACCCTGACCACCGGCCTTTTTCAGGACCGGCTCGGCCACGGCGTTATGTGGGGCATCGTGCTATGCGGAACGCTGCTTACGGCCATATCCAAGTTTAGCCTGCCGCTGGCCTGGGAGTTCATCCTGCGTCACGGGAAGCAAGAGGAAGAATGACCGAACAACCGATCCTTCAGATTGAAAAGCTCGACTTTGCGATCGGCGGCCATACGATTCTCAAAGATATTAATTGTTGTTTTGCCACCGGTGGCATCCATGGTCTGATCGGACCAAACGGTTCCGGTAAGAGCACCCTGTTGCGCAATATCTGCCGCATCTGGGAACCGCAGAGCGGCCGGGTATTGATCGATGGCCGGGATTATCGCCGTTTCCCCCGCAAAACCCTCAGCCAGATGGTGACGCTGGTCCAGCAGGATACGCGCCTCGATTTTTCCATTCCCGTTTCCGATTTCGTCGCCATGGGCCGGCATCCGCACCTGAAACGGCTGCAATGGCTACACCAGCGCGATCGGGACATCATCGACGAAGCACTCAGGGTCACCGGCACCGAAATTTTCCGTAACCGGCTCATCAACGAGTTGTCCGGCGGCGAGGCCCAACTGGTGAGTCTGGCCCGGGCCCTGGCTACCGAAGCGCCGATCATTCTCCTCGATGAGCCGACCAGCGCCCTCGACATTCTGCACAAGATCGAAATTATGGAACTGCTGACTGGCTTGCGCAATGCAGGCAAAACCATTGTCATAAGCATCCACGATCTCGATCTGGCACGGCGCTATTGCGACACCGTGACCCTGCTGCAAGAGGGCCGGGTCTATTACCACGGCATGGCCGAAGATGGCTTTGCCGAACAACGCATCAAGGAGGTTTTCCATGTCGGCGTGGACGAAATCTCAACCGAACATGGCGTTTCGTTGCTGTTCTACCGTTAAGCGTTTCCTCACAGGAATTTTGGGAGCCACACTGCTGGCGATCCTGCTGTGTGGCACCTCTACTGCGGGGGAAGATGCCCGCGGCGCTCGTAAGTTTCCCTTGGAGATGGACGCGCTGATGGGAGCGCTAAGCGATACCCACCAGCCGACTCCGGTAACGGAGGAGAGCTTCCCCAGCAGCGTATCCTATCGCTTTATGCGTTATGATTTCGCCGCTGATAAGTTGCATGAAGAAGAACGCACGGTCCCCCTTCAACACAAACCACTGCGTATTATTCCCCACTCGACGGGATTGACCGAAATTCTCTGGGCTATCGTGCCCCATGAACAACTGGTCACCGTGCACAAAAGCTGCAAGGATCGACAGTTTTCGTTTCTGGCGCCGCTGCTGCCAAACGACCTGCCGACCTATGGCACCGACGATGCAGAAATCGTCATCGGCTACCGACCCGACCTGGTCATGACATCATTCTTTTCCAACGAGAATTTCCTACACCAGCTACATACGGCCAATGTTCCCCTAGCGCAATTCGGTTTCTTCGACGATCTCGATTCGATCAAGGATCAGATCCTGCTGGCTGGACGGTTAACCGGAGAGGAGGCCTCGGCACAACGGTTGGTCACTGTCATGAACGCAAAACTTCATGACATCCAGACGGCAGTGCGCGGGCGGCGCGGCAGCACGGGTAAACCGCCGACGGTACTGTATTACGACAACATGGCCTACGTGGCCGGCTCGGGCACGACCTTCGACAGCATGTGCGAAGCCCTCGGCGTGACCAACATTGCCGCGGCCAAAGGGGTCCGGAACTTCAAGCAGGTCAACTACGAAACCCTGCTGCAATGGGATCCGGATGTGATCATCGTGCCAGAGGAAAGCACCTTTGACAAACAGCTCTACAGCCAGGAAATTCTGGCCACGGCCCGTGCCGTAGAGCAAAAAAATATCCGCAAGATGCCGACCGTTTACCTGCTGAGCTCTTCTCAATATCTGATCGCCAGCATCAACTACCTGGCGGGACTGCTTTATGAATCGTCGTTCTGAGCACCGGAATTTTTCCATAACCGCTATGGTTGCCTGTTCGGCGACCCTGACCCTGTTGCTGCTCGGCGTGTTCTTTTCGGTCCGTATTGGTCCATGGGAGGTCGGCCTGCAGGATATCGGCCGCATCCTGGTCGCCAAGATCCTGCACATGGATATGCCGAGCGATCCGGCACTGGAAGCCATCGTTTGGCTCGGAAGGGTCCCCCGAACCCTGACCGGGGTCATGGTCGGATTTGCCCTCGGCGTCGCCGGTACCATCATGCAGGGTATTTTCAAAAACCCCATGGCCAGTCCGGGGGTTATCGGCACCAGTTCCGGTGCAGCCCTGGGGGCCGTTACGGCGATCTATGTCGGGCTGGCTGCTACCGGCATCTACGCCGTGCCGTCGTTTGCCATCCTCTTCGCGTTTCTCTCGATGCTGATCGTCCTGGGGATCGCCACCAGCGGTGGGCTGACCTCGCGCTATACGCTGCTATTGGCCGGCATCGCCTTCAACGCCATTTTGGGCGCCCTGACCTCGCTGGTCATCGTGCTCTCGACGGACCGGTTTGAAATGGCCCGACAGATCGTCGGCTGGCTCATGGGCGATTTGACCAACCGCAGTTGGCAGCATGTCCACATCGTTTTGATCATCACCCTGATCGGCACTTTATGGTCGATGCTATATGCCCGTGATCTCAACATCATCATGCTCAGCGAAGAGATTGCCGCCAACCTCGGTGTCAATGTGACTTGGTCCCGCAACATGCTGCTGTTTTTTGCCGCACTGCTGACCGGCGGCGCCATTGCCGTCTCCGGGGCCATAGGCTTTGTAGGCTTGGTCGCGCCGCATATCATGCGCAGCTTTGTCGGTTCGGACAACCGGGTGCTGATCCCTGCCTCCGGTGTGCTGGGAGGAGCGCTGGTCGTCTATTCAGACTGCGTGGTACGCGTTTGGGGCGGCGGCGGGCTGCGCATCGGGGTTTTGACCGCTCTTCTCGGCGGCCCGTTTTTTCTCTATCTGATCATCCGTGACCGGCGCAAGTTAGTTTTTTTCTGAATATGTTTCGCCAGGCAACGCTTGGTCGATGCCCGTTATCACTGGAGGCAGCACTGCCATGAATCCTACCGCCAACAACAGCTCTCTGACTGCACGATTCTCTTCTGCGGAAACTTTCCGCACCAAAGTTCAAAAGGTTGAAGAAGAAATCGGCAAAATTATCATCGGCCAGACGGGCATGATCGAAGCCATCATCTGCACTCTTCTGGCGAAGGGTCACATCCTGCTGGAAGGCGTACCGGGGCTGGCTAAAAGCCTCACCGTCGGGACTTTTGCCCGCACCATCGGCGGAGAATTCAAGCGCATTCAGTTCACGCCTGACAAGCTGCCCAGCGACATCACTGGAACCACCGTCTTCAACCAGGCGACCGGCACCTTCGCCTTCCATCAGGGGCCGGTTTTCTGCAACATCCTGCTGGCTGACGAGATCAATCGTGCCGCCCCCAAGGTCCAATCGGCACTGCTTGAGGCGATGCAGGAAAAACGGGTCAGTATCGACCGCGATCAATATCAATTGCCCGAGTTGTTCATGGTACTGGCGACCATGAATCCGGTGGAACAACTCGGCACTTACCCCTTGTCTGAAGCGCAACTTGATCGATTTATCGCTAAAATAAACCTGACCTACCCCTCCAGGGACTTCGAAGAACAACTGCTCAGAAAAAAGAGTAGCAACTTCGAGGAACTGCAAAAGGCCGTGCCTTGCCTGCTGGAACCGGACGAAGTGGTGGCTATGCAGAACCATGTAGCACATCACGTAACAGTCTCACCGGCGGTGATCGCCTACATCCTCGAAATCTGCTTGCGCACCCGCCCCGAGGCAATCGAAGCGCCCCCGGCAATACGCAATTACGTCTCCGTAGGGGTCTCGCCACGAGCCGGCGAGCATCTAATCGCCTATTGCAAGGGCTTTGCCTTTCTGCGCGGGCGCGACTACGTTGCCTTTGAAGATGTCGACGACTGTGCTACCCAGGTCCTTGGGCACCGTCTGATTCTCAGCGACACCGCCATTCTGGAAGACATCCACGCCGCTGACTTGCTTCTGGACATCCTGAGCTCGGTTGCCCCCTATGCCAGCCAAAAGCCTGACGGAGAACCGCCCAGCTATGAAACCGCCTTATCGTTTCACCGTTCAACTTAAACACCCGCCACGCAGCGACATGGCCGGCGACTGGGCAGGGTTCGACAAGGGCACCGGTTACGAATTCTGGGGGTTGCGTAAATATCTACCTGGAGACAGCTGGAGCCGTATCGACTGGAAAGCACGCGCCCGCAGTGGCGAGCTTTACGTACGGGAATTTCTCAAGGACTGCGCCTACAACCTGGTTGTGATTTGCGATGTGAGTCCATCCATGCACTTCGGCAACAAATTCAACCAGGCCCGGGACCTGGCCATCTCCCTGGCCCACGCAGCTTTGCGCGCCAACAACCCCTGCGGGCTATTACTGTTCGCTGACCGGGTGCTGACGTGGCATCCGCCAAGTGCCGCGCCGCGACAGTTTCATCGCATCGTCAACGCCATACAGCAAGCGCCAACCGCTAAAAGCCGACAAACTCGACTGGCGCCTGCTTTAGAATTTGTCATGAAACGGCTATCCTCCTGCCTCGGGGTTATCATTTCTGATTTTCATACCGACCTCGTCAATTTGAGAGGACTGATGGATGCGGCAGACAGCCGCTTCCCCGCTCACGAAATGGTTGCACTGCACGTATTGGAAGAATCCGAATACCACCTGACCGGTATCGAAGACGGCTTGTTGACTCTTAAGGACATGGAATCCGGCCGCCAAATAGCCCTGGACCTCTCCCGCAAGCATGAGTTCAATGCCCTTCTGCGCCAGACGCGGGAACGCACCGTACGCACCCTGGCTGGGGCAGGCATCGATTCGGCGGTGTTACCAGTCGGATCAGCGGATATTCAGGCTCGCGTCAATACCCTGTTCGCACGTCGCCTGGCCGCCCGGGTCTGACACACACAGCTTACATCGAGGAATAACCATGAAACGTCATCCTTGCAACGTCTCCCATACAAAAGCCCAACGGCCGGCATATCCCACCGGTGGCAAGGTTCTCCTTGCGATGGTGTTTTTTTTACTGGCGGTCTCCCATCCCCTGTTCGGTCAGCCACCCGCCGGGATGGAATCCCCCGGGCAGCAGGTTTACGGGGAAGAGAGCGACGTTATCGGAGAAGGTGCGGAGGTTTTATTGGATCCCGCAGACGCCGATCGCATCGCCTGTTTTGACCGTGTCTGGTCCGCCTACCAGGATGATGTGTGGTTTTACGGGGAAAAGGGGCAACACACCGTACCGGCGATGGACCTTGAGTGGCTGGTGGTAAGGCTTGTCGAAAAGGGAAAACCGGACACGGGAACGCCGCCCGGGGCTTTTGAGGACGGCTATCCGGAGGATGGCGACCTTCAGACTCCGTCATTCGATACATTCAATGCCCATTACGGCGAATATTTCAGTCATTTTCTTCATGATCCTACCGTGGCACCCGCTATGGCTGCCTACCGGTTACGGCGCGATATGCCGGAGGAAGTGTTCCGGACCCTCATGACCCGCCTGCAACAGGACCGGCAGGTTATGTACGTGCATCCGGCATGGAAAATCGCAGACCGGCTTTACGCGCCCCAGGAAAAAATTGAAATTGTCTGGAAAACCGCCACCGACATGTGGCAACGCAGGGCGTTGTTGGAAGCCGTCGGCGCGATCGTCTCCGATGACAGTGCCGCGTCCAACCCGCAACAAATAGCCATCGACCCCTGCCGGCAAAGCGTATGGCAGAGTGCCAATCTGCTTTCCGAAGACATCCTCGTGGAGCAGGCCCGACCGCTGCTGATGGTCCTGGAACCGCCGGTCGGCGTACGCGTTGAGCTGGGCATGAACGGCGCTACTCCCGGCCCCCCCATCCCGTT
>JAUWLU010000055.1 GCA_030613545.1 Desulfuromonadales bacterium
GCCTGCTGTTCGCGAAACAGACGTTTTGCGGCCAGGGCCAGGTGAACCCGAGCGCTTTCCACCGGGGTCAGGGACGATATGGTGCGTGCCAGTTCGCCCTGCAGGGCGCGCTGGTAGTTGATTTTTTGAGCAAAGTCGGTCATGCCGAAGCTCTGCTTGTCAAAAATTTCGAAACCGACCCCGGCGCCCTGGGGAAGCCCGGCCCCGGCCAAGTCAAGACGGGTTTCGTAGACCTTGTTGGCCGGGATATAGATGGCGGTGCCGCCGTTCTCGAGGCGATAGGCGATCTTCTGCTCCTTGAGGCGAGTAACAACAGCCGAAGCATCGCCGGCAGCCAGGTTGCCGAACAGCAACTGATAATCGACGTGACGGGCCTGCATCACCAGGACGGAGAAGAACACCAGGCATAATACCGCCACAACGCCCAGACTGATCTGGCGCGATTTCGGCCACTGCTTGATGGTTTCAATGAGATTGGTTTTGGTTTCTTCCGCCATGGCGGCTAACCTCCGGTCGGCATTTTAAAAACAATTGAAACGAACAACTGACAACTGGGTTGCTCAAAGGGGCTGGGCCCCATCACACATTCATGCGCATGATTTCCTGATAGGCATCGACCGCCTTGTTGCGTAACTGCACGAACAGGCGCATGGAGATGTCCGCCTTTTCCAGGGAGATCATCACTTCATGAAGGTTTCCGGCCTGGCCGCTGTGCAGTTGCTCGACCGCCCGATCGGCGCTGACCTGGGCTTCGTTGGTGCTGTCGATGGCCTCTTTGAGTTGATCGGCGAAACCGCCACCCTGCTTGCCCGCTTTTTGCGGTGCGGTAGGGGACGGCAGGGTCGAATTAATGGCATTAATATTTGTCATCGCTGATTACCTGCCTATTTCGAGGGCTTTAAGGGCCATTCGTTTGGCAGCTTGAATGGCAGAGGCGTTGGCTTCGTAGGTGCGGGTGGCGTTCATCATGTCGACCATCTCTTCCATGGTGTTGATATTGGGAAGGTGGACCATGCCATTTTCGTCGGCATCGGGGTGGCCCGGTTCATAGACGGTTCGCAGCGGTGCCTGGCTGATCTGGATTTCAGCAACCTTGACACCCTGAATGCCCTGCTTGCTGGCGTTGTCAAGATGTTTGGCAAAGCTTTCATTGCTGCTTTGAAAGACGACTTGCCGTTTACGGTAGGGACCCCCTTCGGGGGTACGGGTAGTGCCGACATTGGCCAGGTTGGAGCTGATGACGTTCAGCCGGGTGCGCTGGGCGCTCAGGGCCGAGGAACTGATCTGCATCGAAGTGAAGAGGTCCATTGTTCAGGTCTCCTTAGCGATCGCTTTGAATGATATATTTGAGCAGGCCCAGTTTTTTGTTCAACATCTGGGTAGCGGCTTCGTAAAAGATCTGGTTTTCTGCCTGGGCCACCATCTCCTGATCGAGGTCGACGCCATTTTGATCGCCGAGGCCGTTGTTGTTGGCCAGCCTTTCGACCCGACCGTTAACTTGCTCCAGACTGCCGCTATGGATGGCGAAATGTTTCGCATGGCGCGGCGGGGCAGGTTGCGTTTTATCGTCGAGGGCCTGTTGCAGATCCTCTTCAAAACGGAGCCGGCTCGGCGTGTAACCGGGCGTATCGATGTTGGCCAGGTTGGAGGCGATGATCTGCTGGCTGCGATGGCGCAGGTCCAGGACCTTGCCCAATACTCCAATGGTGCGGTCAAACATTCCATCTATCGGCATCTGTTGTTTCTCCCTTTTTGCAGGCAATTGCTTTGCCGCGGAAGGTCAGTAGGTTTCTGCAACAATGAAATCGCTGGCCAGTTGTCGCCAGAGACCATTCTCTCCTTTTTCGACCAGATCCCGGAAAAGCTTAAGCGCTCTGGCGCGTTCTCCCTTGGCCAGCAGGATCTGACCGCAACGGTAGGTGGCCTGATCGCTGAAGGTTCCATCTTCAGCCAATACCTCGTAGAGGGGCAGTGCCTGCTGGGCGTGGCCCAGACGGCGCAGGGCTTCCGCTTCGAGGAGCAGGCCGGAGGGGGGGATCGCCTCGCCCCGGCTACCTAAACGATTGGCAAAATCGATAACCCGGTTGTAGTCGCCCAGTTCCCAATAGATCTGCGTGGCCATCAATTCGATATCGCTGCTACGGGGGTACTGCTTTTCCTGCAGCAGTTCTGCCGCCTCTTCAAAGCGCGCCAGTTTGTGCAGGGCGCGCAGGCGCAGCAGAAAGAGGGCGGTGCGGTCTGCGCCTTTGGGGTATTTCTTCAGATATGCCTCACTGTATTTTTCGGCCAGGGCATATTCGTCCCGATCGAAGTAGAGGGATGTCAGGGGCAAATAGAAAATTTCCGCCTCGTCGGCGCTTCTTGCATGATCCAGCAGATAGAGATAGACCCGGCAGCCGCGATCGAACAGGCCCAGTCGAGTGAACGCTTTGGCCAGTTTGGGTAGAAACGGCCATTTGCCATCGCCCCGTATCAGTAGTTCCCGATACTTTTCGAGCAGAATCACCGCTTGCAGGTCTTCTCCGCGAGCGATGAGCTTTTCCATCTCGGGCTGCAGGATTTCCGCCATCAGCGCTTCAGTTTCGCTGCGCAACGGGCTACTGGCGAAGTTACGACGGAAATTACCCAAAACTTCGATGGCCCGCAGCGGTTCGCCGTGCAGATACAGGGTCAGGCCGAGTTTGAAGATCACCTCTTCGCGCAGTTCGCGATCCTTGATTAAAGAAACGAGGACCGGATAGTCGCGGCGCCCCTGCAGCAGATGACGTTCCTCGTCGGTGGCGAGGCCATGATCGAGCATCTTCAGCCAGGCTCGCTGGTCGCCTCTGGTCCCCGGAAAATTCTCACGAAGCAGGCGAAATTGCAGCATCGCTTTATCCTGGTTGCCGTTAAGATACGTTGCCAGGTTGCTGAGAAACAGGGCCTGGCTGCTGGAATCCGGATCTTGCAGGAGAATGGTCAGGCGTTGATAGAGGATGTGTGCTTGTTCCCAGTGGCGATTTTCAAAGAAGGCTCTGGCCGCCTGTTGGAGGGAAAAGAGGTTGTCTGTGGGCAGACCGGCGCCTTTCATCAGCTTTTGGTAGTGTGCTAATGCTTCCCTGGACTGGCCTGTTTCTACCTGGACATCGGCGATGCGTAACTGGCGGATGGAGCGTAAATGCTTGGGCCAGGCACTGTTTTGCCAAAGCAATTTTTTCAGGGCCTGTTCCGCGTTACCGTTGAGTAAGGCGATTTCCGCCTGCAATAGTTGCAAGGGGTAGCGGTAGGGGCCGTTTGCCAACAGCTTCTCCAGCTCGGCATGCCAGACCATGGCGCCGTACGGGTCGTTAGTCAGGGTTTGCGCCAGGTTGTGCAGATAGCCTGCCCGCTGTTGGAGTGCCGCGGAGAGTTGCGGCTGCGGCAGGCCCTCCAGTATTGCCAGGCCCTGCTCAGCCGAACCGCTGCGCAGCAGGGCCTCGGCCAGCAAAAGCTGTTTATTCAAGTGCTCTGTTGGACTTAAACTGGCGGCAGATATCTCTTGCAGGCTGTTAAGGGCCCCTTGCGGATCACCGCCTTCGAGGGCCTTGAGGACGGCAGCGTAAGGAGCCGATGCTTGTTCGAATCCAAAGCGGGGCAGTATGGGCAGGGAAACGGGGGGCGGTACATCCATCAGCATGGGCGTCTGATATTCGCTGAAGAATTTGCGCCATTGACCGCTGTAGGCAGATTTTCTGAGAGGCAGGCTGCTGCTGGTTCGTGTCTGTCGCGAAGGAAGGCCGCTGATGCGAAATGCCACTGCTGGGCGGCTGCCGCCGGCTCGCTCCCAGAAAAGTTCCAGTTCGATGGTGGCGGTGGTATCGGTCGCGGCCAAGGTAAGGTTGGCAGGAACCTGGCGCAGCAGCAGTGACACCATCAATTCCTTAGGGGACCTGGCCAGGAGAATCTTGATAATCTTATCGTCTTCCGCTAGCAGGTGCAGGGTGGGAGCGGCCGAGGCATCGCTGAAAAACAGATCGATCCGCTGTCCCGACGGTTCGATGCGGTATTCCGGCAGAGTAGAAAATTCCAGGATGATGCGGCTACTGGTAAGACTGTCCTCTTTGGTCATTCGGTCCAACAGGGGGGCCGTATCGGCCATGGCCTGTTGAGTCGCTCCGAACAGCAGCAGCCAGGACAGAAGATATGTGATGCGGCGAAGGAACATGGTATTTGAACCAACTCGAAAGAAAATAATATCAATACGGATTTTTGATCGATCAGAAGACGTTGACTGTTTCTGCTAATAATGTGCCAATGTATAACTAGCCGATTCTCAAATTGTTTTTTTGGCTAATGGTTGGCCTGGCACAGGTTGGCCAAAATTTTGACAGCCTTTGAGGGAAGCGGAGATAACCGTGGGGCATAAAGTGGGGCAGCGATGTCGCATAAGTGTGGCATAAGTGTGGCATTCTTGACATTGATGCCCCTTATTCCAAGGAGACATTCATGGAGTACGCACCTTGAGTGATTTGCTGTTGGTATAAATCTGTATGGCTGAGAAGTAGCTCATTTTGGCCCCTTGCGGTAGATCCTGCTGTTTTGTAAAACCCAAGGGAGTGGCCGGCAGAGAAAAGTGGTGCGAAATTTGTATATTAGTCGATTGCATTTAGCGCTGGCAGGTGCCCGTGACTTGCAGCCAGGTGGTAATAGTTTGCTTTTCTGGTGATCAAAACAATAAATCCAAGCATTCAGAGAGGGACGAATGAGCAACGATATTTCTTCTGAACAGGCTGAAATTATAAACGAATTTCTCCAGGAAAGCCGGGATATGCTGGACCAGCTGGAGCCGACTATTATCGAGCTGGGACAGAGTTGTCAAAATGTCGACTGTTGGCAGGCCATGTCCTGTGGCAATGGAGACTGTTCGCGGCACAATCAAAATATTGACCATCCCTGCTGGTTGCACACCGGTTTTCTCGAAGAAGGCCAACAAAGTTGTATCCATTGCTCGTCGGCGGAAGATTGCCGTTCCTGCGAGGTGTTTAAGGCGATAAACGGTAGTGGCGAGACCATGAACGCTATTTTCCGTCTGTTCCATTCCATGAAAGGCAGTGCCGGTTTTCTTGAACTGGATAACATCTCGCGGGTTGCCCACCACGCTGAGAGTTTGCTCGACCTGATTCGCTCCGGCAAGGTCAAGATGCAGGTTGAGCATGTCGGCCATCTATGCAAGGCCTGCGATTTTTCTCGGGAGGCGATGGAAGCGGTCGAATCCGATCTTAACGATCAGGCCATGGCTGCGGCTGCCGACGAAATTGCCGCCAGCCTGGAACAGGCAGTCAGTGAGGCGCTCGCCTTGGCCGCGGCTGAACCGGCAGTAGCCGAGCAAACGGTTTCACCGCAGGAACCCGCCGCTGCGCTCTCGGCAGAGGACGAACTGGCTATGTTGATCGGTCCTGAGATGGTGGAAAAGTTTGTTCAGGAAGCCGACGAATTGCTGCAGAATGTCGAAGAAGGTCTGTTGGCCTGGAATGACGCACCTCTCGATGAGGAGGCTATCGGGTCCCTGTTTCGTAACGCCCATAGTTTCAAGGGCAATTGCGGCTTCTTCGGTTACCGGCACATGGAGCAGTTAAGCCATCAGATCGAAACGGTGCTCGACCTGGTTAAGGGAGGGAGCACTTTGCACGGTGAGGCACCGGCGGACTGTTTGCTGGAATGTGTCGATCTGTTGCGCTCTGCTGTGGCCGACATCTCTCAGGGGGGGGGCGGCGAGATAGACGAACTGGACGGTGAGCTGGCCAAGCTTGAAGGATTGATGACCGGTGAAGTCCCAGCGGTCGAGGAGAAGGAAGCCCCGCTGCTTGGGCAGATTCTGGTTGATCAAGGTGTTGTCGACGCGGAGACGGTCGATCAGGCGCTTCAAGCGCAAGGAAAGCCTCTGGGAGAAATTCTGGTCGAGAAGGGGGTCGCTTCGGAAGAAGCGGTGCGCGAAGCCCTCGAGTCCCAGAGTAAGCCTCTGGGGGAAGTACTGGTCGATATGGGCAAGGCCGAAGCCAAAGCGGTGGACGCAGCTCTGAAGGTTCAGCAGAAGGCCGCTCCGAAAAAGGCGGCCAAAGCCAAGCAGAGCGCGGTCGTACGCCAGGATATTCGAGTCGATTTGAGCAAGCTGGACGACCTGATCAACCTTATCGGCGAAATGGTTATCGCCGAAAATATGCTGGTGCGCAACCCCGACCTTGAGGGGCTGGAGCTGGACAATTTCAGCAAGGCTTCCCAGCATATGAGCAAGATCGTGCGTGATCTGCAGGAAATGGCCATGATTATCCGCATGATACCGGTTTCCGGTCTGTTCAGGCGCATGATCCGCCTGGTGCACGACCTGTCCGTTAAGTCAGGCAAAAAGGTTGATCTGCAGCTCTTCGGTCAGGAAACCGAAGTCGACAAGACCGTCATCGAGCAGATTTCCGATCCGCTGGTGCATCTGTTGCGTAACTCTCTGGACCACGGTCTGGAAACGCCGGCCGAGCGTGTGGCTGCCGGCAAACCGGAAAAAGGGGTGGTCAAGCTGTCGGCTCGACATCAGGAAGGCGAAGTCTGGATCATCGTCGAGGACGATGGTCGCGGCCTGAACCGGGAAAAGATTCTGAACAAGGCTGTCAGCAAGGGGCTGGTTGCCGGTGACGGCTCCCAGTTGAGCGACAAAGAGATTTTCAATCTGATCTTCCATGCCGGTTTTTCAACGGCCGATAAGATCACCGATGTCTCCGGTCGCGGGGTCGGTATGGATGTGGTCAAGCAGAACCTGGAAAAAATCAAGGGTAAGATCGAGGTGACGAGCAAGCTGGGGCAGGGCACCCGCATCACCCTGCGGATTCCCCTGACCCTGGCGATTATCGACGGTATGCTGGTGCGGGTCGGAGAAACCAAATGCATCCTGCCGCTGCTGGCTATTCGCGAGATCTTCCGACCGACCCCCGATGCGATTACGGTCATGCCGGACGGCATGGAGCTGGTGCGGGTTCGGGACTGCTTCTACCCGGTGAAGTATTTGTATAAAATTCTGCAGGACAAGCCCGATTCGGAACAGGTCATTGACGGGGTGCTGGTGGTGCTTGAACACCAGGACAATACCATCTGTCTGCTGGTCGACGAAATTGTCGGCCAACAGCAAACGGTCATCAAAGGGCTGACCGAATATATCGGTAACGTTGGCGTTGCTTCGGGCTGTACCATCCTTGGTAACGGCGAAGTCTGTCTGATTCTCGATGTCGGTCATCTCACCGAAGGGGCAGGACGAGCCCGCCAGTTGCAGGCACAAACCGCTTGAACTAGGGATAATCAGCTTTAACCAAGATGCTTTCGCAAAAAGGCATGAGATGGCTAAGCAAAAATTTCGACCTGCAAGGCGTAGTGGTTTTTCAGGGGTGAAGGCATACATATAGTATGTCGAAGTCCTGAAAAAGCCCTGCAACGCTGTAGGGCGGACTTTTTGCGACGCCATCAACCAAGGGGGGGGCATGACCAATAGCAGTTCCGATTGTGCAGCTCTGATGCCGATTTCCGATGAGGAATTCGAATTACTGCGAGGGCTTATCCACCAGCGTTTTGGCATCAATCTTACCGACCAGAAGAAGTCCCTTTTAGTGGGGCGGATGCAAAAACTGTTGCGCAAGGCTGGTTATGCGAACTTCAAAGCTTATTACGACGACCTGCTCAACGACCAGTCCGAGAAGAAACTGAGCGAACTGGTGGATCGTATTTCCACCAACCATACCTATTTCAATCGGGAGCGAACCCATTTCGAGTATTTTTCCCAGATCGCTCTGCCGGCAGTGGTTCAGCGGTTGAGACAGGCCGGGGAAAAAGATCTGCGCATCTGGTGCGCCGGCTGCTCCTCGGGCGAAGAGGCCTACATGCTGCTGATGCTCATGCAGGAATTCTTGGGCAGCGAATATCCTCAGTGGAATTGCGGTTTGCTGGCGACCGATATCTCTTCTCGGGTATTGGAGGTCGCCGGCAAAGGGATCTACCCGGAAGACAAGATTCAGGCTCTTCCCCAGGCGCTACGCAACAAATATGTGCGGCCGACAGGCGACGGCCAATTTGCCTTCAGCGATAATTTGCGGAAAGAAGTGGTTTTTCGGCGTTTTAACCTCATGAATGAGAGGTTTCCGTTTAAAAACTCTTTTCATATTATTTTTTGCCGTAATGTCATGATATATTTCGACGCTCCGACCCGTTTGAATTTGGTGAGTAAATTCCATCAGTTCATGCATCCCGGTGGTTACCTGTTTATCGGTCACTCGGAAACTCTCGGCCGCCAGCAGAATTTATTCAAGTATCTGGTGCCGGCGGTCTATCAGAAGGAACTTTCTTCATGAGTCGAAAGATTCGCGTGCTGATTGTCGATGATTCCGCTCTGGTGCGCCAGCTTCTGGCCAAAGGTCTGGGCATGGATCCGGAAATTGAGGTGGTCGGGACGGCCTCCGACCCCTATGTGGCTCGCGACAAAATTGTTCAGTTAAAGCCGGATGTGCTGACCCTCGATGTGGAAATGCCGCGCATGGACGGGGTCGACTTTTTGCGCCGATTGATGCCGCAATATCCGATCCCGGTGCTGATGGTCAGTTCGCTGACCCAGCGAGGCAAACAGATCACTCTCGATGCGTTGGATGCTGGCGCCGTCGATTTCGTCGCCAAGCCGTCGACCGATCTGGCCCGCGGCCTGGCCGGGATGCTGCAGGACTTGCGAGCCAAGGTCAAGCAGACTTCCAAAGCCAATGTTTCCCATTGGAAAAATAAACCGGCGGATCGTTCAGCACCGTCCCCTAGGGCTCCGCAACGAGCGCTGGCCGAATCGACTGATAAGGTCGTCGCCATCGGTGCCTCGACCGGCGGTACTGAGGCTATTCGCCAAATGGTCACCCAGTTTCCGGTGACCATGCCCGGGGTGGTTATTGTACAGCACATGCCGGCCGGTTTTACCAAGATGTTTGCCGATCGCCTCAATCAACTATGCACCATGGAGGTCAAGGAGGCCGAGAGCGGCGACCGGGTCATGCCCGGGCGGATTCTGGTTAGTCCTGGTGGGTTGCATATGCGGGTGATTCGTTCCGGCGGCATCTATCAGGTGCAATGCGAAGCGGGTGAAAATGTCAGCGGCCATTGTCCCTCCGTCGATGTGCTGATGCACTCGGTGGCGCAACATGTCGGCAGCAATGCCATCGGCGTGATGCTCACCGGCATGGGATCGGACGGCGCTGCCGGGATGCTGGCTATGCGCCAGGCCGGAGCCAGAAACCTGGCACAGGACGAAGAGACATCGGTCGTGTTTGGCATGCCGAAGGTGGCCTATGAGCGGGGTGGCGCCGAGCGCCTTTTGCCTCTGGATTGTATTGCGCCTGCTGTTATCGATTTGCTTTCAGAGCGGAAATCATGAGTGAAACTATATTGGGCATAGGAGATTATGGCGCTGCAAGGCACCCGGGCGGGGTGGTCAAAACCTTTGCCCTGGGGTCCTGTGTAGCGGCTATTTTGCTTGATCCCCGAACCAATGCCGTCGGCATGGTCCACGTGGCTCTTCCCGATTCGAGCATTAATGAAGCCAAGGCCCGGCAGCGCCCCGGTTATTTTGCCGATCTCGGTCTGGTTTTGCTGATTCAGGAAATGGCCAAGCTCGGCTCGCCGGCCAACGGTCGCGGATTGGTGGTTAAGCTGGTCGGTGGCGCTTCTATCATGGACCATAACAACACCTTCAATATCGGTAAACGTAATGTGCTGGCCTTAAAAAAACATCTCTGGGCTTACGGCCTGGGACCCTTGGCCGAAGATGTCGGAGGCAATCACAGCCGGACCGTTTCCGTGTTCGTCGATACCGGTAAAGTCATCGTTAATTGCCCGGGGCGGGGGCAGTGGGAAGTATGAAAGAAGGTATTATGAGCAAAGTCGTGGATCGCGAGGCCGTTCGCCAGGCGATTGAAAAATTGCCCCTTTTTTCATCCAGCGCCCTGCAGTTGCTGCAGGTGATTGCCGACCCCGATCATGAACTGGAAGATGTCGTCAAGATCGTCAAGTTCGACTCGGCTTTGACCATGCGGGTGCTGAAGGCGGTCAATTCGCCGGTCTATGGCCTGGTGAAGGAGGTAACCTCTATCGACCGGGCTCTCTCCTATCTCGGCGAACGCATGGTGATCAGCATCGCGGTGCAGGAGAACACGGGCCAGTTGTTCAGCAAGCCCCTCGAAGGCTATCAGAGCAGACAGGGGGATCTCTGGCGCCACGATCTGTTCAGCGCCATCGCTTCACGGGAAGTCGCTCGATATGCCAAGGGCGACTTCGATCTCGACCTGGCTTTTACTGGCGGTCTGTTGCACGATATCGGCAAGTCGATCTTCGCGTCCTTTTGGAAAGAGGCCTCTCAGGACGCTCTAGGGCAGATCGAGCAGGGGATCGTCAGCGACTACCTGATGGCAGAACAGGATCTTGCCGGGCTCGATCATACTGAAGTCGGGTATGAGATGGCCCGCCATTGGCAGTTGCCGGAATCGTTGCAGGCGGTGATTCTCCATCATCACCATCCCGCTGAAGCCATCGAGTGTATGCAGCCGCTGGTGTATGCCGTGCATGTCGGTGACATTGTTTCCATGATGGCCGGCTGCGATACGGGCAGTGACAGCCTGAAATATCATCTGGATCCCGGATATGAGGAATTTTTTAATCTATCGCCGACTAATCTCGCCGAGATTGTACTGAACGCCGAAGAAGAGTTCAGTAAGGCGGAAACGTCGTTGAAAAGCTAACAGGAGGAATAAGGAATGAAACGGATCGTCATAGCAGATGACTCGGCAACGGCGCGCATGTTCATTTGTCGTTGTCTGGAGATTATCGGTCTGGGCGAGGCCACGCTGGTAGAGGCGGAAAATGGTCGTGAAGCTCTTGCCCTGCTCAAGGAGGAAGATACCGATCTGCTGTTGACCGATCTGAATATGCCGGTTATGGACGGCGCGACCCTGCTCAAGTGGGTAAAGAGCAGCCCCCGTCTGCACGATCTTCCGGTGCTGGTGATCACCAGCGCAGGAAATCCGGCCAAGGAACAGGAGCTGACTGCTCTCGGTGCTTTCGGCGTCCTGAACAAGCCTGTTTCGCCGGCTGTTCTGATGGATGCCCTTAAGCCGATACTGTCCTGAACAAGGGAGAAAATATGTCGGAAAAACTGGAACAGGATATTTGTCGCGCAATAGCCACGACCCTCGAAAATATGGCTTTCATGGAAGTCGGCAAAGAGGTTGACGAGGCTGTCCGCTATCCCGCGGAGGAGATGGTTGTCAGCAGGTTGTTGATTCATGATCCCATTCAGGGAGAGCTCTATCTGCTGATGCCCAAGCCTTTATTGAGCAAGATTGCCTCCTCGGTCTATATTCTGCCGGCCGAAGAGCTCTCCGAGAAGATGCTGCTCGATATGCTGGGCGAACTGATCAACACTGTTGCCGGGCTCTTCTTGAACGCATACCTGCCGGAAGATCAGACCTACAACCTGGGCCTTCCCGAAAAAGTGCCCGCCGGCCAAGAGGACAGCCCGTTTGAAATGAAACAATGGGATTTTCAGGTTGAAAACGACTTGTTTTCCCTGGCCTTGGCCGGGGACGGTTTTTTCATAGCTGAACGGTCTTAACGGGCTTTAGATTTTCATCTTCATCAACTGTTAACCTGAGAGGGGAAAACAATGGGCAAAAAAGTTCTTATCATCGATGACTCCAACACCATGCGAAAAATCGTCACTCGCTCGCTGCGTCAGGCTGGATTCGACTTCGATGCCATTCTGGAGGCTGGTGATGGGCAGGCTGCGCTCGATGTTCTGGCCGGCGAAACGGTCGATATCATTCTCAGCGACATCAATATGCCGGTTATGGACGGCATCGAGTTTTTGCGGCAGAAGCAGGCCGATGCCAAGATCAAGGATATTCCGGTGGTGATGATCACCACCGAAGCAGGATCGGATATTCTTGACGAAGCCAAGAGCCTTGGCGCCGCCGGCAGTATTAAAAAGCCCTTCACCCCGGACCAGATTCAGGAGACCCTGGGGAGCCTTCTGTAATAAGGAGTTGATCTGTGGACTTGAACAATAGTATTAGCCAGGCAACTCAGGAAATCTTCCAGAGTATGCTGATGATGGAAGCTAGTCCGGGCCAGGCATTGACCGAAAGAGCCAATAGTTTCGTAAATTCCGTTACCGCCATTGTCGGTATTGCGGGCACCAACAAGGGGATGTTGGCCATTCACATCCCTGAGCCGACCGCGCTGGTCATTACCAGTAGTTTTTTGATGATGGAAGTAACGGAAGTGGACGACGATGTGAAGGATGCCATCGGCGAGTTGGCCAATATGGTGGCCGGCAGCATCAAGGCTGATCTGACGGAACAGGGCCAGGATTTTAAACTGTCGATCCCCTCGGTGGTGTGCGGCGCGGAGTATGAAATTGATTGTCTCACCGACAGCGACGGGGTGAGCATGCCCTTTTCCATCGAAGCAGGAGATTTTCTGGTGGAGTTTTTTTGCAGAAATAACTCCGTAGGAACGGATACCCTTGTGTCTGATTGTTCAGGGCCGGGCGGCTTCGGCAGAGGATGAAGCGGGTCCGGCCCTGTCGGTTTTGTCTTGGTGTCCGAAGAACCATTGCTGCCGCCAGGCCGAGCCCAGGTTGTTTGGGGCCAAAAGGTTGATGGCGTCGCAAAAAGTCCACCCTGCTACGTTGCAGCGTTTTTTCAGGACTACGACATACACTATGTATGCCTTCACCCCTGAAAAACCACTACGCCTTGTAGGTCGAATTTTTTGCTTAGCCATCTCATGCCCTTTTGCGAAAGCATCAAAGGTTAGATGCTTGTATTGTAGTCACTCAGAACGTTGTGCCGATAGCGCGGCTTGTATGCCGATGGATAAATTGATAGAGTTGCACCTATGGAAATAGATCCGATCATTACAGATGTTCTCGAGGAAGTGGGCAGCAAGGTCGCAATGGGCCTTGGAGGCATGCTCGGTTGCGAACTGGATCTGCCGGCACCGACGACCATCCTGGTGTCCAAAAAGGAATTTTTCGCCCAGACCCGCAAAAAGCAGGTCATGGTACGCATGAGCGTCAGCGGCGACCATGAGGGCGACGTTTATGTTTTCTGTCGCCTCAAGGATGCGGTTCAACTTGGTGGCATCCTCATTATGCTGCCGCAGGGCGAACTTGAGGAGCGGATCAAAAAGGAGACTTTCGGCGAGGAGGAGGGCGATTCCTTCGGCGAAATCGCCAATATTATCTCTGGCGATCTGTGCGCAGCCTTTGAAGAGCTCTATCCGGAGAAGCTTCATTTCAGAAAAGCTGATTTGGAGGCTATCGTGCCATCCAAGGTCAAGGCGGATGCGCCGGAACCGTTTCCGCCGGGCCTTTATCTCAAGGCCGCTTACCCTGTTACCCTTGACGGCAAGGCACTGGACGAGCTGGTAATGCTCTTTCCGGCGGCGATGCTCGGGATAGCGGTTCCTGAAGCCCCTGATTTCGAAGCACAGCCTCGCGAAGAGGCTTCAGGGGCAGCTGCTGGCCGGTTGGTAAACTCGGAAGAAGCTGCGGCTTTGTTGGGAGAGCTTTCGCCGGATAGTGCCTCTGCGGCTGGCATTGCTGTGGAGACGACCTCGGCAGCGAAGCCGGTTCAGGCGGGGCAGTCGATCCCTACGGGAGAGGAGCAGAACCTTGAAGCGGCAGAACCGGTCATTCTGGTGGTTGCCATCGGCGGCAGTCATGGCCAGACCATCAGCGCCATGCTCAATGAGCATGGCTACAATGCTACCCTGGTCGACCGCAAAGAAAATTTTAAGGATCTGTCAAGGACGCTGAACGGCCGGGTAAAGGGGTTGGTTTTGGCCATGGACGAGATTGGCGACCAGAGTTTTTCTGTTGCCATCAAGGTTCGCACTGCCTTTGGCGAGTCGGTACCCCTGATGGCGGCCGGCAGCCAGTGGACTCGTAGCAAGGTATTGCAGGCAGTGAAATACGGGGGCTGTGATATTCTGCTGACCCCGGCTAGCGCAGAGGAAGTTCTGGAGAAGGTCGCGGCCCATTTCAAGGCTGTTCAGAGTGTCGCTGTTTGATGATCGATGCGTGAGGCGGGTCAGAAGAGCAGTTCGGTCAGGGAACCGTCCTCTTCTTTTTTGCGTTTGATTTTCTCGATCAGAGTGGTTCGTTTGAGGTTAAGAAGTTTGGCTG
>JAUWLU010000037.1 GCA_030613545.1 Desulfuromonadales bacterium
AAAAAGTCATGAGATGGCTAAGCAAAAATTTCGACCTACAAGGCGTAGTGGTTTTTCAGGGGTGAAGGCATACATATGGTATGTCGAAGTCCTGAAAAAGTGCTGCAACGCAGTAGGGCGGACTTTTTGCGACGCCATCATTTGTCCCGTCGCTCCAGTTCAACATGACCTCTTTGCGCAGGCCATGTTTTTTCATTGTCCGATAGATTGTCGCCAAGTTCATTCTCGTCTGTACGGCAGCTTCCTCAACGTTCCCTCCAATCTTTTCTTACTTGCTTGTCCCCGCCCCTCCGAGCTGGTGGAATTTGAAGAACACGCAACTTACCTTCCTGCCGCAGGTTCAGGCCCAAGAAGATTTTGTCTCCACCAGATAAATTTGATCTCGACTTCAACCCCTTTAAGCAACTTCTTAATCGCCCTACGAGGTATTTCATAAATATCAAAGGGCTGCATTGGTCCGTTCCCAATGCAAATTTTGCAATTTTGCAAAAAACACCTCAGGGTTTGCATAATTGCAAATGGCATTTGCGGGAGCTGCGAGGCTTGGCAGTTAATCCTTTGGGACGAACAAACGCTTTGCTTCAGGGCGCTGGGCTGGCTTCTGCCGACAGGTAACCCTTGTTTTTATGGGCCGCCGGTTTTTTGCAATGCTGCAAAAAGCAATTTGGACGGTTTGGGAGCCGAGACCTGTGGTTTGTCGTAACTATCAGAAAAAACTGGGCAGTTAAATATTTATTGAGCCTTGGTATAGGCCTTGCTAGATCCCTAGGCCGAAAGTTACTCCTTTCAGGCATGGAGTTGCGGCAGACATTGTTGAGGGACAAGAACTACTTCGCTCCATGCCACTTTTAAAATTTCAGGTTTTTACGCCTTGGAAGGCTAAGGGCTCAACGAACATCAATAACATGAGCGGCGGGCAGGTGATGTGGCTCACCCCCGTGCCAGCTGAACCGTCGGTCCGCTCAATCACATTCAAACCCGGATTAAAAGGAGAAACAAGGTCATGGCAGATCAACGCTCCCTGGTAGACAACACCGCAAATCCCGCTCCCCTGGGCCTGCTCGGCTTCGGCATGACCACCGTGCTGCTCAACCTGCACAATGCCGGCTTCTTCCCCCTCGACACCATGATTCTCGCCATGGGCATTTTCTACGGCGGCGCGGCTCAGATCCTGGCCGGCCTCATGGAATGGCGCAAGGGCAACACCTTTGCCACGACGGCCTTTATCAGCTACGGTTCCTTCTGGCTGACCCTGGTGGCCCTGGTGCTGATTCCCGAAGCTGATCTCGGCATTGCCGGTCCCGATAAGGCCACCGCCATGGCCGCTTACCTGACCATGTGGGGCCTCTTTACCGCCGTCATGTTCATCGGTACCTTCCGCCTCAGCCGCGCCCTTCAGGTCGTTTTCGGCTCGTTGACCCTGCTCTTCTTCCTGTTGGCCGCTGGTGACTTTACCGGTAACCATACGCTCACCGTCATTGCCGGCTACGAAGGCATCTTCTGCGGTTTTACCGCTATCTATGCTGCCCTGGCCCAGGTGCTGAACGAAGTCAACGGTCGCCAGGTGCTGCCGCTGGGTGTTGTTGCCTGACCCACCTGCTAGCAGCTTCAAATGAAACGCCAATGGCGGGACCGTATGGTCCCGCCATTGTTTTATGTGGCGAGCGTGAGACTGCCCGAGGAGCTGGCCTTTGCAATAATGCAAAAATGGTTTGCCGCTTTGCATCGGTGCAAATCGGACTTTGTTTGCTGATCCTTCTGTTGTAACTAGTCGAATGTAAAAGGAAAGTCCTGGAAAAGCAGTGAACCTCCGGTTCGAAGATGCTGATCGCTCCCTGCTTGTTTCTCGCTAAACTTCTTGCATGGTTGCGAAATCGGTGCCCGGCGACGATGGCCCCTTGTCCAGAACTTACATCTAACTACTTGAAAATATAAGACAAAAAAATATTTGAACAGACGGGGGTAGGCGTTGGTATGCAGTTTGCTAATTTAGATGAAAGTCAGGAAATCCAAGCTGTTGAGGCCCGATAAGGGAGACGGTGGCGCGAATACGGTCGCAGCGCCCCGCGTTCCAGGGCAATACTCCAACCCGCAAAGAAAGGAACTGGTTATGAACGACGGAATTCTCTGTTCCTTTTACGGTAAGGACGACGACTGTTGTGATGTGGGCTGCGATTATATTTCATCATCAGACGTACCGACCATTATCCGCTACTGCAGCGCTGATTATCGCTCATGCAATCGTTACCAGGAGTTGGCCCATCGTTTCTCGATCAGTCCTCAGGCCAGGGGGCAGGTTACGATCGAGGCGCCGGGGCCGCGTCAATCGAGACCAGCCATTCAGTTCAAAGAGCCTCTTGTCAAGCCTTTCAAGGTCAAATGGTCGCTGCCGTCCCTGTGGCATCAGGTTGCTAGCCGTTCCATGCTGGAGTCGGTTCCCCTGGCCCGGCAAAGACGCATTGCGCACTCCCTCGAACCGCAAAATGTTCGCCAGGTGCCTGCCAGCACGGTTGCTGACCCTGTCCCCGGTCCGGTGCCCATGGGGCTTTTGGGGTTCGGTGTTGCGACGGTGCTGCTCAGCCTGCAGATGGCCGGGCTCTTTCCTCTGGGGACGGTGCTGACGACGATGGGTATTTTTTACGCCGGACTCGCACAGGTCGTTAGCGGCGCTATGGAATGGCGCAAGAATAACACCTTTGGTGCCACCGCATTTACTGCCTACGGCCTTTTTTGTCTGGCCTTGGTAGCGGTCGCCGTAATGACTCACACCGGTATGGCCCCTGCCCCTTCCGGCGCGGCCACGGCTGCCTGCCTCGGACTGTGGAGCCTGGTGTCGGGGGCCTTGTTTTTCGGTGCCCTACGCCTCGAAAAGATGTGGCGAGCGCTTTTCGCTCTGCTGACCATCTCCTTCGTCCTATTGGCTCTTGGCAATGCCACGGATCTGACTCCCCTCAGGCTGGCAGCCGGATATGGGGGCATTGCCACCGGCACCCTCGCGACTGGTGCCGGGTTGGTGCGTTTTTTCAAAGAAATCTATGGCCGTCGCGGCTTTGTGCCGGTTCCTGCCTGACAGGTTGTTTATCCAGCCCGCGATGGTAAAATCCTTAACCTTCTTTGCCTGAATGTTGTGACATTATGAAACTATCAGAACGTGTTCGACTTACCCCCCAGGACCGTCAGGAAATCTGGCAAACCTATCAAACCGGCGGAACAAATATCACCGATCTCGCAGAGCGGTATAATGTTTCGCGGCCGACCATTTACAAGGTGATCGAGCGGGCCAGGAAACATGAATTCGAACCCCGCAAGAGCACCAACCTGCGCTATCGCAATCTGAGGTACGGCCTTAAGCGCCTGGCCAAGGTCGAGCGTAAACTGGAAGGCAGCTGTTAGCGCTGGATGCCTGCCAGTATCGGCTCGGAACGGTCTGTGGCCCTATCGGTGTTGCTCGCCGCTAGCTTCCTGGCAGAAGCTCTCTGCGCTTCGTAGCTTTGCGTCAAGCTGTGTTCGAGGCGCGAGCCAGTTGCCAAGCGTCCTGTTATCCCTTAAGATTAGGCGATAGACCGGTTGTGCCGGAACGGTACGGGTCACTCGATGTCTCGACTGTTGCCAAAGGAGTCGGCAATGAAAGATCTGAAGATCTCCCATAAGATCTTCCTGCTGAGCGGGGCCATGCTGACCGTCTTTTCGTTGGTGGTCATCTGGATGTACCTGGACGCCAAGCACAATTATGTGCAGGCTCGCCGCAATGAGATTCAACATGTCGTCGAAACGGCCTGGGGAGTTCTCGATTATTACGCCGGCTTGGCCGACAGCGGTCAACTCGACTCCAAGGCCGCTCAGAGACAGGCGATTGCGGCGGTCCGTTCACTGCGCTTCGATGTGGACAACTATTACTGGATCAACGATTTTCAGCCGCGCATGGTCATGCACCCGTTCAATCAGGAACTGGTTGGTCAGGACCTGAGCGACTATCGGGATCCGCGGGGCAAGGCCCTGTTCGTGGAAATGGCCGAGTTGTGCCGCCGCCAGGGGCAGGGGTTCATCGAGTACGTCTGGCACAAGCCGGGCAGCACCATGCCGGCCGGGAAGGTTTCTTTTGTCAAGCAGCTGCCGCAGTGGAGCTGGATTGTCGGCGCCGGAGTCTATACCGACGATATCGAGCGTAACCTGGCCAGGGTTTTTTATACCACCATCGGTATCTTCAGTGCGCTGCTGTTCGGTGTGGTTGCGGTAACCCTGATCGTCTCCCGCCAGATCGCCGTTCCCTTGGGGCAAGCGGTTGAGGCTATGGAAAAGCTTGGCAGCGGCAACTTCGATGTTCATCTCGGCATGACCCGCAAGGATGAAATCGGCCGAATGGCCAATGCGATCGATGCCTGTGTCGGCAATCTGCGCAAGCTTTTTGAGTCGATTCGGTCCATGTAGACCGGGCGCCAGTCAGAGTCTCCTGATATAATCCACAGAATAAAAAAATCCCGCCGGGCAGGCGGGATTTTTTTGTTTGTGGGGCTTTGATATGGCTGGTTCTAATAGATATTGAGATTGGCAAAGGGGGCCTTCATAGAAGCCTCCATGGCCTCCTGCAGGGTATGGACCCCTTTCGCCGCTAGCAGCGGGATCAGCTTGCGCAGTATTTCGGCGGTCACCATGGCGTCGCCGAGGGCGGTATGGCGGCCGACCATGGCGATGCCGAGGCGTTTGGCGACTTCATCCAGGCTGTGGCTTTGCTGGTTGGGGTGAACGAACCACGAAAGGAGCAGGGTGTCGAGCACCGGCTGATCGAAACGAACGCCGCTCGCTTTTTCCTTGAGCTTGAGAAATTTCATGTCGAAAGCGGCGTTGTGGGCCACCAGCACCGAGCCCTCGGCGAAATGGTGCAGTTCGGGCAGGGCCTGGTCGATGGTCGGCTGGCCGAGCAGTAGCTCCGGGGCGATGCCGTGGACCTTGACCGATTCCTCCGGGACCGGGCGGCGCGGGTCGACCAGTTGATCGAGGGTTTCATCGTACAGGATCCTGCCGTTGACGATGCGCACCGCGCCGATCTGGATGATCTCGTCCCCCTCGGAGGGGTTGAGGCCGGTTGTTTCCGTGTCGAATACGGCGTAGGTCAGCTTGCCGAGGGGTTGCTGGCAGAGGTCGTCCCTGCACACCTGGTGCAGCAGGCCGAATTCGTAGTAGATCGGGCGCTGCTCAGCGGCCGAGGTGTCGGCAAAGTGCTCTTCCGGTTCCGATATGGGCAGGACGACGCGCAGCTGGTCGAAGTGCTCGGTTTTTTCGCGCGGCAGCTCAAAGGTGCCGCCGATGTTCTGGATCAGATCGCCGAAAGAGACCAGGCGGTCCTGGGCGTCGCGGATCAGGGGCCGATTCTGCCAGGCGTCCAACTCCATGCGGCTGATGGTGCAGCCGGGCCAGCTAATCTCCAAAACCGCCTGATTGCCGCTCCTGCGACTAAGCTGCAGGGCCAGGGAGGAAAAGCCCTCGACGCCTCGCAGGGCGTCGCCGAGCTGGGCCAGTCCCTGCACCATGGCATAGCTGTCCACCTGTAGCCAGATTTCCTCTTCGACCCGGTGGTCGATGGTGATGCCTGCATGGCGCTGCAGGTGGCGCTCGATGATATTCAGCAGATGCTCGCCGAGCACGTTCTCCGAGTGGCCGCCGGCGACCAGTTGCTGTTCGAAGGCCTCTTCGGCCCGCTGCAGTTCTTCGGCCAGACTGGCCGCGGCCTGGTCGATGATCTGCCAGTGGGTCTGCCGTTGATCGTCGTCCTGGGGCGGTTTTCCGGCCAGGCCCTCCAGCGCCCCGCGGACCTGGTCGAGGGGGGAGTGAAGGGCGGCGGTCAGGCTGCGGAATATCTGCTCGCGTTGCAGACCGCACTCCATCTGCCGGCTCAGGTCCTCCATGGCCAGCACGAAGCCGGAAACCTCTTTCTTCCCGTCGCCGTTCTTGTACACCGGGGCCATGTGAACCCGCAGGGTGAGGGATTCGCTGACCGTTATGATGAAGTTGGTGGTCGGGGTCTTCTGCCCCCGGCTGGCAGCCTGATGCAGCACATCGATGGCGTGGACGATGGGGCCTCGGTCGAGGATGCTGAACAGCGAGCGGCCGAGACCGATGAGTTTGCCGGGCTTCTGCAGCAGTTTCTGTGCCTGCTGGTTGTAGAGCAGGATCTGGCCGCCGGTGTTGCAGGCCAGCACCCCGGTCGGCAGTTCCGACATCAGGGCCGCCAGCAGGTTGCGTTCGTGCTGCAGATCGGAGCGAGCCTGGTTGATCTTCTCCTTGACTTCAGCCTGCAGGGTTTCAAACGCGTCGGCCGATTCGTTGATGATGCCGGCCAGGTTGACCAGTTCCGGAGCGCCCTTGGGCTGGATTCGGTAGCTGGGGTTGACGGCCGAGATCAGCTTGGTTTCCTCGCCGAGGCGCAGGATCGGCACCACGTAAAAATAAAACAGCAGGCCGACCAGACCGCCGATGATGAGAAACAGAAAGGTTGCGCCGATCAGCGGAAAAGGGATCAGGCGGTGGGCGATGTGGGCGATGAAGTCCTGCTCTTCAAGGGTGATCTGATGCCAGGCGGCGGCCAGACTACCGAGGATGACGCCGAACACGGCGAACAGAATGATGAACAGGAAGATCCAGTATTTAACGGTAGGACGCATCGATGCCCTCGGATTGGTCTTGGCTGCGGCCGCCTTAGCGACCCAAGATGTGCCAGTCGATATGATACACAAGATGGGCCTTCGTGACAATCCGGCTCCCCGCAGGAATTCAACAGTCCGCCGCACGCCTTGAAGGGATGCGCTTTGCCGACAGAGGGGGATAGGGCTTGCCAGGTGTGCTGTGAGCCGATAACATGCTAGGCTAGTTTCTGTCTGGAAACGGCCCTTTTCAGTAATCTCTGCGTCAAACCACGGCTTTGCTTGTGCGCGTACCGATGTACGCCTCCGCGCAAGCCATTGATTTCCTTGACCTTACGAAAAATTGTTCGTTTCCAAATCAGAAACTCGCCAGTGTTCATCCGGAGTTTCCGGATAAACACTGGGCTATCACTTTGTGAGGCGATGTGCTGAAGCCCGGTTGATCGTCGTGGCGGCGATGAAGGGCTGTCGAGTTATTCGAGTAAAGGGAGGGCGCCCATGAGTCTTTCAAAGCATTTACGAGACGTGGAACCTTTCAACCAGCTGCCGGAGATGGTGGTGCAGGATCTGCTCGCGGCATCCCGTATCAATGCTTATCCAGCCGGGGCCTGCATCTTTACCCAGAACGATCCGTCCAGTGGTTATCTCTATGTGGTCAAGGAGGGGCTGGTGGAGATCACCGTGCTTACCTCGGCCGGCGAAGACATGGTGGTCGACTACCTGCAGGAAGGGCAGTTTCTGGGCGACACCGCCCTGTTCGGCGATGAGCCCTATTCGGTCGGTGCCCGGGCCGCCAACGAGGTCGAATGCTACCTGCTGCCCTTTGAGCTGCTGCATCAGGTTGAAAGGCGCTACCCGCAATTGCGCGACTATTTTGCGGGCGTGCTCGTCTCAAGGGTTCGACAGCTATACAGCGAAATGGTGGCCGATCATACCCGTAGCGCTCTCGGCCAGATGGAAGCCTATCCCTTTAAAAAGCGGCTGTCCGAGATCATGTCGTCCCCTATCGAGGCTTGCGCCAGAGAGGCAACCGCCCGGCAGATTGCCCGCCGCATGGCCGAAAAGCACATCAGCTCGGTGCTGGTCACCGGGCAGGACGGTCTGCCTGCCGGTCTGATTACAGAAAAAGATCTGGTGACCAAGGTGATTGCCGCTGATGACGTCGATCCCCAAAAAGTCACCGCCGAACAGTTGATGACTCCCCATCCTCACGTCATGTCCCCCGACACCTACATGTATGAGGCCATGGCCTACATGCTCGGCCACCAGATCAGGCATATGCCGGTCTTCGATCGAGGCGAACCGGTCGGTATGGTCACCTTACGCGACCTGATGCGCTACCGCAGCCAGAAAGCGATGCTGCTGCTGGGCAGTATCGAGGAGGAAGAGCGTCTGGCCGGCCTGTCCCGCATGCGTCAGGAGATTATCAATGTAGCGCGGGCGCTGCTTGCCGAAACGCGCAGCATTCACGAAGTGACGGAGATCATCTCCCATCTGCATCACGCCATCATCAAGCGGGTCTATGCCATTTGCGAGCAGCAACTGGCAGCCGCCGGCCAACAGAAGCCGGCGGTGCGGCACTGCTTTCTGATCATGGGCAGTGGCGGGCGCCGCGAAATGCTGCTCGGGCCCGACCAGGACAATGGCTTTATCTATGAGGACATGTCCGAGGAAAAGCTGGCCGAGGTCGAGAGTTATTTTGTGCCCTTCGCCGAGAAACTGGTGGCCGCACTGGCCGAGGTCGGCTATCCCCTGTGCGATGGCAAGGTCATGGCCAACAACCCGGCCTGGCGCGGCCGCCTGAGTGACTGGCGGGCACGACTGCGGGAGTGGTTCAATGCCCCGGAGCCGCAGAATGTACGGGATTCGTCCATCTTCTTCGACTTTACCACCCTGGTCGGCGATGCCGGTCTGGCCCACGAATTGCGTGGTATCGTGCAGCAGGGCATTCGCGAATTTCCCGGTTTTCTCTATCACATGATGTCCCTTGACCTGCAATGCCGGGCCCCTATCGGTTTTATGGGCCGTTTTCTGCTGGAAAAGAGCGCTGAGCGGGCCGGGCTGCTTTCCCTCAAAAACGGCGGCAGCATCTTTATCGTCGATTGCGTGCGCATGTTCTGCCTGGAGTTGGCGCGAGCGGAACTGCCCACCCTGGAACGGCTCAAGGTTCTGGTCGAACTTAATGTCTTCGATGCCGAAACCGCCGAACATGTGCGGGCTGCCTTTGAGGCTCTGGTCTATCTGCGTCTGCGCAACGAAATCGCCCTGGTCGAGGCCGGTCTCGAGCCGAGCCATTATCTCGATCCTCAGGCCTTGCCCAAAAACGAACAGGAACTCCTCAAGGGGGCGTTGCATGCGGTCAAGAAACTGCAGGACGCCGCCCGCCGGCACTTCGCTAAAACCCCCTTCTAAATATTTTCTTGGTACTATTCTGCTATTCCTTTCGGGCCATTTCCGGTTCTTTCCTGAAAAAGTTTTTTATTGACTTCTATTGCTAACGCCGTATCATGGCCGGGTTATTTACATTCGGGTTGTTTACGGTGCGCTGTGTAATATTATGCTCTGCCAGCCCGAAAAAATTGTTTCATGCAGTATGCTTTCGTCGATAGCACAGCAGTGTCGTTATCTGCAGGCGGCTCTCCCTCGGGCCGCAAGCCGCTATGAGAGGAGGTGGACATCAGCAAGCCCTTTGTTGGGACCCATGCGGAACGCCACTGGTGCGCGCCGCCATTTTTTTGAGCTCGTCGTACCGCTCTTTGTATTCAGGAGAGAAAAGACTAGTAAAGGAGTAGCAACTATGGGACACGGACCCGCAGTAAAGCTGGGCAAGGATTATGCGTCCGGTTACAAGACCAAGCTTGGCATCTATATGTTTATCGCTTACACCCTGGTTTATGCCATTTTTGTAGGTATCAACTCCGTTAACCCGTCGATGATGGAAACTATCGTTTTGGGCCAGACCCTGGCCGTCGTCTACGGTTTCGGTCTGATTTTTTTGGCTTTCGTCATGGCGATCGTCTACAACCATTTCTGCACCGCTGCGGAAAAGCGGCTGAATAAATAGGGGGCGCCACCAATGATTTATACTCAATCTCCGTTGGCAATCGCCCTGTTCGTCTCTTTCGTCCTCTTTGTGCTGGGTCTCTCCTTTTACCTGGCCCGCCGCGTTACCTCCTCCGAAGGCTACTATGCCGCCGGCGGAAACATCCACTGGTTCGTCAACGGCATCGCCTTTGCCGGCGACTACCTCTCGGCCGCTTCCTTCCTCGGTATCTGCGGCATGATCGCGACCGCCGGTTACGACGGCTTCCTCTACTCCATCGGCTATCTGGCCGGCTGGATGGTGGCCCTGTTCCTGGTCGCCGAGCCGATGAAGCGTCTCGGTAAGTTCACCTTTACCGACGCCCTCGACTCCAAGTTCAACTCCAAGGGCATTCAGCTCTCCGCCGCCATCTCCACCCTGGTGGTGTCGATCTTCTACCTGATCCCGCAGATGGTCGGCGCCGGCGTGCTGGTGCAGCCGCTGCTCGGCATGCCGCACTACGTCGGCGTCATCATCGTCGGCATCGTCGTCACCCTGATCGTGGCCACCGCCGGCATGGCCTCCACCACTTACGTCCAGTTCATGAAGGGCGGCCTGCTGCTGATCTGTTCCTCCATCCTGGTGTTCGGCATCCTCGGTCGCGGCCTCTCCACCGACCCCGATCAGGGCGGCACCAAGGCCTATCACGATTTCCAGAGCATGATGGCCAACGTGGCCGGCGACGGTTCGCTGCTCCTCTCCGACCCCTCCTACAGCGCCCCGGCCGACTGGCAGGCAGGCCCCTACGGTGAGGCCGGCTTTGTCAAACTGACCAAGGACGGCGCCGAGTCGATCTGGCAGGTCAAGCAGGCCGCTACCGGTTACACCCTGGAAGAGACCCTGTTCGTTATCACCCTCGCCGACGGCACCAAGCTCTACAACGGCTCGGCCAAGGAGGAGGGCAAGTTTTTCCCGGTCGGTCATATCAAGGAGCTCAAGGTCGACGGCGTCGAAGTGGCGGAAACCGGCGCCATCGGGCCTTTCGCCTTCCTCAAGGCGGTCAAGGACTCCACCGTGGTGTTGTGGGGCAAGCAGTACATCAAGAACGCCGATGGCGGCACCACCCTCATCTACTACCAGAAGCCGACCAGCGGTACCCGCATCCTGCGCCCCGGCCTGAAGTTCAAGGTCGACAACGCCTCCGGCACCGACAAGTTCAACTTCATCTCGCTGATGCTGGCCCTGTTCTGCGGTACTGCCGCGCTGCCCCACATCCTGATTCGCTACTACACCGTACCGAGCCAGGCCGCGGCCCGTAAGTCGACCCTGGTCGCCATCGCCGCCATCGGTTTCTTCTACATGCTGACTCTGTTCATGGGTATCGGCGCCATGACCAACGGCGTCCTCAACCTCACCGACAACAACATGTCGGCGCCGCTGGTGGCTCTGTCCTTCGGTGTGGTCCTGTTCTCGATCATTTCGTCCATCGCCTTCGCCACCGTTCTCGGTACCGTCTCCGGTCTGATCGTCGCCTCATCGGGGGCCGTTGCGCACGACTTGATGGATAACTTCCTCGGCATCAAGATGACCGACAGCGGCAAGGTTATGGCGGGCAAGATCTCGGCAGTAGTGGTCGGCATCGTTGCCATCTATCTCGGTATCGTCTTCGAAGGGATGAACGTCTCCTTCCTGGTCGGCTGGGCCTTTGCCGTGGCCGCTTCGGCTAACCTGCCGGCGATTCTCATGCTGTTGTTCTGGAAGAAGACCACTGCTAAGGGCATCACCGCTTCGATCACTGTTGGTCTGGTATCGGCCATGGGCCTGATCCTGATCTCCCCCGACATGTGGGTTCGTTACGGTCTGCTGCCCCAGAATGCGCCGATCACTTTCAACAGCCCGGCGCTGGTCTCCATCCCCCTGAGCTTCATCGCTCTGGTGGTGGTTTCCCTGATGACTCAGGGCCCGGCGGTTGCAGCGCCCGTCGAGGGCTGAGTGGTCTGAAGCCGAAATTGTCTAATGTGTTAATTGCCTGATGTGTTACATTTGCGGGGTCGCCTTCTGGCGACCCCGCCTTTTAGTAGCTTCCGCAGTAAATTTGTTGTCGGGCCTGATCAGCAGAATATGTTATGTTGCTGATAGGCTGCCTGCTTAGGAGAATCATGAAACGATATCGCGTTACTTTGCTGGTCATCTGTCTGGTGCTGCTTTATCTTGGCGGTTCCGACCTGAATACCCTGCGTCGCAACTACCAGGTTCAGCCGATTTCCATTGCCGAACTGGAGGGCGGCCAACCGTCTCAGCAGTGGCTGGCCATCGAGGGCGGCTATGTCGATCTGCTGCAGGCTATTTCCACCACCGGTTCCGTCGAGGTCAGCGCCTTTTTGGTGCCGCTGAAAATAGCCAGCGACGCCCAGGACTATCGGGTGCTGGTCGAAACCCGCGCACCGGCCATTGTCGACGCCCTCAGGACCTATCATTTCAAGCTTGAGAATGTGCAGGAGCAGCAGCGCTATGTACAGGAGCATCAAGAGCTCTTTTCCGGCCGTCGCGATGTGTCCGGTATGATCATGGGCGGCCTGGTCGCCATCAACAACCAAAATCGCCTGGCCAAGCTGGAGCGCGATTACGGTGTCGATCTGCCGGAAGATGTGATTCTGTTCAGCGAAGGCAAGGAGCCGGCGCGGCTGCGGGGTTTTCTCTTTGTCGGCATCGCTTTGCTCGGCTTGATCAAGGTCGTCGCCCGTTGGAAACGTCCGTCGTCGCCTGCGGCGAATTAAGGGCTGTCCCGTCTGTCTTGACAGGCAGCGATCAGCGTTGCTACTCTCGATATAGTCCAATAGATTTCAACCGTGGCCAGGGACGTGTTCCCTGGCTTTTTTATTGCTGCCGGTTCAGAGGCCCCTGGCAATGTTCGATGTCGATCTGAAAAAGTTCCCCGCCGCCGCCGGCGTCTATCTGATGAAGGGGAGTCAGGACGAGGTGCTTTATGTCGGCAAGGCCAAGCACCTGCGTAATCGGCTGCGCGGTTACTTTTCCGCCACCGGCGACGGGCGGGCCCACATCCGCTTTCTCATGAACCGGGTGGCGGCTATCGACACCATCGTCACCGACACGGAAAAAGAGGCCCTGCTCCTTGAGAACACCCTGATCAAAAAATATCGGCCCCGCTACAACATCAATCTGCGGGACGATAAGACCTATGTTTCTCTGCGCATCGATCTGCGCGAGGAATTTCCCACCCTGCAACTGGTGCGCCGGGTAAAAAAGGACGGCGCCCGTTACTTTGGCCCCTACTCCTCGGCTGTGGCGGTGCGCGAAACCCTTAAACTCATCTATCGCATCTTTCCTCTGCGGCATTATCCCCTGGAAACCTGCCGCCGCCGGGACCGGCCCTGCCTTTACCATCAGATTGATCAGTGCAGCGCTCCCTGCCATGGCTTGATTGGACACTCGGAGTATCGGGTCCTGGTCGATGGAGCCGTGGCGCTGCTGGCCGGCCGCGAAAAGGAAGTAGTGACCCTGTTGCAGCAGCGCATGAGCACGGCTGCCGAACAGCTTGATTTCGAGCAGGCCGCCCGGCTGCGGGATCAGCTTCAGGCTATTGAGCAGACTGTTGAGCAGCAGAAGGTAGCCGAAGCCGGCGGTGGTGATCAGGACGTGGTCGGTCTGCATCGTGAGGGCGGTGAGGTGGAACTGGCGATTCTCTTTGTTCGGGAGGGCAAGGTGATCGGCCGTCGCAGCTACAGCCTCGAATGGCGGCTAGCCGAGGACGAACTGTTGTCGTCCTTTTTGCAGGAATTTTACAGTCGTGAGGTTTTTGTGCCCGATCGCCTGTTGCTGCCTTTGGCTGTCGAGGATGCCGAGACGCTGGCTGACTGGCTGAGCGAGCGCAAAGGCAAGAAGGTTCACTTGCTGGTGCCCCAACGGGGAGGGGGGCGGCAGTTGGTCGAGATGGCGCGGCGCAACGCCGAGGAGGCCTATCGCGAAAAGGGCAGCCGTCGCGAGGCACGGCATCAGGTGTTGCGGGATATCGCCACCCGGCTGCAGCTGCGGCGCCTGCCGCAAAGGATCGAATGTTTCGACGTCTCCAATGTGCAGGGGCGCTTCAGCGTGGCCAGTATGGCGGTACTGAGTGACGGCGAGCCGGACAAGGGCGCTTATCGCCATTTTCGCATACGCACGGTGGCCGGATCGGACGATTACGCTTCCCTCTACGAGGTGCTTAAGAGGCGTCTGACCAGGGGGATGGAAGAGGAGATGCTGCCTGATTTCATTCTTATCGATGGCGGCAAAGGCCAGCTGGCGGTATTGAGCGCGGTTCTTGACGAATTGGCCTTGAGCGATCGCATCGACGCGGTCGGCATGGCCAAAAGCCGGGTACGCAGCAATGTGCGCGGTAAGGCGGTGGAGCGCAGCGCAGAGCGGTTTTTTCTGCTCGGCCGCAAGAATCCGGTGGTACTGCGCCAGGGATCGCCGGCCCTCTTTATGCTCGAGCGGTTACGCGACGAGGCGCACCGCTTCGCCATTACCTATCATCGTAAACTGCGCCGCCAGTCGACCTTGCGCTCAGCCCTGGAGGATATTCCCGGTGTCGGCGCCCAACGGCGCAAGGCCCTGCTGCGCCATTTTGGCAGCCTGAAGAAGATCAAGCAGGCTACCCTGCAGCAGCTGGAGGAGATGCCCGGTTTGCCAAAAAATCTGGCCGAGCGTATTTTCGCCACCTTTCACAGGGAGGGGCCGCCAGAATAAAGCTGGTGGCATCCTCATCCAACCAATTCACTCTCCCTTTACCGGCGTCCGGCCGCTAAGCTCGTTCAGTTCTTGCAGCCGCTGCCGCAATGCATCGCTCAAAGCGTCCGGAACAAATCGCCAGCACCAGTTGTGTTCGGGCTGGCCGGGGCGGTTCATACGGGCGCCGTCATCCAGGCCCAAAAGATCCTGCAGCGGCACGATGCAGGTGTCGGCCACGCTGGTCATGGCCGAATGGATCAGATCCCAGGGCATGTTCGACACAGGATGGCCCAGATAAGCGGCGATCTGCTGTTGCGCCTTGGTTGACAGGCTTTGCCACCAGCCGAGGGTGGTGTCGTTGTCGTGGGTGCCGGTATAGACAACACAGCGTCGTGGCAGATTGTGCGGCAGATAGGGGTTGTCCGGACCGGAATCGAAGCCGAACTGGAGAATTTTCATGCCCGGCAGGCCGAACTGGTCGCGCAGGGCCTCCACTTCGGGGGTGATGACCCCCAGATCCTCGGCGATCAGCGGCAGCTGGCCGAACTCGTCGAGCAGGCTGGTGAACAGCTTAGCTCCGGGGACCGGTTGCCAGGTGCCGTTGATGGCCGTCGGTTCGGCGGCGGGTATGGCCCAGCAGGACTCAAAGCCGCGAAAGTGGTCGATGCGCAGCAGGTCGGTCTGCTTCAGGGCCCAGCGCAGGCGGGTTTTCCACCAGGTAAAATCGTTTTCCGCCATGCGCTCCCAGCGGTACAGGGGATTGCCCCAGCGTTGCCCGGTGGCGCTGAAGTAATCGGGGGGCACGCCGGCCACCAGGGTCGGTCGACTCTCCTGGTCAAGCTGGAAGAGCTCCGGATGGCTCCAGACGTCGGCTGAATCGAGGGCGACGAAGATCGGCAGATCGCCGAGCAGGCGGACGCCTCGGTGATTGGCATAGTTTTTTAAGGTAAACCACTGCTCATAAAAGACGAACTGGACATAACGCTCCTCAAACAGGCCGTCGGCCAGTTCCTCCTTCCAGAAGGCTACGGCCTGCGGCTGGCGTTGTCGAATCTCCAGCGGCCAGTTATTCCAGCTCGCTTCTTTGAACTGTCGGCGCAAGGTCTGAAACAGGGCATAGTCGTCGAGCCAGTCGGCCTGCTCGCTGCAGAATTTGGCAAACGCCTGTTGCCGCTGCTGCTCGCCTATGCTGCGAAAGGTTTGGGCGGCCTTGCGCAACAGCCGTGCCTTAAAGCTGTGTGCAAAGCGGAAATGAACCCGCCCCTCCTCCATGCTGACCCCGGCGATGTCCGCCGGCTCGAGATCGCCGGCCTCCACCAGGCGCTCCAGGCAGATCAGCAGCGGGTTGCCGGCAAAGGCGGACAGGGCGCTGTAGGGGGAATCCCCGTATCCGGTCGGGCCCAGGGGCAGGATCTGCCACAGGCTATGGCCGCTGGCGGCAAGAAAATCGACGAAACGGTAGGCTTCGCCTCCGAGGTTGCCGATGCCGTGGGGGCCGGGCAGGGAGGTGGGATGAAGCAGGATGCCGCTGGCGCGGTATGGGGGCATAACGAAAACTCCTGACAGGGAAAATCCAATAGTGCGGCCGACTTGATGAAGCCGGCAGCGCAATGTCCGCACCTAGTGTACCCGAAAATAGTAGCTATGGGATTGCATAAAAGATCGGAGCCCGATCAATGGCTTGCTATATATTCAACATTTCCATCGCATTCACATTTTTTAGTCGTTGATCGCCATGCCCCCGATCATTGAACACGCTTGACAGGTCCGCGAAAAATGGCTATAAATTGCCATCTCTCAAGACAACAAAAGCGTTTTTACGCGATGTTTTTTCTAAATTGAAAGCCTGTGGACCTCGCTGACCAAAAAGATCGGGACTGGATGCTGGCCAGTCTGCAGGAGGCAGCAGCAGCGGCTGAACTGGGCGAAGTCCCGGTCGGCGCCTTGGTGGTTCATGATGGCGCTATCATCGGGCGCGGGCATAACCTGCGGGAGGCCAGCAACGATCCGACCTCCCATGCCGAAATGATCGCCATTCGGCAGGCGGCGGCCGCCCTCGGTTCCTGGCGCTTGCTCGACTGTACGCTGTATGTGACCCTTGAGCCCTGCGTCATGTGCATGGGAGCGATCATTCTGGCGCGGATTCCGCGGTTGGTTTTCGGCTGTCGTGATCCCCGAGCCGGAGCAGTCGGTTCTATTTACAACTTTTCGCAGGATGAACGTTTCAACCATCGGGTAACGGTCACCGAAGGGGTGCTCGGCGAGACTTGCAGCGAAATGTTGAGCGGTTTCTTTCGCCAGTTGCGTGCGGAGCGCAGAAAAAGGCCAACAATATAGAAAAATACGGAGGGGTGTCCGAGAGGTCGAAGGTGACAGACTCGAAATCTGTTGTACCGCAAGGTACCGTGGGTTCGAATCCCACCCCCTCCGCCATTTTTTATCCGCTCGGAATTCACTATGGGATTCGAAGCGGAGCGAGCGCTGACTAAATGTCAGAAAAGCGGGCAGGGATGCCCGCGTCAGCGAGTGCAGGGGAGCCTACGCCGGAGTCGACGTGAGGTCGGCGACAGAGTGGGCGAATCCCACCCCCTCCGCCATTTAGCAACCGCCCGGAATTCACTGTGGGCGGATTCTGCCATGAACCAAAGCAGCCAAGGGCTTACGCGGATAGCGTAAGCCCTTGTTGCGTTGGACCAACCGATTTCGGGTGGTTAGGGCTCGGTTGCTTAATGGTGGGCTGAGCGTGACCAGAGGCTGCGGACGATGAGGGCCAGGAGCAGCAGGG
>JAUWLU010000017.1 GCA_030613545.1 Desulfuromonadales bacterium
CGCCAGGCCCATGCCCGCCTAAAAATGGGGGGGGGTCGGTCCATCGCATAAAACAAAATGGCGCCGGGCATCAAGCGGGGCGCCTTTGTCATTTTGCTGCCAAAATAATCGCACCTCACCCTCAGGATCTTTTGAGCAAGGCCTCGACCTCCAGCTTAAGATCATCGAGATTGATCTGCACAACCTCGCCGTCAAGCCGTTCGCAGCGCACCAGTCCTTCCTCGACCCATTCCAGAATCAATTTACGATCGATGCCGAACATGGCCGCCGCCTCCTTCGGGGTGAACCAGGTTTTTCCCAGCGACATGTCTACGCCTCCTTTCGAGACCGGGGCGACCTTGTTAGTCCGACAGCGCCACCCTCTGTTACTACTCTAGACAAGATCGCCGCCGTTGCAAGGCCGCCGAAGCGACTGGTCCCGCCGTTGGCCCGGTGCGACTAAATTCCGAGTCTGCAGCACAGGCCCTTTGGCAACCGGCCGTTAAAGGGCGTTGAGCAGGCGATAAATCTTCTGCTCCAGTTCCCAAACCGCCGCCGCACGATCCTCGGCGCCCTGCTCTACCAGCAACAGCCGAGCCCGGTCGAGTTGACTGTGGCTTTTCAGCAGCACCGGGGCCAACTTGGACTCCAACTGCATTTGGGGAATATCCCCGACCAGCTCTTCCAGTTCCTCCATATCTTGTGCGGCCTGATCGATGATCCGCTGGGCCTTCAGCACCTCGACTCCAGAGGCATCCGCTGGGGCGTCCAACAATAACCGCACATCGTCGATCAATTCTCGGTAACGATCCGATATATTCATCCCTGCTTTCCCTTCTTTGGTAGCTGTGACTGCATTGAAATTGCCCTTTCCAAGACTCCGCCGGAAGTATACAGCCCTTTGCCGCAGCAGACAATCACCATACAACCTTCGGTCGGCAGGAATCCCCCATTGCCATTTCATACTTGACAAATTTTGTCGGAAATAGAAAAATCAGTGGGGCAACACATGACAGCAGGACGCTGTCCAATAATAATCAGACATCGAACCAATCTAACCGCAACAGGGGAAATTCTACGCGATGAATCAGGAAACCCTTAAACAGCAGATCCGCCAACTGGCTGCCGAGCGCAACGCCCTGATCCTGGCCCACAACTATCAGCGGGATGAAATCCAGGAAATAGCCGATATCACCGGCGACTCTCTGGGCCTGTCCATGGAAGCAGCCCGCACCGACAAGGACGTGATTGTCTTCTGCGGCGTCCACTTCATGGCAGAAAGTGCCGCTATCCTCGCACCCGGCAAGACCGTGCTGCTACCCCGAGCCGACGCCGGCTGCCCCATGGCGGACATGATTACCGCCGACGGATTGAGCAAGATGAAACAGCGCTTTCCCGACGCCACCGTGGTGACCTACGTCAACAGCACCGCGGCGACCAAGGCCGAAACGGACATCTGCTGCACCAGCGCCAACGCGGTCAAGGTAGTGCGGTCCCTCGAGGCCAAGGAGATCATCTTCGCCCCGGACCGCAATCTAGGGCGCTATGTGGCCTCCTTCGTGCCGGAGAAGACCTTCCATCTCTGGCAGGGCTTCTGCCCGAGCCACGATAATCTGCTGGCCGAAGACGTTCAGCGGATCAAGACCGAACACCCCGGCGCCCCCTTTATCGCCCATCCCGAATGCAGCCCCGAGGTGCTGGAACTGGCCGACCATATCTGCTCCACCAGCGGCATGTACGACTATGTGCGCACCTTCCCGTCGAAAAAGTTCATTATCGGCACGGAGATGGGCATCCTCTACCGCATGCGCAAGGAAAGTCCGGACAAGGAATTCGTCCTGGCCAGCCCCGCGCTGATCTGCCCCAACATGAAGCTGATCTCCCTGGAGGACCTGCACGCCAGCCTCAAAACCCTTACACCGGTGATCACCGTGCCGGAAGAGATTCGCACGCGGGCCGAGGTCTCCCTGGAGCGCATGCTGGCCGTGCCCCGCGACTGAGGGCAGCGATGATCCGGGACCGGGATTACGTCGCCCTCTTTCACTCCATACACCGAGTGCTGGCGGCAGAAAAACACCTCAAGGAACAGGGGGCGGATTTTCTGCTCATCCCTGCCCCCAGGGAATTGAGCTCGGCCTGCGGCCTAGCGATTCGTTTTAGCCCCGAGCTAGCTCTTCAAATTGGGGATATTTTGGCAGACGCCGACCTGCAGCCCGCCGAACTGTTCGTCCGTGAAGGGTCGGACTTCCGCAAACTCTAGCCGCTGTTGCCATGACCATTTACCTCGACAACGCCGCCACCTCCCATCCAAAACCCGAAGCGATCTATCGGGCCGCCGACCGGACCCTGCGGGAGCTTGGCGCCAGTCCGGGCCGGGGCAGCTACCGGGCCGCCATTGAGGCAAGTCGGCTGCTGTTCGAAACCCGCCTGGCGGCAGCCCGGCTGTTCGGTGTCGCCGATGCGGCACGCATCGTCTTTACCGCCAGCGCCACCGAAGCCCTCAACCTGGCCCTGTTCGGTCTGCTCAACCCCGGCGACCGGGTGGTCACCACCAGCATGGAACACAACGCCGTGCTGCGCCCCCTCGAGCTGCTGCGCCGCCGAGGCGTTGAAATCGTCAAGGTGGCCGCCGGCACCGACGGCTTTGTCGAGCCGGCCGACCTCAAGGCCGCCTGCGCTCACCGGCCGCGGCTGCTGGTGCTCAGCCACTGCTCCAACGTCACCGGCACCCGCCAGGCTATCGAAGAGCTCGGCCCCTGGTGCCGAAAACAGGGCATCCTGACCTTGGTCGATGGCGCCCAGAGTGCCGGCCTGTTCGACCTGGACGTCGAGGCGATGACCATCGACCTGCTGGCCGTGCCCGGCCACAAGGGTCTGTTCGGTCCGCCAGGAACCGGCCTGCTCTATGTGCGGGAAGAGCTGCAGATTCGGCCGCTGCTGGTCGGCGGCACCGGCGGTGACTCGACCTCTCCCCTGCCAGCGCCGCAGCTCCCCGAAGGCCTCGAAAGCGGTACAGCCAACAGTTCCGGCCTGGCCGGCCTGAAGGCCGGCATCGAGTTTCTTCTTGCCACCGGCCTCGATACCATTCGCCGCCACGAACTGAACCTGGTCCGGCGCCTGCGGCAGGAGCTGCCACAAATCCCCGGCCTGCGCCTTCACGGCGCCGGTGCCATGGATCGCCAGGGTACCGCCCTCTCCTTCACCATCGACGGCCACGACCCGGCCGCCATCGCCTTTCTCCTCGACCGCGACCACGCTATCCACACCCGCGCCGGCCTGCACTGCGCGCCCGATGCCCACCGCACCATCGGCACCTTTCCGCAGGGCACGGTGCGCGTCAGCCCCGGCTGGTTCAACAACGAACAGCACATCGAGCATCTGCTCACCGCCCTGGGAGAGCTGACCAATAGCCATAGAGGTTAGCGCTCAACCTGCGGCCTGCTGCGCCTTGCATTATCCGGCCTGTTTGAATACGTTTCGCCAAAAACAAAAGCCCCGCTTCCGAAGAAGCGGGGCTTTCCAGTATCTCAAGCTTGCCGCCTTGGCGACGAGCCCGTTGCTACTGTACCCTGCCTGCTCCTTACGGATCAGGCGGGGTTTAGATCGAATAAAAAGCCGGATTCGGCCGCTATTAGATCTTGCGGACGTTGGCAGACTGGGGGCCTTTCTGGCCTTCAGTCACTTCAAACTCAACCCGGTCACCTTCAGCGAGGGACTTGAAGCCGTCGCCAGCAATGGCAGAGAAGTGCACGAAAACATCGGGGCCGTTGTCCTGCTCGATAAAACCGAATCCCTTGGCGTCATTAAACCATTTTACAGTTCCTTGTACCATTTTTGTTCTTCTTTCTTTTGGTTCCCAGCTGGGAACATGTTGATTGTTGTGCGTTATTTCCGCTTGCACCAAAAAGAGCCGCTCATTCCTTAAGGTCTGCGCGGCTCCAAAAACTGACTGACGATCAATCTGTTCGGCAACGAAAAACTACACAACCTTCTTGAGTAAGGCCCTTTTATCACAGGTGGCCAGCAAAAGGCAAGCCTTTTTGTTGCCATCGGCAATCGACGCCTTTTCGAAAAGTGTCAAACGGGCTCCGCTTCCGGCAGTTCCAGGGGCAGGACAAACGAAACCCTGGTCCCCTGACCCAGCTCGCTCTCCACCCAGATCTCGCCACCGTGGGATTCGATGATGCCTTTGACGATGGACATACCCAGGCCTAACCCCGGCACCGCAGCATTGGAACCGTCGGCGCGATAGAACTTGTCGAAAACCTTTTCGACCTGCTCCGAATTCATGCCGACCCCCTGATCTTCGACCGTAATCAGCAGGCGCTTGTCTTGCACCAGAGCGGCCACCCGAATCCGGGTTTCTTCCGGCGAAAACTTGACCGCATTGCTGAGCAGGTTTTCCAGCACCTGCTCCAGCTTGTTGCGGTCGGCCAGCAGCTCCAGCGGCCCTTCCGGCAGCGCCACCTCGAACCGGTGCTGGCTGGCCCCCTGCCGGTATTCGGCTACCACACGCTGCAGCAGGGCAGCGATGTCACAGTAATCCTTTTCCAGGGAGATCAGCTTGCCGTAACGGATGCGACTGAGATCGAGCAGTTCCGAAACGATCTTTTCGAGCCGCTGGGCCTTTTCAAAAATGATGGCCAGCAGCTCCTGCTGCCGGCCCGGCTCGTCGAGGCCAAAACGCGCCTGATTGAGCAGCAGCTCGGAAAAGCCCATGACCGCCGTTATGGGGGTGCGCAGCTCATGGGCGGCGGTGGAGATGAACTCGTTCTTCATCCGGTCGAGTTCCCGTTCCTGGCTCATATCCCGCAGAATGGCGATGGCGCCGCCCAGCTCCCCCTCGCGGCTCAGCACCGGGGTGCTGTGGGCCTGGATGATCCGGCTCTGCTCGGAATCGGGCAGGGCGACGCACCATTCCATGACCAGTTCGTCCTGTACCCCGGCCAGAATGGCACACATCTGACCACTGAAGCCCTTTTCGCTGAAGATGGTGGAGATGGGCCTGGAGAAGGCCTCTTCCAGACCCATGCCGGCTATTCTTTCCGCGGCCCGGTTCATCAAGGTCACCCGGCCCTGCAGATCGACCACCACCAGGCCGTCGGCCACCGATTTGAGAATGACATCGATCCGGTCCCGGGCGGCCTCGGCCTCGGCCAACGCCGCCCTTAGCCGTGCTTCGCCCTCCATACGCTCGGTGACATCCCGCACCACGGCCATAAAGAGCTGTTCCTTGTCGGTGTTGAATTCCGCGACCGTAACCTCCACCGGAAAGCTGGTGCCGTCTTTGCGGCGATGGACACCCTGCAGCAATACCGGCCGTTCGGGGCTCATGCTCTGCCAGATCCGGCCGAGCTCCCGTACACTGAAGCGCTGCTGAATATCGGCCACGTTCATCTGCAGCAGTTCCTGGCGGGAGTAACCGAGAAATTCGGAAGCCCGGGGGTTGACATAGAGAAACCGTCCCGTGACATCGTGCATGAAAATGGCATCGGCGGCATGCTCCAGCAAGGTGCGGCTACGCCCCTCGCTGTCGCGCAATTTGAGGGCGGCCCGCTGTCGCTCGATGGCCCCGCCCAGGATCTCGCCGGCGGTCTGCAGCAGATCGATATCCTGCTTGGCCCAAGCCTGCACCCGGCGCACCGTATCGAAACCGAGAAAGCCGATCAGCTCGCCGCCACTCTGGATGGGCACGCAGAGCAGCGATTCAATCGCCAGGGAGGCCCAGAGAGCCCTTTCCGCCGCAGCCGCCGGCGGCAAGACACTGACGCGCGGCACATAAACCATCTGCCGCTGGCTGATCCTGGCCATGAACCAGGGGAACTGCTTGACCGGCAGCTCCTGAACGCTGTCCCGCACCGGGGCGATCCCCGCGGCGCACCACTCGTGGGCGCAGGTCATGGTGCGACCGTCCGGCGCAAAGAGGAACAGATAACAGCGGTCCACGCCGGCAAAGCGGCCCAGGCCCTCCAGGGCAAAATCGATCCCCGCATCAACCTGCTGGACCGGTTGCTCGACAAAGCGAGTCGATATTCGGGCAATCAGCCCCTCGAAGGCCTCCCGGTAAGCCAGCTCTTTCTGGGCCTGGATGCGCAACAGGATATTGACCATCAGAAACACCAGGATCAGCAACAACACCAGAATGGCGGCAACGCCGGTCCAGATATAGGCCTTATTGATCTGATAGAACGTCTCGGGCCGGCCTATCACCCTGCTCCCCGCCGGCAGGGCGGCCAGGGGGATCGCAAAGCGCTGCAACTGGGCATAGTCGAAGCCCGGCTCGTAGGCGGCCTTGGCGATGGGCGGAATGGACGCCGGCTGTTCCCCCTGCAGAACCCGCAGAGCCATCTGCGCCGCTCGCAGGCCGTGTCGCTCGCCGTTGGTAAGCAAACCGCCGACAATGCCATGCCCCAGCGCCATCCCCCACAGGCCGTAGATGGGCACACTGCTGTGCCGAGCAAGGAGGGGGGTGTGATGGGAATAGGAAAAAACGCTGCCGGCCCGATCGGAAACGATATGTACCAACTGCACCGCGGTATCCGCCTCCAGCTTCTCGAGCCGCTGGTAGAGTTCCGGCAGGGTGAAATCGTCCCAGATCTCGAACCGCACCCCCTCCCTGGGAGAAGCGGCGATTACCTGCTCGACTTCGCGGCGCATCAAGGCGCCCAGGGAGGTCTGATCGAGCAGAAACACCACCCGTTTGGCATCGGGCTGCAACCGATAAATCAGCTCCAGGTTCTTTTCGATTTCCATCGCCTCAAAGATGCCGGTAACGTTGCCGAGTCGCTCTTGCAAGCCGGCATCGTAGACATTTACCCCGCTAAAGACGAGCGGCGTGCCGGGAAAGAGGGTGGCACGGTATTTTTCCAAAAAGTGCAGGGCGTAATCGTCCGCGGAAATAATCACATCGAAGCGGCTGCGACCAAACTTGTGGGCATACAGATCGCGGAGCATCTGTTGGTAGTCGGGATCGTCGGCATGCCGCCGCAGATCCATGAATTCGATATGCAGCCGCTCCTCGGCCACTGTCCCGCGCAGCCCTTTTTTAACCCCCTGCACGAGATGATCCGTCCAGGGGTATTGGGGGTGGTAGGAATTCAGCAGCAAAACGCGCGGCCCGCCTTCAGCTGCATCCAGGCCCAGAGCCGGGCCGGGCCGGAACAAAGCGAGCACCCACACCAGCACCGCCAAAGCGACCAAGGCAAACACTCCCGATCGTCGGAAGCCGTCGCCGGCGGGGTGCAAAAGTGAAGGAAGAAGAATGTTCAAGAAGAACCTCGTTCATTAAAGGGAGGATTTTGGCGGCCACTATAGCACCCCTTGGCGCCAGAAAAAACCCTATGCCCCTTCCCGCCCGGCGAGCAGAATATCCCATTGATAATATCCGCCCATGCGGATACACTCAAGTCATGAAAAACACAGCCCAGCTTTTTAAAGCTCTGTCTGACGAAACGCGCCTGCGGGTTCTGGCCCTGCTCACCGCCGGCGAGCTCTGCGTCTGCGACCTGGTGGCCGTTCTTGAGCTGCCCCAGTCCACCGTCTCCCGGCATCTGGCCTACCTGCGCAACGCCGGCCTGGTGGCAGATCGCCGCCAGGGGGTGTGGATGTTTTACCGCTTCGCCCAGCCGACGGGCCCCCTGCACCGTGACCTGCTGCACCTGTTGCACCAACGACTGGTCGAGATTCCGCAAGCCCGGCAGGATGCCCTGTCCCTGCAGGAGCGACTCGTCCAGAAAAGCGAAGCGGTCTGTCGCTGATTCTTTTCGCCCCGATATCGGCCAATGCGAATAAGGGGCGTTTTTATTAGGCAGTGGACAGGAGACCGAAGTACCGGGCGGCCTACAGCCATATTCCGGTCCCTATCGCCGCAGCAATGGCACACCAAGGAGAATATCATGAGCATTCGCATCGGTATCAACGGCTTCGGCCGCATGGGGCGCCTGGCCCTGCGCGCCGCCTGGGACTGGCCCGAGCTGGAGATCGTCCATATCAACGAGATCGCCGGCGGCCCCGAAGCGGCCGCCCATCTGCTGGAGTTCGACTCCGTCCACGGCCGCTGGCCCCGCCAGATTGAAGCCACCGACCAGGCGGTGATCATCGACGGTCAAACGATCGGCTGCAGCGCCTTCGCCACCCCCGGCGAAGTGCCCTGGGACGCCTACGGCGTCGATATCGTCATCGAATCGTCCGGCGAGTTCCGCACCCCCGAACTGCTGCAACCCTATTTCGAGAGGGGAGTGAAGAAGGTCATCGTCGCCGCGCCGGTCAAAGAGGGAGCCCTGAACATCGTCATGGGGGTCAACGACCACCTCTACGACCCGCAGCAGCACCGGCTGCTCACCGCCGCCTCCTGCACCACCAACTGCCTGGCGCCGGTGGTCAAGGTGCTGCACGAACAGATCGGCATCGCCCACGGGGTGATCACCACCATCCACGACATGACCAACACCCAGATCGTGGTCGATGCTCCGCATAAGGATCTGCGCCGGGCGCGGGCGGCGAGCATGTCCCTGATCCCCACCACCACCGGTTCGGCCACCGCCATCACCCTCATCTACCCGGAACTGAAAGGCAAACTCAATGGCCACGCGATACGGGTGCCGCTGCTGACCGGCTCCATCACCGATGCGGTGTTCGAGATGCAGCGCCCGGTCACTGCCGAGGAAATCAACGGCCTCTTCCACCAGGCGGCCGACAGCTACCTGGCCGGCATCCTCGGCATCGAGGAACGGCCCCTGGTTTCCATCGACTTCAAGAGCGACCCCCGTTCGGCCATCGTCGATGCCCTCAGCACCATGGTGGTGAACGGCACCCAGCTCAAGTTGTACATCTGGTACGACAACGAAATGGGCTACGCCCACCGGATGATGGAACTGTGCCGCAAGGTGGCTGCAAGCCTGCCATGACCGGCCTGCGCAACTACAGCCTGGCGACCGGCGCCTACTGGGGCTTCACCCTTACCGACGGCGCCCTGCGCATGCTGGTGCTGCTGCATTTCCATGCCCTCGGCTACCGGCCGGTGCAGATCGCGATGCTGTTTCTGCTCTACGAGTTCTTCGGCATGGTCACCAATCTGGTCGGCGGCTGGATCGGCAGCCACTTCGGCCTCAAGATCACCCTCTTTGCCGGCCTGGCTTTGCAGGTGGCGGCCCTTGTTGCCCTGGCCGGGCTGCAGCCGGCCTGGCCAGCGGCGCTGTCGGTGGCCTATGTCATGGGCACCCAGGCTCTATCGGGCATCGCCAAGGACCTGACCAAGATGAGTTCCAAGAGCGCCATCAAGGTGCTGCTGCCGGAAGGGGAAGAAGGAACGCTCTTCAAGTGGGTGGCCATTCTGACCGGCTCCAAGAACGCCCTCAAGGGGGCCGGCTTCTTCCTCGGCGGGCTGCTGCTGGCCTGGCTCGGCTTTCGCGCCGCCTTGCTGGCCATGGCCGCCGCCCTGGCCCTGGTGCTGCTCGGGGCGGTCCTCGCCCTGCCACGGGGCCTGGGCCAAGCCCAGTCCAGGATGAAGTTTTCCCGCATCCTGGCAAAAAGCCGCAACATCAACCTGCTTTCGGCAGCGCGGCTGTTTCTGTTCGGTTCGCGGGATGTCTGGTTCGTGGTCGGCCTGCCGGTCTTCCTTGCCGCCAGCCTCGGCTGGAGCCACACTCGGATCGGTGGCTTCCTCGCCCTGTGGGTAATCGGCTATGGCGGCGTGCAGGCCCTGGCTCCGAACCTGCTGCGGCGCGGCCTGGCCGGCGGCACCCCGCAGGGTGGCACGGCGGCGGTGGGGGCTTTTGCCCTGGCCGGCCTGACCGCCCTCATCGCCTGGGGGGTGCAGACCGAACTCTCCCCCTGGCTGACGGTAATAGCGGGCCTGGCCCTGTTCGGCCTGGTATTCGCCATCAACTCCTCGGTGCACAGCTACCTGGTCCTGGCCTATACTGAAAGTGACCAGGTCGCCCTCAATGTCGGCTTCTACTACATGGCCAACGCCGCCGGGCGACTGCTCGGCACCCTTCTTTCCGGCCTGCTCTTTCAGCTCGGCGGCCTGCCCGGCTGCCTGTGGGCGTCGGTGGTGCTGGTCCTTAGCGCCGGGCTGCTGTCTCTATCCCTGCCACGGGGCGAACGAGGGCTGAAGACGGTGAAGACAACAGGCTGATATCGCATTTGGCGGGAAACGAGGAGAATAGCCGTGACAATTGAACCATGCGGTAACAATCAACGGACGATGACCAGTATCTTCGAGCGCTACCTGACCGTATGGGTCGGCTTGTGTATCCTCGGCGGCATTCTGCTGGGCAAGATCGCCCCGGACCTGGCCCAAACCCTCGATGGTCTGGCAATCAAGGTCAATGGTGCGCCGGTGGTCTCGATCCCCATTGCCGTCTGCCTCTTTTTCATGATGTATCCCATCATGGTGAAGATCGATTTCGCCGCTGTGCTCCGGGCCGGCAAAAGTGGCAAACCGGTCTTCCTGACCCTGCTGATCAACTGGGGTATCAAGCCGTTCACCATGTACGCCCTGGCCCTGCTCTTTCTCGGTGTGCTCTTCAAGAACCTGATCGGCCCGGAGGCCATCGACCTGGTCAAAATGCCCTTCGGCCTCGACCTGCCGCTGGGCGCAAGTCACGGCGCCGGCACGGTGGTTCTCCACGAGGGGGTCAAGATGCTGCAGGTGCCGTTGTGGCGCAGCTATCTGGCCGGCTGCATTTTGCTCGGCATCGCCCCCTGCACGGCCATGGTGCTGGTCTGGGGCTATCTGGCCCGGGGCAACGACGGCCTGACCCTGGTCATGGTCGCCATCAACTCCCTGGTCATGCTGCTGCTCTACGGCCTGCTCGGCGGCTTTCTGCTGGGGGTGGGACGGCTGCCGGTGCCTTGGCAGGCGCTGCTGCTCTCCATCGCCATCTACGTGGCCCTGCCGCTGGTGGCCGGCTATGTTTCCCGCCGCGGGCTGATCGCTGCCAAGGGCAAACAGTGGTTCGAGGAGCAGTTCCTTCATGTGCTGACGCCGATCACCATCATCGCCCTGCTGACCACCCTGGTGCTGCTCTTTTCCTTCAAGGGCGAAACCATTCTGGCCCAACCGCTGACCATCATCTGGATCGCTGTTCCGCTCTTTCTGCAGACGCTGCTAATCTTCGGCCTCGGCTACGGCGCGGCCCGCCTGCTCGGGCTGTCCTACGACAATGCCGCCCCCGCTGCCATGATCGGTGCCTCCAATCACTTCGAGGTAGCCATCGCTACGGCGGTCATGCTGTTCGGCCTCTCTTCCGGGGCAGCCCTGGCCACCGTGGTCGGCGTGCTCATCGAGGTGCCGATGATGCTGATGCTGGTGGGGATCTGCAAACGAACGGCGAACTGGTTCCCTCAATCGGTCGAGTGAGTTCCACGCAGTCAACGCAGACAACCAACCTCCTCTCGCTTGCGACAGGAGTACTGCCAGGCGAGAAAAGAGCACCTGGCCATTTCTCTGCAAAAACAACAAGGGCATTCCGAAAGGAATGCCCTTGTTGAAAAAATAAGCCGGCTGCCTAACCGGCCCTTATGGTTTTCGATTAATATATTATTCCCGACTGCAAACGCAGCCCGCCATCACATACCACCGGTCTTGGGTGAAAGGCCCACCTCATCCCCTTCGTGAAGCAGGGTGCTCATCGGCACTTCTTTGTGGTTGACGAACACGATCTTCACTTCCTCGGACTGGACCCCCATAATCCGGGCGATCTCGTTGACCGTCGCCCCGGCAGGCATTTCCCAGGGCTTGGTCCCTTTTTGGTACTTCTCAAAGGTACCGAAACATCTGACATTGACTCTCATGGCTTTGGATCCCCCTTTCTATTGATTCTGTATACGCCATTATTTTATCACCATCGAGATGCTTCGGCAAGTCGCGACAAAGCACTTTCCTGCTATAATTCGACGACTTACGGGGTTCCGAACAGGCTTTCAGCAGGATATCCTTCGCCACAGGGCCTGCCAGCTAACTTGTGCCGGGTCTTGTGCCGGCGGCAGACCCTTCGCTATAATGGAACAAGGCAACAGCAGAAAGGAGCTACGGCCATGACGACTAAAATGATCAGCCAAGAGCGCCTGGCGGCCTTGGAGCATCTGGAGGAAGTGTCCCGCGCCATTGAACGGCGCATGTCCGGTCCTTATCACTACCCCGGTTATCACGACGATATCGATGTGTACTTCCGCAAATTCAAGGCGGCCGTTCATGTGCTCGACCGTATCGAAGGGCGGGAGATACCCATCGGCCATCTGCATGCCTGGCAGGAGATGCCTCCCACCTGAACTGGCCGTCCAGCGCAACGGCCAGCAACGCCCCGCTAACACAGAAGCACCGCTTTGGCCAAAGCGGGGCTTCTGTGTTTTTTCGGTAAGCGCCTTGCGCAACGAGCGGCCCGCGGCCGAAGAACTATTCCCGCTCCGCCCGTTCAAAAGCGGTCTGCGCCCCGCGATAGTCTCCCTGGCCGCTGCGCGCCTGGCCGATGATGCGCCAGTTTTCAGCCCGCAGAGTGCGGTCACCGGCGGCAAAACCATTCGATTTGGCGGCCAGGCTCTCCGCCTGCCGGTAGAGACCCTGGTCGAGACGTACCCGCGCCAGCTCCTGCCAGAGCAGAGCATTGCGCGGCTCGATGCGTAAGGCCCGTTCGAGACTGGCGCCAGCCTGCTCCAATTCACCGGCGGCGGCCTGGCTGTGCACCCTGTCGAGTAGCGCCACCACCGCCGGATTGCTCGACGCCTCGGGGCGGGGCGGAGTCGACGGCACCACCGCGCAGCTGGCCAACAATAGTATCAGCACCAAGGGGACCGTACGGCGCGCAGCAATCATCATCGAAAGATCCTTTCAAACCAGTTTTTGAGCGAATTGCCCTTGAAGCCCGGCCCGCAAGGGGCCGACTCGGCAGGTGCCGACCCGGCGACAAAGGGCAGCTCGACGGCGTCGGGACACCCGGCGACGCTGCGCAGCCCCGATTGGGGATCGATCCAGACCCGCTCGATGCCGTCGGGCACCGGCAAAATCAGCGGTTCAAGCGCCAGACCGGCCATCATCTCCGCCCACACGGTCATCGCTCCGCTGGCCCCGGTCAACCCCGCCGGCTGGTTGTCGTCGCGGCCGACCCAGACCACCCCCAACCGGTCGCCACTGAAGCCGGCGAACCAGCTGTCACGAAAATCGTCGGTGGTGCCGGTCTTGCCGGCAATACCCAGCTCGGCCGGCAGATAGCGATGCAAACCCTGAGCAGTGCCCTGCCGCACCACATCCTGCAGGGCCGTAACCAGCAGGTAGCTGGAGGGCGCATCGACCACCTGCTCGACGGCAAGAGGATAACGCTGCAGCGGCAGACCGTCAAAGGTCAGTACCTCGCGAATGGCCCGTAACGGGGTGCGAAAACCGCCGCCGGCCAGGGTCTGGTAGATCTGCGCCACCTCCAGCGGCGAAAAGGCATCGGCGCCGAGCAGGCTGGCGGCGTAGCCCGGCAGCTCATGATCGACGCCGAGCCGGCGCAGATTGTCCAGCACCGATGGGACACCGAGCTGCAAACCGAGGCGCGCCGTCGAAACGTTATAGGAGCGGGCCAGGGCCATGCGTAGCGGCACCTGGCCATGAAACTCTTTGTCGTAATTCTGCGGCTGCCAGTCGTCGGTGCCGGGCTGCTGCAGCAGCAGCGGACTGTCGTCCAGCAAAGTCGCCAGGGTATAGCTCTGGGGCTGCTGCAAAGCGGTCAGAAAAACCACCGGCTTGATCAGCGAACCGATGGGGCGATGGGCGTCGAGCGCCCGGTTGAAGCCCTCGAAGCGCGGGTCGCGCCCGCCGACCAGCGCCTGGACCTCGCCGTTCTGCGTATCGGTCACCAGCAGCGCCCCCTGCAGGCTGTCGGCAGCGATGCCGCGGCCCTGCTCCAGCCGCTGCAGCTGCTTGCCCAGAGCGCTCTCGGCGGACCGCTGCACCCAGGGATCGAGGGTGGTAAAGACCTGCAACCCTTCCGAACGCAGGTCCTCGTCACGGTAGTCGCGCCGCAGCTGGCGATGGACCAGGCTCAAAAAGGCCGGATAGGGCGAGGTGCCCCGCGGCGGCCGCTCGACCACCCCCAGCGGCGTAATGCGGCCCGCCAGCAGCTGCTGATCGGTGATGAAACCGGCCTCGGCCATCTCCCCCAGCACCAGGTTGCGCCGCTCCTGGGCCCGCTGCGGATGGCGCCGCGGGCTGTAGTAGGCGGGACCCTTGAGCATTCCGACCAGCAGGGCCGCTTCGGCCAGATCGATCTGCATCAGCGGCTTGTCGAAGAAAAAGGAACTGGCCAGGCCGAAGCCGTGAATGGCGCGGTTGCCGTCTTGGCCGAGATAGACCTCGTTAAGGTAAGTTTCGAGGATTTCTTCCTTGCTGTAATGGACCTCGAGCAGCAGCGCCATGATCATTTCGTTAAGCTTGCGGCGCACGGTCCGTTCGGCGCTGAGAAAGAAGTTCTTGACCAGCTGCTGGGTCAGGGTGCTGCCGCCCTGCACGCTCTTGCCGCTGACGGTCATGACCAGGGCTCGAGCGATACCCCGCGGATCGATGCCGCGGTGGGCATAGAAACGCACATCCTCCACCGCGATCAGAGCATCGACCAGAAGCTGCGGCACCTCATCGCGGCGCACCAGCACCCGGTCTTCGTTGTTGCCGGGATAAATGCCGCCGATCAGGGCCGGATCGAGGCGCAGCAGTTCGATGGCGCTATTGTCCGCCCGCCGCTGCAGAGCCTTCACCCGGTCGCTGCCAAAGGTTACCCGCAGCGAAGTCGCTTCCTGAGCACCATCGCCATAGGTGAAGGGCCGCGACACCAACTCCACCAGCTGATTCCGCCAACGGTAGCTGCCCGGTTCGCGAGACGCCGCGGCCTCGCGGTAGCCGAGCAGTTCCAGTTCGGCGACCAGCTCCGCCGGCTTCAGCTTGAGGCCCGGATAGAGTTCCAGCGGCCGGGCATAGACCCGAGCCGGCAGGGCGAAGCGCCGGCCTTCAAAGCGCGTCCGCACGGTAAAATCGAGGTAGATGATATACATGGCAGCCAGCAGCAAAACCGCCAGTGACGCAGCCAGCAAAAACTTTCGTTTGGTCAGTCGCCGCCTGTTGCTGGTGGTCTTTTTGCGCCGAGCCTTTTTACCGAATCTCAGAAATTTATAGAGCTTCAAGATAGCATTCCTTACCTTGGACTGCAGGATCGGGGCTTGACCCCTGACTTCATTAATCGGTCATTGCCGAGTATATGCCGCATCGCCTCGAACGGCAACCGCTATGCACCCCTGTTGCCGGAATTTGGCGCGAAGCTGCCCGGCGCCGGGCCAGACGGTCGCTTCACTGTGGTCTTGGGGCCGTCCCACGATCCCCTGCCTGCCGGATCGCCGCAGTACCGCAAGGCCGCCACCTTTGATGCTTTCGCAAAAAGTCATGAGATGGCTAAGCAAAAATTTCGGCCTACAAGGCGTAGTGGTTTTTCAGGGGTGAAGGCATACATATAGTATGTCGAAGTCCTGAAAAAGCGCTGCAACGCCGTAGGACGGACTTTTTGCGACGCCATCACCTTTGAAATATCTGTTTCCAGCGGCCGTTGATATTTGCTAAATGTTTTGCTATACTTCCCGAGCTTTTGGTAATAGCTCCACTACAGTGGCTCGTGAACTTCCCACCTGTCGGTTGCCTGTAACCCTGCGGCACTAAATATAAACCCTCTATTACCGCCATCTGTTTAAGGTGTTGCGCTTCATAAAACGGCCTGACGGCGACGGCACGCTGGCTGGATTCACACGAATCCAGAAGGGACCTGCTCGGTCCTTCTTACAGACATAAAGGAATTCGGGAGAAATCTGATGCGTTTATTGATCGTTGACGACGAAAAGAACATCCGCCATCTGTACGCCGCCGATCTGCAGGATGCCGGCTACCAGGTCGATACGGCCGAAGACGCCGCCAGCGCCGCCAAGTTGCTCAATGAGCACAATTTCGACCTGGTGGTGCTCGACATTCACATGGGCAACGAAAGCGGCCTCGACATCCTGCAGGACATCGTTCAGCAACGAAAGGACTTGCCGGTCATCCTCTGCAGCGCCTACAGCTGCTATAAAGAGGATTTTTCTTCCTGGCTGGCCGACGGCTATGTGGTCAAAAGCTCGGACACCTCGACCTTAAAGGCTGAGATCGAACGGGTTCTGGCAAAGAGGGGCAGCAAAACCAACGGAGGAAATGTATGAAGGCAGTCATCATGGCCGGGGGCTTCGGCACCCGCATTCAACCACTCACCATCAACATGCCGAAACCGATGATTCCCCTGGTGAACCGGCCGATCATGCTGCATATTGTCGAACTGCTGAAACAGCACGGCATATCCGAACTGATCATGCTGCTCTACCATCAGCCGGAAGTGATCAAACACTACTTTGGCGATGGCAGCGAATACGGTGTGCGCATCACCTATGTCACCCCTCTGGAAGACCTGGGAACGGCCGGGGCCGTCAAGGCCGCCGCTCCCTACCTTGACGAACGTTTTATGCTCATCAGCGGCGACCTGCTGACCGATTTCGACCTGTCGGCCATCCTCCGTTTTCATGAACAACAGCAGGCCATAGCCACCATCACCCTGACCCCGGTCACCGATCCCCTGCAGTTCGGCGTGGTGATCACCGACAAACAGGGCCGCATCACCAAGTTTCTGGAGAAACCGGGCTGGGGGGAAGTCTTTTCCGACACCATCAATACCGGCATCTACGTCCTGGAGCCCGAGGTTCTTGAGCTGATTCCCGAGGGCGAGAACCGCGACTGGTCGAAAGACATCTTTCCGCAGATGCTGGCCGACCAAGCGCCTCTGTTCGGCTGCAACCAGACCGGCTACTGGGCCGATATAGGCAATACCGACGCTTACCTGGAAGCCAGCCAGGACATCCTGCGGGGCAAGATAGCGGTCCATATCGACGAAAGCCAGGCGCCCGGGCTTGAGCGGATCTACCTGGGCGAGGAGACCCTCCTTAACGCCAGCGAACCGGCCCTGCTGGATGGCATGGTCGTGATCGGAAGCAACAGCCAGATCAAAGGCCGGGCGCGGCTGAAAAACTGCATCATCGGCCGCAACTGCGTCATCGAAGACGGTGTCGAGCTCGAAGACACCGTGGTCTGGGACAACGCCTACCTCAAACGGGACTGCCGCATTCGAGGAGCAGTCCTCTGTCACCGCACCCGCATGGGGCGCGGGGTGGTCATCGAGGAAGGGGCAATACTCGGCGACGACACCACCGTTGGCGACGAAGCCTTCATCAAAAAGGACGTCAAGATCTGGCCCAGCAAAGTCATCGAAGGGGGCTCCATCGTCACCACCAACCTGATCTGGGGCGAAAAGTGGCGCAAAACGCTCTTCGAGGGGGCCCTGGTTCGGGGTCTGACCAATTTCGAGTTGACCCCGGAATTCTGCGCCAAACTCGGCGCCGCCTACGGCTCCACCCTGCCTCGGGATTCCTATGTGCTAGCCGGCCGCGACGTGATCCGCTCATCGCGCATGCTCAAACGGGCCTTCGTCGGCGGTCTGCTGTCGGCCGGCATCAACGTGCGGGACATCAAACGCATCCCCCTGCCCGTATTGCGTTACAAGCTCTCCACCTTCGGCGAAGTCGGCGGCGTGCACTTTCGCCAGGACCGGGAAGACCTGGCGGCGACGGAGATCATCTTTCACGATGCCGACGGCATGGAGCTCTCCTCGAGCATGGCCAAGGGCATCGAGCGGGTCTTTTTCAAAGAAAATTTCCGCCGCGTGCACTTCAGCGAGCCCGGCGCCATCAAGGAGATCCCGCAGATTTTCGACTACTATTGCGAGGGTTTTCTGCGCTCCCTCGACGGCGACCTGTTGCGGAGTAACGCACCCAAGGTGGTCCTCGACCTCAATCACTCGCCGGCCGGCGAACTGCTGCCCAGGCTGCTGACCCAGCTCGGCTGTCAGATCATCGAATTGAACTCCAACGTCGACGAGAGCGTTACCGGCAATTCACCGGAGGATATCGAACAGGCCCTGGATCAGCTGTCCCGCATCGTTACCAGCCTCGGGGCTACCGTCGGCTGCTGGATCTGTCCCTCCGGCGAACAGCTGCGGGTGGTGGACGAAACCGGTGCCATTCTGTCCGAGATCGATCTGCTCAATACAGTCACGGCTCTGGTCTGCCGGGCCGAGCGCAGCGGAGTGCTGGTCATGCCGGTGGCGGCGCCGGAAACGGTGGAGCAACTGGCCAGTGACTGGGGCATGACGGTCAAGAGAACCAAGAACAACGCCCGTTCCCTGGTCGAAGCGGGTAGCGAGCGGCAGGTACAGCTGGTGGCGGCCATGGACGGCCGACTGGCCTTTCCGTCCTTTCAGCCCCATTTCGACGGTCTGTTCGGCATCGCCAAAATCCTCGAACTGCTGGCCCGCACCGAGCAGACCCTGGGCGGCATTCGCCAGAGCCTGCCGGCGCGCAGCTATCGCCGAACCCAGATACCCTGTTCCTGGGAACTCAAAGGCGGCCTGATGCGCAAGTTAAGCGAACATTCCGTCGATCTTGAGGCGTCGTTCCTCGACGGAGTCAAGGTACGCATTGACGACGACTGGGTTCTGGTGCTACCCGACCAGCATCGGCCGATCATGCACATCATCGCCGAATCGGCCGCTGCCGAGCGGGCCGACACCCTGCTGGAAACCTATTGCCAGCTGGTTGAAGAGTGGAAGCAGGAACTTCTGCAAGCCTGACCGGCGGTGCCCGGAGGTGTCATGCAAGCCCTGCAAGTGGCCCTGATCTGGCATATGCACCAGCCCGACTATCGCGATCCGGCGAGCGGTCGGATTCTGTTGCCCTGGACCTATCTGCATGCCGTCAAGGACTACAGCGAAATGCTGCGTACCGCTCAGGAGGTGCCGGGCGCCCGGCTGACCTTCAACCTGGTGCCGACCCTGCTGGAACAGCTGGCGGACTACCAAGCCGACCGGGCAAAGGATTTATGGCTGGAAGCGGCGCGCATGAATCCGGCGGAAATGACGGACGAGGAGCGCACCTTCGTGGTGAACTCCTTTTTTTCCGTTCACAACGAACGGCATATTCGACCCCATGGCCGCTATCGCGAACTGGCCCGGCTGCGGGGCAGCGCCAGCGGCTCTACTGCGGCCAAACGTTTTCAGATGCAGGACCTGCGCGATTTGCAGGTCTGGTTTCTGCTGGCCTGGTCCGGGCATTATCTGCGCCGGGAATCGGCCATCGTACGGGCGTTGCTGCACAAAGGCGCTGCTTTCAGCGAAGGGGATAAACAGGCCCTGCTGGACTGTTACGACCAGGTGGTGGCCGGTATACTGGAAGCCTTTCGCCAGGCCGAACAGAGCGGCGCCGTGGAACTCTCGATCAGCCCTTATGCCCATCCCATCCTGCCGCTGCTGTGCGACAGCGAGGTGGCGCGGGCCGCCCGCAAGGATGCCCTGTTGCCAGCAGAGCCCTTTCGCTGCCCGGAGGACGCCCGGCAGCAGGTCCGCTACGGTCAACAGGTAGCCGCCCGCCATCTCGGCGAGCAGCCTCGCGGGGTGTGGCCGGCGGAAGGGGCGGTCAGCGCCGCGGCTTTGACCATCCTGCAGCAAGAAGGGGCCCTGTGGGCGGCCTCCGACGAGGCGATTCTGGCCAACAGCCTGACAGACGGCCTGAAGGACCGACAGCAGCTCTATCGACCCTACCAATACCAGGGGCTGCCGCTGCTGTTTCGCGACCGGGAACTGTCCGACCGCATCGGTTTCGTCTATGCCCGCTGGGACCCTCGGCTGGCGGCCGAGGATCTGCTCGAACGCCTGCGGACCATTGCCGAACAGACGCCGGGCGGTCTGGTGACCTTGATTCTGGACGGTGAAAATTGCTGGGAAAGCTACGCCGACAACGGCTACCCTTTTCTGCAGGCCCTCTACCATGGCCTGCAGAGCGATTCGGCGCTGCAGATGGTGACCGTCGGCGAAGCCCTGACCGACCGAAAGGCGACGGCGCTGCCCCGATTGGCCCCGGGGTCCTGGATCAACGGCGATTTCGACGTCTGGATCGGCCATCACGAGGAAAACACGGCCTGGCAATGGCTGCACCGGGCCCGGCGGGAAACGATCACCGAGGGGACCGTGAAGACCGACGGGCAGGACCTGCCCGAGCCGCTGCTGCATCTGCTGCGGGCCGAGGGAAGCGACTGGTTCTGGTGGTTTGGCGACCACCATCCCACCGCTCAGGCGGAAATCTTTGATGGACTGTTCCGCCATCAGCTACAGGCTCTTTACCGAAGCGTCGGTCTGAGCGTGCCCGATTATCTGCACCACCCTATCAAGAAACCGCTGCGTCACAGTCGCGTTCACGAACCGCTGGCTTTGATCAGTCCGCAGATCGACGGCCGGGTCAGCGACTATTTCGAGTGGCTGGCGGCCGGCAGCGTCGAATTGCAATCCGGCGGCGCCATGCACGCTGTTTCGCAGGAGTTGACCAGGCTTTTTTTCGGCTATGACGAAGGGAGCTTTTATCTGCGAATCGATTTCGGCACCTGGCAGGAAGAACTGGCCGCCGAGGATGCGGCCCTGGAGATTCGCTTTTCCGGCCCGCGCGATCTGCGGGTGCGTTTTGTTCCCGCCAGCGGGTTGCTGACCGTCAAATCCGGCGCTGGCAAGCCCCTGGCCGATACCGCCCGGGCGGCTTGCCAATCGATTTTCGAGCTGGCCCTGGCGCTGGAGCCCTTGGGACTGGCAGCAAAGGACGATATTGCGTTATCCTGCCACCTGTACCGGGCCGGCCACGAAACAGCCCGCTGGCCCGACCAGGGGGCGATCAGACTCTGCTATCGGGGCGCCGAACTGGAAGCGCAACACTGGTTCGTCTGACCACCGAGCTTCAAACAGGACTTTTGCAGCAATCTGCCAGAAGGAGATATACCGTGTCCGAAATGCGCTGGGACCCGCTGAAGAACATCTGGGTTGCCGTGGCCGATAAACGGGGCCGAGGCCCCAGAGACTTTTTTCTGGAACGCCAGAAGCTGACCACTACCGCCTGCCCCTTCTGCTATGGCCAGGAAAGCAAAACCCCCGCTGAAATCTTTGCCCTGCGCCCCGACGGCAGTCCGCCCAATCAACCGGGATGGCGGGTGCGGGTGGTGCCGAACAAATATCCCATGCTCGGCATCGAAGGAGAGCTGGCCCATCGCGGCGAGGGGTTATACGATGCCATGAACGGCATCGGCGCTCATGAGGTGATTATTGAAACCCCGGATCATGAGCGAAGTACCGCTGACCTTGCCGCCACAGAACTGGCCGACGTGCTGCACGCGGTACAGACACGGCTGGTCGATCTGCGCCGGGACCATCGTTTTCGCTATATCCTGGCCTTCAAGAACCACGGGCTGGAAGCCGGCGCCACCATCCCCCATGCCTATGGACAGATTCTCGCCCTGCCGATCATTCCCCCGGAGGTACGAACATCCCTGGCCGCCAGCAAAAGCTATTTTGCGCGCAAGGACCGCTGCCTGCTATGCGACATTCTCGCCCAGGAGATCGCCGACGGCCGCCGCATAGTACGCAACGACGGCGAGTTTCTGGCCTTTGCTCCCTATGCGGCGCGGCGCCCCTTCGAGATCATGATCGCCCCCCTACGGCACAGCCACGACTTCGCCCAGCTCGACCACGGCGGCCTGACCCGCCTGGCCGAAACCATCGGCGACCTGCTGCGCCGCCAGCGCCAGGTGCTGCGCGATCCGCCCTACAACTTTATTCTGTACAGCGCCCCGCCGCCCCACCGGCGACCGGGCAAACCCTACTTCTGGGGTTCCCTGGCGTACGATTATCACTGGCATATCGAACTGGTGCCGCGCCTGGCCCGTCCCATCGGACTGGAATGGGGCACCGGTTTTTACTGCAATCCCACCGCACCTGAAGAAGCCGCCGCGTTTCTCCGTGATGCCCACTTGAACCTTACTCCCTGAGCTATCGGACCCGCCATGCCTTCTGCCCCTGTTGACCGGATTCCCTACTTTCCCCTTTCGGTGCCCTTTTCCGCCCTGGCGCGGCAACGCTACGAGCTATCCCTCGAACCGCCCCGTCCCTCGTCCGCCGAGGTCCTCTATTATCTGCGATTGGCCGGCACCAAGCTGTCGACCGAAGCCGGCGGTGGGGCGCAGCTCAACCTGCTGGCTCAGCTCAACCGCGCCCTGCGCAAGCTCGGCGAGCGGTTTCTCGATGAACGGATCTGCGAAGGGCACTGCTTTGACCTGGCCGATCTGAAGCCAGGCCTGCAGATGCTGCTGGAGCTCTTTCCGCCGCAGGCGATATTGCGCGGCGAACCTTCGGCGGCGTATCTGGCTGTCGACACAGACGGCGACCGGCAGGCGCTGATTGAGCTGTTTCTGCTCGCCCTGCAAAATGACAACCCGGCCGCGGCCGGCCTGCGTTCGCTGTTCGATGATAAGGAACTGCAACAGCGCTGCGGCTACCGCCTGCTACTGACCCGGCTCGACACCCTGGTGACAGATAAACCGGCCGGTGGTGCTTTGGGAACCTCCCTGAGCGCCCTGCTGTGGGCGCCCATCAAGGCCTCGCCCCATTCCCTGGCCGACCAGCTGAACTACGTGCGCCGCCACTGGGCGGAGTTTTTGCCGGCGGACCTGCTGCTGACCATCGACAGTGCCTTTGACGTGCTCGCCAGCGAAGAGCAGCAGCGTGGCTGGGGGCCGCCGCAGGTGCCGGTGCCGCACTATCCGGCTGCCGCCGCTATCGAACCGGAGGCCGAGCGTTTCTCCCCCGACACGGACTGGATGCCACGGACGGTGCTGATCGCTAAATCGATCTACGTCTGGCTCGACCAGCTCTCCCGCCAGTACGGTCGGCCCATTCAGCGCCTGGCGGAGATTCCCGATGCAGAGATCGACCTGTTGGTACGGCGCGGTTTCACCGCCCTGTGGCTGATCGGCCTCTGGGAACGCTCGCCGGCATCGCGGCAGATCAAGCGCATCATGGGCAACCCCGAGGCCGAAGCATCGGCCTATTCCCTCTACGACTACACCGTGGCTGACGATCTCGGCGGCCAGCAGGGCCTGGACGAGCTCAACGACCGCTGCCGGCAGCGGGGACTGCGCCTGGCCTGCGACGTGGTACCCAACCATACCGGCATCGTCTCCCGCTGGATGGAGGAACACCCCGACTGGTTCGTGCAGCTCGACTATCCGCCCTTCCCCTGCTACCGCTTCGACGGCCCCGACCTGTCCACCGGGGATGACGTCACCCTGCAGATCGAGAACGGCTACTTCGACCACAGCGACGCTGCGGTGGTATTCAAGCACAGCGACCGGAACAGCGGCCGGGTCCGCTACATCTACCACGGCAACGACGGCACGCATACACCCTGGAACGACACCGCGCAGCTCAATTTCATGCTGACCGAGGTGCGTGAAGCGATGATTCAGACCATCCTGCAGGTCGCCCGCACCTTCAAGGTGATCCGCTTTGACGCCGCCATGACCCTGGCCAAAAAGCACTACCAGCGCCTCTGGTTCCCCCGCCCCGGCGGCGGCGCCGGGGTCCCTTCCCGGGCCGAGCATTGGATGGAAGCGGAGGAGTTCGACCGGGTCTTTCCCGTGGAGTTCTGGCGCGAGGTAGTCGACCGGGTAGCCGCCGAAGTTCCCGACACCCTGCTGCTGGCCGAGGCCTTCTGGCTGATGGAGGGATTTTTCGTTCGCACCCTGGGCATGCACCGGGTCTACAACAGTGCCTTCATGCATATGCTCAAGAACGAGGACAACGGCAAATATCAGCAACTGCTGCGCAACACCCTGGAGTTCAATCCTGAAATCCTCAAGCGCTTCGTCAACTTCATGAACAATCCCGATGAAGCCACCGCCGTGGAGCAGTTCGGAAGGGGGGATAAATACTTCGGTGTGGCAGTAATGCTGGTGACCCTGCCCGGCCTGCCCATGGTCGGCCACGGCCAGATCGAGGGTTTTGCCGAAAAGTACGGCATGGAGTACCGCCGCGCCTACTGGGACGAGACGGTCGATGAGGGCTTCGTCGCCCATCATGAGACCCAGATCTTTCCCCTGCTGCACCAGCGTCACCTGTTCAGCGAGGCCGAGCTCTTTGAACTCTATCCCTTCGAGGGGGCCCACGGCAGCAATGACGACGTCTTTGCCTATTCCAACGGCTGCGACCGGCAGCGGGTGCTGGTAGTCTACCACAACCGGCCCGGGGAGGCCGCCGGCTGGATTCGCCACAGCGTACCCAAAGCCCGGCCTGGCGCCGACGGTGGCCGCCAGCCGTCGACCACCACCCTGGCCGCCGCTCTCGGGGCAAACAGCGGCAGCCGGCACTACTATCGCTTTCGCGACCAACACAGCGGCCAGCACTATCTGCGTTCCGGCGCCGAGCTGAGCGAACAGGGGCTGTTCTTGCAGCTGGGGAGCTACCAGTACCAGGTATTTGTTGATTTTTGCGAGCTGATCGATGCAGACGGCAGCTGGGGCCGGCTCTGCCAACAGCTCGGAGGCCGACCGGTGGCCGACCTCGATCGGGAGCTCAAGCGGCTTCACTGTAAGCCGTTGCTCGAGGCCTTTGACCGGCTGCTGCAACAGCCGCTGCTGGCCAAGCTAAGCCCGCAACAGGCCACCGATGAAGTCGCCAGAACGCCGGGCGAGATGGAAGCGAAACCGCTGCTGGCGGCCTTCGAGGCGTTTATCCGCCAGCTGCAACCGCTCGCCGCGCCGCAGGGCGACAGCACAGAACTGGTGGCACGACTGGCCTCAGAGCTGCAGGCTTTGAGCGAGCTGTCGCCGTCCCTCGCCAGCAAAACCAGCCAGCCGACCAGCCGCAGCGAGCTTCGCAGAATCCTGGCCGGACCGCTGAGCCGGGTACT
>JAUWLU010000173.1 GCA_030613545.1 Desulfuromonadales bacterium
CATCTCTTCGCGGCTGCCGATGGAGATGCGCAGACCGTGGGCAAGCAGCGGGTCGCTGAAGTGGCGGACCAGGATATTGCGCTCGAACAGAGCCTGATAAGCACGCAGGCCGTCGCGGTCGGGCGGGATAGCGAAGACAAAGTTGCCGCTCGACGGAATAACCTCCCAGTTCAGAACCCGCAGTTCGGTGCTGAACCAGTCGCGAGTGGCGCGGATCTTGGCGACGCAGGCGAGGAAATAGCCCTGATCGTCTAGAGCGGCCGCCGCGGCAGCCTGGGCCAGGCGGTCAAGATTGTAATGATCGCGGATCTTGTTGAGAGCGGCAATCACTTCCGGCCGGGCAATGGCCAGGCCGAGACGCATTCCGGCCAGGGAGTAGCTCTTCGACAGGGTGCGGGTCACCACCACGTTGTCGCAGCGCCGCACAAGCTCAAGTGCATTATCATCGGCGAAATCGGCATAGGCCTCGTCCACTACCAGCATGCCGTCGACCCGAGCGGCCAGGTCTTCGATAAAGGACAATGGGTAGCAGAAGCCGAGGGGCGCATTGGGATTGACCAGGAAGAACAACTGTCCCTGGTAGCGCTCGGAAAAATCGACCAGATTCCAGTCTTCGTCGAGGCCGAAGGTGCGCACCCGCGCTCCCTGAATGGCAGCCAGGGTGGCGTAGTAGGAATAGGACGGCTGAACGAAGGCGATCTCCTGCCCTTCGCCAACAAAAGCCCGAATCAGGTTATTGAGCACCTCGTCGGAGCCGTTGGCCATGATGATCCAGTCAGGATCAAAACCGTACAGCCGACTGGCCGCTTCGCGGGCGGCACAGCTGGCGGCATCGGGGTACTTGCGCAGTCCCTCGCCGACCTCGGCCAGAATCGCCTCGATAACCCGTGGTGATGGTGGATAGGGGTTTTCGTTGGTATTGAGCTTGATATAGGTCTGATCATCGCGGGGTTGAAATCCCGGCACGTAACCGGCCATCTCGGCGATATTGCGACGCAAACGGGTCATGGAGCCTCCGGCGTGGAATGGGTAGTCGGCTGAAGCAGTTACACTAGCGGAAATTTTATGGTGGTGCAAGCGGCGGCTGTTCAATCAGAGCATGCACTGATCGAGGCGGGCAAGGACCTTAATTCTCTTCAAATCGGCCGGTTCCGCCCGGCCGGGCGTCTTACTTTTCTTGACGACCAAGAAAAGTAAGCAAAAGAAGGTCGCCCCCCGTTGGCCCGCCTGTGGCGGGTTCCCTCTCTCCGGGATTATAATCCGGGAAGGACGAAAACTCGCTTCGCTCAAACATCCGTCCTTCTTCTCCGGATGAAAATCCCTGCGTTCGGCGGCACTCCCAGGGGGAAAGTCTGTAAGACGTAAAGCATAAATACATTGCCTTTGTGCCCTTCCCTCCCCTGTGACGCTGCCGGAGCGGAGTGGACGTTTTGCGATTAGGCGGGGAAATGTTTGAGCGCAGCGAGTTTTTGCCCGCCCGCAAAACGTCTGCGCAGCGCAGGGACCCCGCAGGGCAAGGAGCCGGGGCGCCTTTTTCTGCCTACTCTTTTTTGGCGCGAAAAAAGAGTAGGGCGTCGCGCGGGGGCGCAACCCCGCGGTCTTGAAGGTTTCAAGCCCGCCTCGACAATAGCCCTCTCAGTATCAGCAATACTCCTCTAAAATCCGATACCCGGTATCCCGCCGAGCAGCCACAAAACCGGTTTCGCGAATCAGTGCAATCAACTCCTGCTGCGACAGCCGAAAAGAAGTGCCGGCGGCAGCCACCACATTTTCTTCGAGCATGGTGCCGCCAAGATCGTTGGCACCGAAAAACAGCGCCGTCTGGGCAATCGCTGCCCCCTGGGTAACCCAGCTGGCCTGCAGATTGGGGATATTGTCGAGCACCAGCCGGGAGACGGCCAGCACCTTGAGGTAATCCCAGGCGCTGGCCCCGTTGCCGCCAAGGGCGGTATTGGCCGGCTGAAAGGTCCAGGGGATGAAGGCGCTGAAGCCCCCGCTGTCTGGCTGCAGCTCGCGAATGCGAAACAGGTGCTCGACGATCTGCCGCGGCTCCTCGCCGAAACCGAATACCATGGTGGCAGTAGTCGCCATACCCTGAGCATGGGCCTCGCTCATCACCTGCGCCCACTGCCGCCAGCCGATCTTGCCCGGCGAGATGCGCTGGCGCACCTCGTCGACCAGCAGTTCGGCCCCTCCGCCGGGCAGCGAAGCGAGGCCGGCGGACCGCAGCCGCTGCAGGCAATCAGCGACGCTCAAGCCGGATCGGTCGGCAATATGAACGATCTCCGCCGGCGACAGGGAGTGGATCTGCACCGTCGGAAAGGACTGGCGGATGCGCTGAAACAGCTCCTCGAACCAGTCGATAGCCAACTCAGGATGCAGGCCGCCCTGCAGCAGCAGCTGGGTGCCGCCCTGCGCCGCCAGTTCAGCAACCTTGGCCAGAATCTGCTCGTGGCTCAGCAGATAACCGCCCTCCGCGCCCGGCGCGCGGTAAAAGGCGCAAAAAGAGCAGCCGGCCAGGCAGATGTTGCTGTAGTTGACGTTGCGGTCGACGACGAAAGTCACCCGCCTTTTAGGATGGAGGCGCCGTCGCATCCGGTCGGCGAGCTGACCAACCTCCAGCAGGTCGCCTTTCTGCAGCAAGCAGAGGGCTTCATTCCGGTCGAGAGCCTGACCGCTGTCGAGTTTGTCGGCAATCCGCTCCAGCATGGTCAGTACTCCCGCACCGTACGGTAGAGGCTGTCCCGCTCCACCGGCTGTTTGCCGGCGCGGCGAATCAACCACAGCAGGTCGTCGCAACTCAGAGCCTGAGGCGACACAGCCCCGGCAGCGTGGCCGATGCGCTCCTCGATGACCGTACCGTCGAGGTCGTTGACGCCGAAGGCCAACGCCACCTGAGCCAGCTTGACGCCGAGCATCACCCAATAGCCCTTGATGTGATTAAAATTGTCGAGAAACAGGCGGCTGATGGCCAGGGTCTTGAGAATCTCCACCCCACCGGGCCCGCGCAGCCCCGGCAATCGGGTGTTGTCCGCCTGGTAGGGCAGCGGGATAAGGGCCATAAAGCCGCCCGTCTGGTCCTGCAGCTCACGCAGTTGCCGAAGATGGTCGATGCGGTCGAGCCAGTCTTCCAGGTGGCCGAAGAGCATGGTGGCGTTGGAACGCAGGCCGGCGCCGTGCACCGCGGCCATGATCTCCAGCCAGCGCCGGCCGGAAATCTTCTCCGGACAGAGCCGCCGGCGCACCGCCGGGGCAAAGATCTCGGCACCGCCGCCGGGCAGGGAATCGAGTCCCGCAGCCCGCAACTCAGCCAACAAGTCGGAGATCGGCAGGCCGGACAGGCGGCTCAGATGATCGATCTCTACCGCGGTAAAGGCCTTGATATGGATTGCCGGCGCAGCCCGACGAATGGCCTGCAGCAGTGCCAGATAGTAGCTAAGCGGCTGTTCGGGATGCAGACCGCCCACCACATGCACCTCCCGCGCCCCATTGGCAGCGGCAGCGGCGGCCCGCGCGCCGACCTCCTGCGGCGACAGGCAAAAGGCCCCTTCCTGCTGGTCGTCGCGACGAAAGGCGCAGAAAGCACAGGCATTGATACAGACGTTGCTGTAATTGATATGGCGGTTGCGGTTGAAGAAGACCCGCGCGCCGTTGCGCCGTTCGTTGGCTCGCGCGGCCAGCGTCCCGAGGGCCAGCAGGTCGTCGCAGCAAACCAGCTGCAGGGCCTCGTCCTCGTTGAGGCGCTCGCCCCGTTCGATCTTGTCGGCGATGCTGGTGAGAAGTCTTTTCATGTCAAGCAACAGTCCTTAGCCATCGGCCCAGCGCCGGTAGAGCCGATGCTCGATGCGCAGCTGGTCGAGTACCTTGCCGACCACGAAATCGACCATCTCCTCGATACTGGCGGGCCGCTGATAAAAGGCCGGCATGGCCGGCACGATACGGGCGCCGGCTTGCGACAGACGCAGCAGATTCTCCAGATGGATTTGGTTAAAGGGCGTCTCCCGGGGCACCAGCAGCAGCGGCCGGCCTTCTTTAAGGGCCACGTCGGCACAGCGCTCGATGAGATTGCCGCTCAGACCGCCGGCCAGGCGGCCGGCGCAGCCCATGGAACAGGGCGCCACCACCATGGCATCAGCCGCCGACGAGCCGCTGGCCACGGGGGCGAAGAGGTCGTCCTCGTCGTAATGCTGCAAAGCCTCGCCGGCCTGAAAATGGTCTGCGATCCGCTCCCGGCGGGCCGCCAGAGGAGCCGTCCAGTCGAGGCCGGTTTCGTGACGCAGCACCTGGCGACCGGCCCGGCTCAAAAGAAGGATTACCTGGCGGCCGGAGCGCAACAGTTCCTCAGTTAAGCGCAGGCCATAAACGGCCCCCGAAGCGCCGGTCATGGCCAGTACGATCTTGTCCATGGCGTTCTCTCCTCAGCTCCAGGTCAAGGCGACATCGATCAAAGTAAACAGAAACATGCTTACGCTGACATATCCATTTACGGTGAAAAAGGCCTTATTGAGGCGGCTCAGGTCGTCGGGCCGCACCAGCCGATGCTCATAGAACAGCAGTCCCGCCACCAGCAGCACGCCGCCCAGATAGACTTCCCCCAACGGTGCGATCAGCGCCAGCAGCGACAGCAACATGATCATCAGGCCGTGCAGCAACTTGGCCAGGAGAATGGCCCGGCGAGTGCCGAGCTGGACCGGAATCTAATGCAGACCCTGGGAGCGGTCGAACTCCTCGTCCTGCAGGGCGTAAAAGATGTCGAACCCCGCCACCCAGCAGAGCACCGCCAGGCCGAGGATCAGTGGCGGCCAGCCAAAGGAGCCACGCAGGGCGATCCAGGCCCCGGCGGGCGCCGCCGCCAGACAGAGCCCCAGCACCATATGCGACA
>JAUWLU010000238.1 GCA_030613545.1 Desulfuromonadales bacterium
GATTAATGAGACGGTTCGGGGTGTGCGCACGGCGACCGGCAAGGAGATCCTCAAGGAGTGGAACGTCAAGTCCCGCGACCTGAGCAAGAAGTTGCGGGCGATCAAGATGGCGAGGTACGGCGACCTGGAGGGGATTGTCCAGGCCGGCAGCGCGTCGTTCAGCCTGAGCTACTTCGGCGCTAAATCCTACAAGGGAAACACTGTGCAGACCCGAACCGTTGGCAAGAGGTTGAAACGGGCATCGGGCAAGAGCGGGGTTTTCGTTAAGATCAAGCGCAGCGGCGGCGTGACACATATGCCAAACGCCTTCATGGCAACCGTCAAGGCTGGCAAGGGTAGTGCCACCCACATCGGGATATTCCATAGAGTCGGCAAGGGCCGGCTCAAAATCATCGAGCGCCGAGTCATCACCGTGGCGAGCATGTTCAACCAGCAATCGGTGCAGACTGTGGCGACAAAGACCATCGACGATATCTTCCCGCGGCGGTTCAATCACCACATCGATCGACTCATGTCCAAATGATCGCGGGTCCTTCTAAAGAGTTAGCGCACTGCGGGGAACAAGACCCCGACATTCGGGGCCATTTAAATTTTTGGTTTTGCCTGAAATATTGAAAGGTTGCAGTTAAAAATGGCGAGTTTTCAGGGGGTTGCAAAAGTTGAGGAGTCGGCCGGCCTGCCGACCTGGTTGCCGGATGATGTGGCGGCCGAGCTTTCGGACCGGTTTTTTGATGCGGAAACCTGCACGGACTGGTTCCTGACGCGCTGCTATCCGGACGGGCCGACCTGTCCTCGCTGCGGCGGTGCGATCACCGGCGAGCGGGCCCTGGCGCGCTGGCGGCGGCTGCAGCGCCTGACTTGCCCGCACTGCCTGCGCAAGATCAAGGCCACCACCGGCACCCTGCTGCAGGAGGCGCATCTTGATCCCCGCGGTCTGTTCATTTTGTTGTCGCTGCTCGGGCTGGGCGTCGATCCGTATGATGTCGCCGGGGTGATCGGCGTCACCCCAGCCACCGTGCTCAATTGGAAAGCCAAAGTCATCGCCCTGGTGGAGGTGCCTGCATGAGCGGCCTCAAGCAGCTCAATCTCGATATGTTCGACACCCCGGCTAATCTTCGGCCGGAGCCGTCACCCGCTCCGGCCGTCCAGGACTTCGTTATCCGGATCGCCCACACCAAGGCCGGCTATCCGATCCTTGTCTGCACCGCCGATCCGCTGCCCGCCGAAGTCATCGCCCAAGGCCAGCGGGATAACATCCCCACTTTCTCCGGTCGCGAGATCCAGCTCCTGCGCGACTGCGATCCCGACTTGGTGCGGCACATCCTCGCCGTCAAACGCGAATTCCCCGGCGCCAGCGTCGAAGAGACCATCATCGAGGGCCGCCCATGAGCTTTGCCCTCGACCACCTCAGCGCCGACGAGCGCCTCGCCATCGCCAAAGACTGCTTTCAGGTCACCGAACAGCGCGGCCACGAGTTGCACGGCCTCTGCCCCTTCCACGCCGAAAAGCAACCGTCCTTTTCCTACAATGTCGAGAAGGATCTCTGCAACTGCTTCAGCTGCGGTGCCACCGGCGACCTGGTCACCCTGTGGGGACAGGCCCGCGGCTACGGCGACAACAAGGACGCGTTTCTAGCCTTCCGCGACCAGTACGCCCCGGCGGACACATCCGGCGGCAGTCCCGCAGCAGCCCGGCGCAAGGCGCGCCTGGTCTCATCCTCTGGCGGCCGCTCCGCAACCCGGGGGGATGGGGGAGCCGCCGAAGTTACCAAGATCATCCCCGAGGCCGACTACGAAAAACTCGCTCCGCTGCCCGACTCCTGGAGGCGGCGCTGCCGTGAGCAGTTCACCTGGACCAACGCAGCCATCGAGACCGCCGGCCTGCGCCTGTGGAAATCGGCCAACGGCGAAGAGCGCATCGCCATTCCCGTGCGGCGCGACGATGGTGCCCTGGTCAATATCCGCCTCTATAAGCCCGGCGGCGCCGACAACAAAGTTATCAGCTGGGGCAAAGGATTTGGCAAAAGCAAACTGGTTCCCGCACCCAGCACTTGGAGCAAAGCACACATCCTCATCTGTGAGGGCGAAAAAGACTGCCTCACCGCCATCAGTCACGACTTCAACGCCTGCACCCAGACCGCCGGCGCCAATTCATGGGACGATAAATTCACCCGCTTTTTCACTGGCCGCGATGTGGTCATCGTCTACGACGCCGATGAGAAGGGCACCGAGGGCGCGCAAAAGGTCGCCAAGAAACTGCTCGAAGTCGCCCGCACCGTGCGCATCCTTAACTGGCCCGACTACATGGGCATGAGCGAAAACCACGGCCAGGACCTCACCGACTTTTTTGCCGTCCACCACAAAACCGCTCAGGATCTTAAAGACCTCATCGCCGCTACCAGGCCGATGCAAAAAGAAGGCAAAGAAGAGAGCGCCCAGGCCATCCCCGAAGACATCCAGCGCTTTTTCGGCGGCAGCCGCGGCACCCAGTTCAAGCCCCGCCTGGTGTCAGATGAAATCCTTAGCTGGCGGCGCCTCATTCACGATCCCCGCACCGGGCAGATCCACACCTGGAACGACCGCCACTGGGAAGATTACGACCCCTCTAACATCAGGAGGCAAATCTTGACACTACTCGACATCGAAGGCAGCACGCCCCGCTGCAACGACGTGCTCGGCATCGTGCGCGATCTCGCCGTCATGCCCCACGGCCGGCAGCTCAATGATCAGGCCGACATGATCCCACTAGAAAACGGCATGTTCTGCCTCGAATCCGCCCAGATGCAGCCCCACGATCCCGGGCACCTCAACAGCTACGTGCTCGATATCACCCTGCAACTCGGCGGCCAGCTGCCCGACTGCCCAACCTGGCGGCAGTTCCTCGACCAGTCCGTCGGCGATCCCGACACCATCCGTGAGCTGCAAAAGTTCTTTGGCTATTGCTTCACCCGCGAAACCCGCTACGAAAAAGCCCTGCTGCTCATCGGCCCCGGCGGCGACGGCAAAGGCACCATCCTCAAAGTGCTGCAAAGCCTGCTCGGCGAAATCAACGTCTCCAACGTCTCCATGAGCGGCCTGCAGGATCAATTTCACCGGGTCATGCTCGTTGACAAACTGCTCAACGTCGCCACCGAGATCGAAGCCGGCCTGATGCAGTCCGACATCTTCAAAACCATCGTCTCCGGCGAAAGCGTCACCGCTGCCTACAAACACAAAAACGCCTTTTCCTTTGCCCCGGTTTGCAAGCTCGCCTTTTCCGCCAACAAACACCCCAAGCTGCAAGACACCAGCGAGGGCCTCTACCGGCGGCTGCTGCTCATCGAAATGGAAAAGCAATTCGTCAAAGCCGGCCAGGCCGATATTTACCTGCTCGACAAACTCATGGCCGAACGCGACGGCATCTTC
>JAUWLU010000203.1 GCA_030613545.1 Desulfuromonadales bacterium
GGGAAGAAACTGCATGACTGAATCGATAGCCCCACCGAAGTAGCCATGGCTGAGGTGAGACAGAATCATGGCCGCCACAAAGCCAGCCATCATGTAGTCGGTCTTGAAAGCAAACAGACGGATCTTGTCCGTCGCCCAGCAGTAAAAGAGTGCAACCAGGCAGATCACACCGAGCACCGAAAAGATCGGCAGTCCGCGCAGCGGTTCGTACCACTCAAAAGGCCGAATATAGTAAAGCGACACATAGATGCAGAGCAGGTAGAAGAGCATCAACCGGCCTGCCTAACTTGCCGTGACAAATCGCTAACAAACCGGCCATTGCGGAACTCTTCTGCCTTCTCAGCCCGCTCTTCCAGAGCATGGATAACATTGGTCATCTCCCGGGCGCTGACAAAATGCACCTTAGCCCCCAGCCGCTGCCCTTCTTCCTTGACCAAGTCCAGCAGCCGAGCCAGGCCCCCCTGATCGAAAAACATCTCCAGGCTCTTTTCCTGGGTGCCGTGCGCATAGAGCTTGATGAACACATGCTCCGGAGCGCCCTGCACCTGCACCCCGGTATCGATCCAGGATCGCACCCGCTGGCGGCTGAGGGGGGTGCTGGCGGTCAGGCCGCTGTTTTCAATGCGGGGCACAAGACCCCATTTGCGATGGTGCCAGGCCGGCGCCAACGGCCCTTGGACCATGAGCAACCCCTCTCCCTGCCGGCCGACCCGAGCGTTACGGCCCCAGTTGTGGGACTTGGGCCGCTGCGGGTCGTCCACCGCGTAGTAGATGCTGTTGACCTTGCGGGTTTGGGTGGAACTGGGGGCCGAGGGCATGGTGAAATCGGCGTAGCAACCGGTCTGCTGCAAAATGGTGAGCTCGTCGTTGACCCCGCACCAGCGACCGTCAGGACGGGAGTTGTCGAGGGCCCAGTTGCCATGGATAAAGCCGTAGACTATCTCGCCGGTGCGTTTGTCCACCGACAGCAGTCCATGCTCTTCATGCAGGCGCTTTTTGTAATCGAGCAGCGTACGACGCAGATTCTCAGAGGTGTCGTTATCGTGGTGCAAGTGGACTTCCACTTCGCCGTAGCCGGCATGACACAGCCCAGCCAAAGCATCGAGGTCGTCTTTTTGATACTCCTCCTCAGGATAGAAGAAGCTGTACTTAAGTAGCTCCCCGTCCGAATCCCGATATTTCTCGGCCACCTTCGGATACTCATCGATCCAGTGCTGCAAACGCTTACGCGCCGTGCTCTTATCGGCCTTACCCCAGTAGGGCTCGAAGTGATCGCAAATGGCGAAATAGATATGCTGCGGCCGGGTACCTCCAGCCAACAGACGCCGAGCTGAACGACACAGATAATGAGGCAACCACTGGCTGCAACTGATGATCTTTTCCCTCATAGATTACCCACTGTCATTTGTCTGCAGGCTCCTGCAACCTCATCGTTCTGTAAATGTTTAAGTCGTCGTTGAGGGAATCTGATAGAGAACAAACCGCCATGCTTGCGAAAAATAGAGAGCGAGCAAACGTAAGTCCGCCTTCCTGAATCGTACCGGAACAGTTCCTCGGGAGTAGCGAGAATGCGGTGGTACATTAGAGCTGGAATTGCAGGGTGCATTTTGCAAACATCCCTCACACCGTAGGTCGCCACAAATACCGATGGCGCCCGGTAATCCAATAGAAAAACCCCATGACAGCGGCAGTGTTAAGTACCATGAAAAAAAAGCAAAGACCCACAATCCTGATCTGCCGTAGCTGTGTGAAAATAGCTGCCAGCAAGGCAGCACCATAACAGGCGACCTGTAGCCAGCCGAAAACTACCCCGATGGGGGAAGTTTGCCAAAACGAGGTCACCAGAATTATGGGGAGCAGAAACGGAACCATCAGCCGCATGACCTTATGCGCCCAAAATCGCAGCCAGAGCGGATGCCCACCTGGCATCAAGAAAAACCCATGTTGACCGATCAGCTGCCAATTGCCTGCGAGGGTTCGAACCTTGCGAGAGAACTCTTTTTCAACGTCTTTGGCCACGTGGTCAAAAGCAATGCCCGTTGGTTCAAATACGACTCGTTGGCCTTGGCTTGCCACCGTCATAGGAGTTACCACATCATCCAGGATAGTGCTTTCCTGAAGCGGAGCGAAGAGCTCTTTGCGGATGGCATAAATGGCCCCGGTGGCTCCGACAACCGAACCGGTACGGCTTTCCAGTTTTCTGATGAGTTTTTCGTACTTCCAGTAAGCGCCTGCTTCCGCTTGGATGTCACTATCAGAGGCTTCAAAAAAAATCAATTCCCCACTGACACAGCCGATATTGGAATCCTGAAAATTCGCGACCAGATTTCTCAACACATCCGTCTTGAACGATTGCCTGGCATCGGCAAAGACAATGATTTCGCCAGTGGCAGCAGCCACGCCTTTATTCAAGGCAAAAGGTTTTCCTTTACTCGCGCCATAGGAAATCAACCGAACTTTTGGCCCGCGTCCGCTGTCGGAAATATTCCGTATTGTTTCACTGACAACACGCTCTGTACCATCGTTTGAGCCGTCAGAAACAATGATGACCTCCAGCAACTCCTTGGGATAGTCCTGTTCCAGCAAGTTGCAAATACGCCGGGCGATGTTTTTTTCTTCGTTACGAGCGGCAACAACCACCGATACAGTAGGCGTGAATTCTCCCGGGTTAGCCTTTGCGATTGGCTTGGGAAACAGTCTGGCTTGAAGCAATAGCTGAATCGGATACCCGATGTAGGCATAAATAACCAGCGCTAATGATACCCAGAACAAAAATGCAACCATTTGGTAACCTTATTTTTTATTCAACAGAACTGGACCTGTTTCCGGCTCAAAACCCGTTTCGGCCGTAGCTTTCAGCTCCGCAAGCTGAGTCGTAACTTTGGTCAAACCCTCCTCCAGCATGTCGAACTGAAACTGCTGCTTTTTGATCATCTTTTTCAGCACATTTTCAAACAGGGTGAGCTTTTCAAAAATCCGCTCTTTTTCGAGATCCCCGGACAGCATGCGAGCGAAGTCTACTTCCAGTTGCGCAAGTCGTATCTCGGCTGCTTCACCGGGCAGGTCATCAACACTCTTCTGCCCCCCCTCCAGGGCGGTCGCATCGCCGGCTTCGCTGGCGACCTCGGTGACCAGTTCCAGGGACAGATGGCACGTCTCCTCGCCGAAGGCGGCCAGCAACAGAAAGTCGCAGATGCGGTTGACCAGCCGCGGAATGCCGCCGCTGAAGCGATGGATAACCTCCATGGAGCCCAATTCGAAGGCCACCGCACCGCGATTGCCGGCTTTTTCCAAACGGTAGGAGATGTACTCCTCGATCTCGGCCAATGCCAGAGTGCTGAGATGGCAGCTGACCGCAATGCGTTGCCGCAGCTGACGCAGGCGATGCTGGTCGAGGATTTCCTGCAGTTCCGGCTGGCCGACCAGGATAATCTGCAACAGTTTGCTGCCGCCGGTCTCCAGATTGGACAGCAGGCGGATCTCCTCCAGGGATTCGGCGGAGAGGTTCTGCGCCTCGTCGATAATCAGAATCGGCCGAATACTGTCGCCGTACTTCTGAATGAGAAAATCGTTGAGATCCCGCTGCAGGGCCATCTTGTCGCGGCCATGGATATCCAGGCCGAATTCTTCATTGACCGCCGCCAGCAACTGATCGCCGCTGAGGGAGGTATTGAAGACCATGGCCAGCACGGTATCGCCAGCGAGACGCGAGACGAAATCCTTAAGGATGGTGGTCTTGCCCGAACCGACTTCGCCGGTGAGCAGAATGAACCCGGCCCCTTCCTGCAGACCGTACTGCAGATAGCGCAGGGCCTTTTTATGGGTCGCGCTCAAGAAGAGGAAGCGCGGATCCGGCACCAGGCTGAAGGGCTTGGCGGTCAGACCGAAGTAGGATTCGTACATTTTTAAAACCTCGCAACGTTAAACACGTAATGCGTAATAGGTTGAAATCCTATTATCTGGACGCTGATCAATCAAACACTGGAAATAAAAACAAACAGAATTCAGCCGCTGATAGCAACAAAAATGCGTTACCTAGATTGCGATTTCCCGCTTGGGTCGCGATTGAGTCTCTTGTGAAAAAGTAGCTTTAAAACGTTTTCTATGCCCTTCGGACTCCAGCGAGTACC
>JAUWLU010000189.1 GCA_030613545.1 Desulfuromonadales bacterium
GGCAAAGCCCTTTTTGTTGTTGACGGGCTACCTCGGTGACCTTCTGCAAGACCTGAAGCACGGCCGGATGCAGGGGGTCGTAATACTTGTTGACCAGCGGGTTGTTGCGGTCGGCAGCCAGCATGTATTGAATCAGGTCGTTGGTTCCCAAAGCGAAAAAATCAACCTCTTTAGCCAACTGCCCCGCCATTTGTACCGCCGCCGGCACCTCGATCATCACCCCGACGGGGACTTGCTCGGCGAATTTCACCCCCTCCTGACGAAGATTGTGGCACGCCTCGGCGATCACTTCGCGGCAGGCTCGAATTTCCTCGAGACCGCTGATCATGGGGAACAGCAGTTTGACCGGGCCATGGACGGCGGCCATCAGGATCGCTTCGATCTGGGTGCGAAAGATATCCCGGTTATCGAGGGAGATCCGTACCGAGCGCCAGCCCATGAAAGGGTGGTCTTCCGGTGGCGGGCTGAAATAGGGCAGGCTCTTATCGCCGCCGATGTCGAGGGTGCGGATGGTCACCGGCTGGCCGTCGAATCCCTCTACGACCCGTGCATACAGGCGGTATTGCTCCTCGCGGTCGGGGAATTCGCCGCGGATCATGAAGGGGAACTCGGTGCGGTAGAGGCCGACTCCCTCGGCACCGTTGCGCCGGGCGATGGCCATGTCGCTGACCAGGCCGATGTTGGCCCGCAGCACCACCGGCGTGCCGTCGCAAGTGACGGCAGGAAGTTTGGCGAATTCCTCAAGGCGGTGCGACTCGTGGCGCGCTTCTTCTGCCAGGCGACTGTATTCCTCGACGATCGCCGCCGGCGGCGATGCGTACAGGCAGCCGGAATTGGCGTCGAGGATCAATGCCTCTTCCGGGGCGATCCTTTTCACGGCGCCCTTGACCCCGACCAGCGCCGGAATGCCGAGGGACTTGGCCATGATCACGGCGTGGGAGTTCTTTTCCCCCGACTCGGTCACGATGCCGAGGATCTGCTCGTGGTCAAGAGCCGCCATGTCCGAAGGCAGCACTTCCCTGGCGACCAGAATGCCGGGATGTTTCAGGTGCAGAACCTGGTCCTCGCGGCCGCTCAGATTGGCTGCCAGGCGCCGGCCGATATCCTTCATGTCTGCGGCACGTTCGCGCAGATAGGGGTCATCCATCTTTTCGAAGGCGCCGATATAGTGGTCGACAACCTTCTTTAAAGCGTAGGCGGCACAATGGCGCTGCTCGATCTGCTGCTGAATGCGCTGCAGAAAGGCCCGGTCCTCCAGAATCATCAGATGGGTGTGAAAGATAGACGCATCGTCCGGAGATAGTCGCTCCGCCACCCGTTTTTCCAGAAAGATCGTTTGGATGCGGGTCTTTTCCAGGGCCTGCTCGATGCGCTGTCGTTCCTCTTCAGGGTCGACCTGATCCTCTTCGAGAAAATCGGCAAAACCGCCTGTTTCCACCATGACATGGGCCGGCCCCGAGGCCAGTCCCGGATAGGCGACCGTACCCCGAAGCGGCACGTCCTGGCTGGGGTGTTGGGGTTCTTCAACGGGCTTCAGGTTTTGGCGGGTCTTCTCCAAGGCCAGGGCGTAGGTCTGCGCTTCCTGCTCTTTTTGATGAATGAAATCGAGCAGCCGGGCATTGATGACGATGGAGGCGACCTGAAAGGCAATGGCCGACAGGGCGCTGATCTCCCCGGCGCTAAAGCTGCGTGGATCACGGGTCTGAATGACCAGCACACCGATGGTCTTCTTGCGGTCCAGCAGCGGAATGCCGAGAAAGGAATGAAACTGTTCTTCGCCCGTTTCCTGAAAGTAGCGGTAGCGGGGGTGGTCCTGGGCCTCTTCTGTGGCCACCACCCGGCTTTCCTCCACCACCATACCGGTCAGGCCTTCGCCCAGTTCCATGGTAACCCGGCCCACCGATTCGGAGGACAGGCCGCGGGTGGCGCAAAGGCGCAGGGTGGTTTCATTATCGTCGAGAAGATAAATGGAACAGACATCCGCTGCGGTACGGCGGGCGACCAGGGCGACGATATTGTTCAGCGTCTCGTCCAGGTCGTGGGACTGCAAAATCAGGGTGCTGATATCTTCGAGAGTCGTTACCCCGAGTTTTTTTCCGGATAATTTGGTCATGGCTCCAGAGGGCGCTTTAGCGTGAAATGAAACAGGACTCAGACAGCATCATGATAACCAAAGCCGGAAAATTTGGCGACCCAAAAAGCCCGATTCAGTGTCGAAAGCGACCGACCTCCAAGCTGAAGTGGCAGGCAGCCAGATGACCGCCGCCCTCATCGATCAGAGGGGGGGACTGTTCGCGGCAGAGGTCGCGGGCATAAGGGCAGCGGGGGTGAAAGTGGCAGCCGCGGGGAGGGGCGAGGGGCGAGGGGGGTTCGCCCTGCAGCAGTCGTCTTGTGCGGCGGCGGTCCGGGTCGGGCACCGGCACGGCATTGAGCAGCGCTTCGCTATAGGGATGGCGGGGGGCGCGGTAGAGGTCTGCCGCATCGGCCAGTTCGACGATACGGCCCAGGTACATGACCGCCACCCGGTCGCTGATATGTTCGACCACCGACAGATCGTGGGCGATAAAGAGGTACGTGAGGGAAAACTGTTCCTGAACGTCCTGCAGCAGGTTGACCACCTGCGCCTGAATGGACAGGTCGAGGGCCGAAACCGGTTCATCGGCGACAATCAGGCTGGGGCGCACGGCCAGGGCGCGAGCGATACCGATGCGCTGCCGTTGGCCGCCGGAAAATTCGTGGGGATAACGGTCGATATGGTCCTCATGCAGGCCGACGGTCTTCAGTAGCCGCAGCACCTCCTGGCGCAGGGCTCGCCCCTTGGCCAGCCGGTGAATGCGCAACGGCTCGCCGACGATGTCGCCGATGCGCTGGCGGGGGTTGAGAGAGGCGTAGGGGTCCTGAAAGATCATCTGCATTTCACGGCGCAGCTGGCGCATGGAGCGGGCCGAGCGCTGCAGAATATTTTCGCCGCGAAACAGTACTTCCCCTGCATCGGGTTCCAGCAGCCGCAGCAGGGTCTTGCCGGTGGTCGATTTGCCGCAGCCCGACTCGCCAACCAGGCCGAGGGTTTCACCGCGTCGCAAGGTGAAAGAGACCCCGTCCACCGCCTTGAGAATCCGGCGCTTTCCACCCAGGGGGCCGGGGGCGGAAAAAAACGATTTGGCGAGGTCTCGGACCTCGAGCAACGGTTCCATTCAGTCTCTCCAGCAGCGCACGAAATGATTCGGCTCGATTTCAACCAGCGGCGGCAGCTTGTTGCGCACCGGAGCGAAGGGGGGGCTGAGCCGGTCGAGAAAGGACTGGCCCGCTGTTGCCTCGCTTGTTCCTGTGCTGTTGGCGATGACCGGCAGCCGGCGACGCTTGTCGCCGAGGCGTGGAATGCAGGCCAGCAGCCCTTGGGTATAGGGATGGGTCGGCCGGCGGAACAGGCAGGTCGTCGGAGCGTATTCCATGATCAGCCCGGCATTCATGATCGCCACCTTGTCGGCCGTTTCGGCCACGATGCCCAAATCGTGGGTGATCAGCAGGGTCGCCATGCGCCGCTGATCCTTCAGCCGTTCCAACAGGTCCAGAATCTGGGCCTGAATGGTCACGTCGAGGGCCGTGGTCGGTTCATCGGCGATGAGCAGGTCGGGATCGCAGGCCAGAGCCATGGCGATGACGATGCGCTGGCGCATGCCGCCGGAGAGCTGATGAGGATATTCCCGCAGGCGAAGATGGGGGTCGCCGATACCGACCTGCTGCAGCAGATCGGCGGCGCCGGCCAGGGCCTCCTGTCGGCTGGCGGCCTGGTGCAGGCGCAGTACCTCGGCGATCTGTTCGCCGATGGTCAGCACCGGATTGAGGGCGGTCATCGGCTCCTGAAAGACCATGGAGATGCGGTTGCCACGGACCCGGCGCATTTCGTTGGGCGGCAGCCGGCGCAAATCCTCGCCCTGAAACAGCAGCTCCCCTTCGACCACTCGGCCCGGCGGCTGAACCAGTCGCAACAGCGACAGGGCGGTGACCGACTTGCCGCAGCCCGATTCACCGACCAGAGCCAGGGTTTCACCCCGGTCGATGGTGAATTCGAGGCCGCGCACCGCCTTGACCAAGCCGGCGGCGGTGAAAAAATAGGTCATCAGGTTACGGACGTCGAGCAGCGGGCTCATGCAGAATCCTTGGCAGGTGTTGGCGCGATCAAATCTACATGGAATCTCGGCACCGGTCAAGCTGACCTTCAGCTGTTGTTGCTATTACAAACGAGCAGGGTGCCGTGCTAGAATTGTCGTCAATTACGTCGTTTTATCTTTAGGATAGGCTACAGGCAAAACCTTCGCTGGTTTTTCTGACAGCTTGACAAAATATTATTCTCGCAGGCTGTTACAAAACAGCTATCTATATGTAAGCCCTAGTCCGATTCT
>JAUWLU010000137.1 GCA_030613545.1 Desulfuromonadales bacterium
ACAATAACAAATACCTCATGCCACCCATTTCAATAAGTGCTATGCGAATAATCGTATATGGGTTTTTTATGAAGGAGAGAAATATTTCGCTTATGGAATTTCCAAGCCATGTATATCGACTAAGTTGACCCAAATCCTTACTCAGCATTAAATGTTCACCTGTCGGTGAAAAAAATGGCATTAGATATTTAAAGACTAATATAAAGTGAACCGCACCGATACCAACAATGAAAAAACTTTTTCCTATTTCCTTATGTTTTAAGAGCCAGAGGAGGCCAAATCCGGAGACCATGAGCCCGAAATGTTCTTTGCAGAGCAGGATAAAACTACAGGAAAGTAGTAGAGGGTAGAAACATTTTCGTTCTATCGCCAAGACAGCATAGGCAACGAAGGGCACTGCTAACGTGAGAGGATGGAAATCCCAGGTTGCGGCATTGACGAGGAATGGGTTTGTAAGGTAAGCGGCACTCCATAAAAAACTTGCTGTTAGGTTTTGTGTGTAATGGCCTGCAAGTCGATATATTGGCCAAGCAGAGACTGAGAGAGCCAATGCCTGGACCAGGATGAGCCAGTTTACCGTAGGTTTGAGATAGTAAAGAGGGGAAAAGAGGTACAGCACAGGATCAAAGTGAAACCCCAGTTTGTTGAATGGGATATTGAAGAGAGTGGTATTTAATAAAAATCCCTTTTTTGTTATTCCCCATATAGCCTGGTCGTAATGCCCCATGTCATTGATTGAAGTCAAAAAGCCATAATGTCGTGACCAGCCCAAAAAAAAGAAAAACAGGAAAAAAACAAATATCAGCAGACACATGGATAAATCGTAAGTTTCAAAGCTGTCGTGGATTTTTCTGAGGCATTTCATTAGGAAAAAAACCAATCGAAAAGCTGTAGCGCATTATAATTGTCTTTATAAGAAAACAAGATTTGAGGCACTTAGATTTTTAGTCTTACTGCCCCCAAGTCAGAGATTTTAGCACCCATCCCTTATCCCCATTTTCGTGCATTACCTCCAGCCATCCATCTTGTTCTGAAAGCACCTTGAAAGTGACTCCTTGGAATGCCTTGAACAGGACAGGGTAGGTAGGACCGGGGCCATTGCGGATGTTTACATTTGCCACCTCTACCACCACCCCTTTCTGTGGTCCTACCTGGTTGTTCAGGACCCAACCGGTCTGCCCCTGGTAGTCCCTGACATGCAGGTGATCTGGACCTCTTTCGATGACAGAAAAGGGGTAGTAGCGCGGAGCCCTCAATAACTCGAAAGCGTATTGCCCTCCGGGCTTGGTCCATAAAGTGGCCGTGTGGGACGTTACGGTTACGATCTCGGCATGGCACAAGGAGCCGAACAATAGCAACAGGATAATCAGGCAATATCTCATTTTACCTCCTGAGTAGCATAAAGCAGATCTTCCGTTAAACTATACCTGTGATCGCTTCATTTTCAAATGAGAGGAGGATTGCATGCCCACCAAGAGCAGTCAGCGCTTGTCGATAGTTGTCCCCGCCTATAACGAAGAAGATCGTTTGAAAATCACACTTCCTCACTTATGCAGGGATGCGCAAAGAAGATTCCTGGATTATGAAATTATTGTTGTAGATGATGGCAGTAGTGACGGAACCGCCAGAATCGTAAAGGAAACAGTCGCTGTCAACGAAAAGGTCAGGCTGATCAGCTATAAGGATAATATGGGAAAGGGCCATGCAGTAAGAACGGGGGTGCTTGCGGCCAGAAAGGATTATATCCTTTTTTGCGATGCCGATTTGTCGACCCCGTTTCGTGAAGTAAAAAAACTATTGAAAGGGATGGATGAGGGATACGATATCGCTATCGGTTCAAGAGCCAGGCAAGAATCCAGAATACTTAAAAGGCAGCCTATTTATCGGGTTCTTATGGGTAAGACATTCAACAAAATTGTGAAAATATTTGCAATTTCCGGAATTAATGACACTCAATGTGGCTTTAAGTGTTTTAAGGCATCGATAGCAAAAGACATTTTCAGGGATTGTCAGATTAACGGTTTTAGCTTCGATGTCGAAATGCTTTATATCGCTCAAAAAAGAGGTTTTAGCGTCAAAGAGATTGGCGTGCTATGGAAGAATAATGCTCTGAGCAAGGTGCATCCCATTTATCATTCGTTGCAGATGCTCAAGGATCTGTTGATTATTCGCAGCTATGCATTGCTTGGCTATTATGGTCGTGGCGTAGGATTGCGTAACAGTACGGAAGCTTCTTCGTCGCAATAAACCTCCCGCCAACGACCCCCTGCCATTAAATACCTCACCAGCGCACTGTCATGCGGGTAGATCACCCAATTGACCTCATATTTGTTAAGAATCGACTCTATATCCTCGTCGATACCGGCGACCTTGCGGTATTCAGTAAAAATTTCCTCTCCATACATATCGGCCCGGCCATCGATAAATACCGGTTGGGAAGGCTGAAGGGCGTATATCAGGTAGCCTCCCCATCCGTATTTGTTGAACATTTTGCCCGGCAATGGCGTCGAATTAAGGTATTGCACCGCAGCGACAGGATGGTTGTCCGGGTTAACCGGAATAATTGCGGTCATATAAGACCGCAGAGGAGACTGAAAGGTACTGGCGCAAAACAGGATCAAAAATAGTCCCGCCGTGGCAATTAATCCGGAGTAAGGGGAAAGGCGAAGGTCCTTATTCGTCTGCCTTTTGTCTCTCAAGGGTAGACGATTTTTGAGTTGGTTGCCTATTTGCGCCAGGAGGGGAACCAAAAAAACGGATGCCATGCTGATATATCTTCCGTGCGCCAGTGAGGCATTGACCCAGAAAATAAGCAGTAAACGATTGGTCCAGTCGATGCGTAAACGCGGTAACGAGACAAGAAAGATAATTGCGATTAGATAGTACCGAAAAAAGACTTCCTGCTGCATGTCCGGAGCCAGCCATTCGCCGATGCCGGTGGTAAAGACCGTTTTGGTAACCAGAAACGGAAAAATCAACAGGTGATAGCCGAAGGGGTTAAACCCTGAGGCCACAATGCTGAGGAACAGTATGAACAGAGCAAGCTTTTGGGATTGCAGGGCGATTCGCCATCGGGATAGACCATCCTGACAAATAGCGTCTAGTATGGCACCGCCGATGAAGATAGCTTGCAGCACCAGTCCAAGAATAAAACCGCCATGCAGATTGGCCCACAGAGCAATGAGGGGAGGGAGCAAATATCTTGACCGGCCCCCTTGTTGAAGCAAGGCGAGGGTGCAAACACCGAATAGCCAACTGAAAATATGCGGCCTTGCCAATAGATGGGTCATGGAAAAGACGAAGGCCGTCGATACCAAAAGCAAGGCCAGCCAGTCGTCGGTCAAGCGGCGGGTAATGCGAAACAACAACCAAAAACTCAGGGCGGCAATCAAAAAATAGAATAACGCCACGCCCTGCAATCCGCCAAAGCGGTGCAGTATAGCCATAATAACTTCGGCCAGCCACTCATGTGCCGTCCACGGAGCCCCGCTGGCGGTGTGGGAGAAAATATCATGAGTCAAAAGACTGCCCTGATCGAGCATGGTCATGCCTGCCTTGACATGCCAGAAGGTATCCCCATCCAGCAAAGCCTTGCCGCCATAAAAAATAAACAGGGTGACAAAGACGATAAAGCCGTACAGGCCCGGAATATCAGGAAGAATGGGGAGCGGGCGTAGTTGAGGTTTCATTCGAGGATAGTTAATCCGGAGTTGAAGGAGAGGCTATTCACCGGGTGCTACTGTGCAAGTGCTCAAGGTTTTCCTTGGCTCGGACATAAAAGGACGGGTTGAGTTGCAATGCCTTTTTAAAAGCTTTCTCGGCCTGCTGCCAATTGCCACGGGTCATCTGAATGTAACCGAGGTTGTTGTAGGCGGCTGCCAGTCCGACAGTATCCTGAAACAGTTTAAGAGCTTTATCGGTCTGTTCGTTGAGCAGGTAGGCTGCGGCCAGGTTGTTTTTTGCTCGTTTGTTGTCGGGGGCCAGGGCAAGGGCTCTGGTAAAGGTTTTTATAGCCTCTTTATGGCGCCCCTGCAGCAGATAGTTGAAACCGAGGTTATTGTGTGCTGCGGATGAATTAGGCTTTAGCGATACCACCTTTTTGTAAAGGGGTTCGGCGTAGGTCAACCTTTCCTGGCCGATATAATCGTTGGTAATGGCCAGTTCCGTCAAAACTTCCGGATCCTGAGGGCGCTGCTCTAGAGCCTTGTTCAGCCGCGCCAGAGAGGCTTTTAAATTGCCCCGGTTGCGTTCAATAATACCTAGCACGGTCAGGGCCGGAGCGTTGCTCGGGCTGTTCTCGAGGGCGTTTTCCAGCAATAGAGCTGCTTCTTCAAGCTTGGCTTCACGAAAGAGTATTGTCCCTAAACCGACGGTTGCCGCCATCGATAGGGGCTTTTTGTCCAAGGCTTTTCGATAGTGAAGTCGGGCCAGTCGAACATTGTTGCTGTCCAGGTACGTGTCTGCTTTTTGAATCAGCCGATCGTAGGACAGATTGGCCACCTTGTTGGCAGGATCGCTTTCCATGGGCACATCTTGAATATTGACCATTTTGGCTGAGGTGGGGTATTGCGTGCTGGTTACGCAACCAGCCATCAACAGCGTGGCTAGAAGCAGCAGGGTGACCTTGGTAGAAAAATTACTGGCTTCCGATGCTTGAAGATATTGGTTCAATTGATCGCTCCTTGCTCATGGAATTGATTATATGCATTGAATAAAAGCCAAACAGGTAGTTGTCAGCCGCCCATGGCGGGGAAGAGAACTTGAATGATTCTTATGACCCCCGGGCCGACAAGCACGACAAAGATGGCCGGAAAAATGAAGCAGACCAGGGGGAAGATGAGTTTGACGGTCGATTTGGCGGCCGTCTCTTCTGCTATCTGACGACGTTTAATGCGCATGGCATCCGAGTGAATGCGCAGGGCTTTGGCCAGGCTGGTGCCGAAGCGGCTGGTTTGCACCAGAATGGTCATTAAGTTATTGATTTCCGGTACCCCGGTGCGAAGTGCCATGTGCTTGAAGCAGTCGCTGCGGGTTTTGCCGGCTCGCACTTCAAGGTTGGTCAAAGCGAATTCATCGCTGAGATCGCTGCAGATCGGGCGAATCTCATCCCCGATCCGTTTGAAGGTCATGTCAAGCCCCAGACCGGCTTCGACACAGATTACCATCAGGTCGAGGGCGTCGGGCAGCGCCTTGGTAATGCGTTTCTGGCGGGAACGTATGATCAGACCAAGAATACTGTCCGGCAGGCCGAAGCCGACTACCAGCAACAAAAGTATAATCAGTATTCTGGCCAGGGAAAAGTTATAAAAGGCCGTTGCAGCCAGATATATAGCCGGAAAGAGTATCGCCAGCACCACCTTGACGGTAAAAAAATACTGGTACACATGTTTTGATCGGTACCCGGCCTGAATCATACGCAATCGTGAGCGTTTGTCGATGTCGCCGCTGCGAGGGGCGATTAACTCATTGATTGGCCTGGTAATTCTGGTGACAAAACCGCTGTCTTTATCTTCGAGCAGTTTCGGTTTGGCCCGGCTACCGGTCTTGCCGTGAGGCACAAGACGTCCCAGGCGTTCTTTGGTTGGGTTTGGCCGCAGGAACAGAAAGTAGATACCGTAAACGGCAAATGCAACCGCGCAGAATGTCAGCAGCAATAAACTAAAATAGTTGATGTTGTCGACGATCCAGAAATAATACGTAATTATCTGGTTCATAAAAGCCCCCTAGATATCAATGTCTACAATGCGCTTGATCAGATAAGCCCCAATAATTTGGCTGACAATTGCGCCAAACATCATGATCTTTCCCAGGTCCTCGGTCCACAGCAGAGACACGTAGCTGTAGTTGACAAAGTAGACGTAGATGAAGAGGACGATCGGCAGGGAAATGAGCACGCCCGCCGAGTAACGCCCTTCGGCGGTCAGGGCTTTAACCGAGCGAGCGAACTGAATGCGTTCCCGAATCAGCCGGCTGATGTTGTCGAGGACTTCGGCTATATTGCCGCCCGTTTCCCGTTGGATAAGGACGGC
>JAUWLU010000169.1 GCA_030613545.1 Desulfuromonadales bacterium
CGTACCTCTTGAATCAGCCGCTCCTGCATGTTGGTCGACTTGAGGCGCTTTCGATACTTGCTCGGTAGCGCCATTACTGCCAAAGAATCCTCAAGCCCTCGCTCCAGGCAATCGATAGCCTTGGGGGATTTTCGCTCCATCTGCACAGCTAGTTCATCGAAGCGTTGACGCGCTTCCTGGGGGGCGCGGGAAGCAAAGATTTGTTTGAGACCTTCGCCAATCTCCTTCCTGTGCTTCGAGCTTGTATGGGAGAGGACATTGCGCATGAAGTGTACTTGGCAGCGTTGCCAGATCGCTCCCTGGAAACAGCGCTGAGCGGCACTCACCAGCCCGCTATGGTCATCTGAGACGACGTAGTGAACCTCTTTGAGCCCACGCTGTTTCAGCCAGCGGAAGGTCTCAAGCCAAAACGCTTCTGATTCGCTGTCACCGATGCGCAGGCCCAGAATCTCTCGGTTGCCCTGTTCGTTGACACCCGAGACCAGCATCGCGGCCTTCGACTGGATCGAATCGCCTTCGCGGGCCTTGAAATACATGGCATCGACGATCACAAACGGGAAAGCCCCCAATTCCCGTTCGTTAAAGGCGGAGACTCGCCCATCCAGGGCCATGCACAGTTGGCTGACGGTGGACTTGGAGAACGATGCGCCACATAACTCCTCGGTGATTCGGGTCACCTTTCGGGTAGAGACGCCATTAACCACCATTTCCATCAGCGACAAAACCAGGGCCTGCTCAGAACGCTGATAACGGGCGAAGATCTCGGTGGAGAACTGCCCATCGCGCACCTGCGGAACACGTAGTGTCAGCGGCCCGACCCGGGTATAGAGTTGGCGAGGTCGGTAGCCATTGCGATATGCCATGCGCTCCTCGGAGCGTTCGTAGCGCTGCGCACCGACTTGTTCAACCGCTTGCGCATCGAGAATTTGGTTCAACACGGCCTCTACCAACTTGGCCAGCCCATTTTGTTCCGTCAGAAGACTCGACAAAAGGGTGCCAGGGACATTAAGCTCATAATCGGCCATCGTGGTTTCTCCTCGTTTAAGGGTTGATGTGTGGTAACACCAATCCTACAAAACGTGGGCCACGATGGCCTTCTAAATTTACAGCACTATACGGACACTACCGGTTTTTGCTTATTACTAAAGGTGCAGCAATAAACGTTCCGACTTGTATGATATTGAAATCAATGTAGATTTTAAAGATGAAGCGCTTGTTGTAAAAAATACCGACAAGCTAAGGGCCTCTCTTGAGCCACAGAAGCGGCGGTTCAGCAGCTGGGGGATAAGCTCAAACGTCGCCACAGAAAATGGTTTTGGATTAAAACGCTCTGTCAGGTGTTTTTGGAATCAATCCACCCATTTCACTAACGAGTTGAATCCGCGTATGTCTTCAGTGTTGTGACATAGTCCCTATGAATGTTTTGTGTAAAGTTTGATGGCGTCGCAAAAAGTCCGCCCTACAGCGTTGCAGCGCTTTTTCAGGACTTCGACATACACTATGTATGCCTTCACCCCTGAAAAACCACTACGCCTTGTAGGCCGAAATTTTTGCTTAGCCATCTCATGCCTTTTTGCGAAAGCATCAAGTTTGTCGACGGCACTAGGCATTTTGAAATATCCGCAAAGAGGCTGCCTTTGGATCAACGCAGGTCCCCGAAAGGAGCGGACCAAGGTTGCTGCCGCTTTTCAGAATGGTCCCGTGGTTGGCGCAGGATCGGCGGGGTTTTTGCGGAGGCTCAACCATTGCCTATGGAGATTGGTGCCATGGAATATGAGAGATTGAAAAACGCTCTGCAGGTCTTTGACCTTGGCCAGCGGGCTTTGGAACATAAAACCCCGGTGCAGGCCCTGAAGGATTGGCAAAAAAGAAAACCGGAACTTTTTCATAAAAAGGTCAGGAATCACACGGGACCTGACACTTGATGGACTCGCAAAAAGTCATGTGATGGCTAAGCAAAAAGTCCGCCCTATTGCTTAGCCATCACACTTAAACGCTGGATGATTCTCGACACGCCGCTATTGCGGCAAAGTTTCATGTCTCTTCGACGATCTTTTGCAGCGGCTTGACCATCTCCTCTTTCATCCGCTGCCGGTAAATCGTTTCCCTGATTCTGGGGATTTTCATCAACGACAGCATCAAGCCGTTTCTCAGCCGGGTGCGCCAGTCCCGGTGCGGAAAGTCGTAGCCGCCGTGGGCCTTGAAGAAGCGGTGGTCGGCCACGAAGGGGAAACGCAGCCGGCCCCAGATTTCGTCGCGCAGCAGTTTGCTGCCGGCGATGCCGAGGAATGTCTGCGGCTTCAGGTAGGCCTGTCCGCTAAAGGCGATCAATCTCTGCGCCAGCAGATCGAGCAGCCCGTCGAGGGTGGCCGATGAGCCGCTTTCGTCGCTGACGATGGCCACCAGATTGGCCTGCATTATCTCGAAATAGGCCTCGAGGATCTCTCGCAGGTGCGGGTTGCGACTCAGGGGGCCGGCCAGGATGATGCCGATCTGTTTGCCCCGCACCGTCGGCGTGTGGCCCATGAAGAAGGTGCGATCGAAAAAGGCCTTCCAGCGGGCCGAGAGATAGCGGTCCCTGATGGTGCCGGCGTAGATCAGGATGTCGGCGGTCATGACCTTGGAGCGGTAGAAGGGGATGAAGTCGTCGAGGTTTTCCAGTGGGCAGCGGTTATCGTAGCCGCATTGAATGCAGCCCAGGCAGCTGGTCCTGATCTGCAGTTCATGGAGATTGACGACCTCGGCCCGGCCGCCGAAACTGGCCTGCAGCCGCGCCACCATTTTGGCCTGGTTGTCATCGGGGCTTTCGGCATCGGTGATGATGAGCACTTGGCGGTCACCGGTATCGAGAGGTGCCGGTTCCGCACCCGGTTGATAGGGGGGCGGATGGGATTCGGCCGGTTGCGGGGCAGGGAAGGTCGGCCCTTGCTGCTCGATGGTCTGCAGGGCGTTCTCGGCAAAGATCAGCAGTCGGCGGCGCTGTTCTTCGTTGAGCAGATCCTGCATGTCGGCCGAGAAGGCATCGATGAAGCGCATCTGCAGGTCGTCGCACACCGCCCGTATATACTGCAGGGCGGTGTGGTCGTAGAAGTGCACCGAGGTCGCTATGGCCAGGGCGTATTTGTTCTGAAAAGCGGCGGTCGCCTGCCGTTCCCAGATGAGCTCGATAAAGCGCTTGTAGTGGGCATGGACCAGCAGAGAGTAGAGGGGAAAACCCCAGAGGATGCCGTCCGCGGCCGCGATTTGGTCGATGATGGCGGCAAACCGCTGCGGGTCATCCTCGATTTGCTGAATGTCGCGGGCGATATGCAGGATGCGAAACTCGTGCTGCGGGAACTTCTTGCCGAGATAGCGGACATACTGCATGGTGATGCTCAGCTCGCCTTTGGGACTGCCGTTCAACACGATGATATTCATTGAGTCCTCCTGGATAGTGACCTCTCCTGCTCAGCCTTGTTGATGAAATCTTACCAGTGTTGTCTATCTATGGAAGGGTGCTTTGCGACCCTTGGCCAGTTTTCACTTCTATTCATCCCCTCGTTTCCCTTAATGAAACTGACATCGTGCCCCTCCAGGGTTTCCGGATGGGCACTATCCTAATAAGTCCGGTCCATTGCAAGTCATCGGTCTGTTGCTAAACTTGAACCAGAAGAGGCAATAAATGATGCTTTCGCAAAAACTCATAAGATGGCTAAGCAAAAAGTTCGCCCTACAAGGCGTAGTGGTTTTTCAGGGGTGAAGGCATACATATGGTATGTCGAAGTCCTGAAAAAGCGCTGCAACGCAGTAGGGTGGACTTTTTGCGACGCCATCATAAATGGATGGGCCGGGAGGGGCAGATGGATTTTCTCAGACGATTGGGCATCGAGGAGCAAAATGCCGGTGCTTGCACGGGCCAGGATTGGGATGAGGACAGCAGCGCAGCACCGTTGGAGATCGTGTCCCCGGCGGACGGCCGGAGAATCGCTGCGGTCCGGCCGGCTTCGCTGGAGGCCTGCGAACGGGTGGTCAACACAGCCGAGGCCGCCTTTGCCGTCTGGCGGCAGCTGCCGGCGCCGCAACGGGGCGACATCGTGCGCCAGATCGGCAATCGGCTGCGGGACTGCAAGCAGGATCTGGGCGCCCTGGTCTCCTACGAGATGGGCAAGTCATTGCAGGAGGGGCTCGGCGAAGTCCAGGAGATGATCGATGTCTGCGATTTTGCCGGCGGCCAGTCGCGCATGCTCTACGGTTTGAGCATGCATTCGGAGCGGCGCCGCCACCGCCTGTATGAGCAGTACCACCCCCTCGGCATCGTCGGCATCGTCACCGCCTTCAACTTTCCGGTGGCGGTCTGGGCCTGGAACGCCATGCTCGCCGCCGTCTGTGGCGACGTAAGCATCTGGAAGCCCTCCTCCCAGGTGCCCCTGTCGGCCATCGCGGTGCAGAAGGTTGTCGCCAGGGTGCTGCGGGACAACGAGCTGCCGGAGGGGATCTTTTCCCTGTTGATCGGTTCGGGTGCCACCGTCGGCGAGGCCCTGCTGCGCGACCGGCGCCTGCCGCTGATTTCCTTTACCGGCTCGGCGGCCACCGGCCGCCATGCCGCCGGGGTGGTGGCGCAGCGCTTGGGGCGGACTCTGCTGGAGCTCAGCGGCAACAACGCCCTCATCCTCACCGAGCACGCCGATCTCGAACTGGCCTTGCCGGCGGTGGTGTTCGGCGCGGTGGGCACGGCCGGCCAGCGCTGCACCACCACCCGCCGGCTGATCGTCCACGAAGAGATCTACCCGGCGGTGCGCCAGGCACTGCGGGGGGCCTACCGGGGGCTGCGCATCGGCCATCCCCTGGACGAAACCAATCATGTCGGGCCGCTCATCGACAGCAGAGCCGTTGCCGCCTTTCGTGCCGC
>JAUWLU010000028.1 GCA_030613545.1 Desulfuromonadales bacterium
AGAGCAAGTACATGGTAAAGACGATCGGTTGGTATTTCAAACCTGCCGTTATTTGTCGAGGTTGTTTTGACCTGAATTGCTCTGAAGGTTTGGTCCCGGATGGCAATGAGATCATTTCCAGAGTCAGCAAGAGGTGGAGCAGCCTGAACCCCGTACTGAAATAGTCGGAGTTGGACAAGCAATTCACCTGCAGTACCTGTGACTAAGCGATCTGGAAGTGGATTCATTGTTGTGCAACTTCCTATATTTATTAATGGTTTGAGCCTCTTGCAAAAGTCTTAGTTGCTAAGGGCCCAGAGCTAGACAAAAGGCGGCCTTGATTCAAATCACCCTAGAAGAGCCGCCACAGTGCAACTCAGGACATCGTTCTCCCAGATTCAGGACAGACGACTCCCTTGTTAATTGAGTTCCCGTTCTTTGACAATCATCAACCAGTGATTTTGGTGAGTTGATCGGCGAACAAAGCCAAGATGCCGAACATCAGATGCATCATCACCTTGTCCGGCCCGCGAACTTGGACATCACATCCGCCGAACTCGTCTTTTAATCGTCCGTTGCATCGCTCAACAGTCGTCCGCTCGTTGTAACGAACTGCTTCGTGAGGTGCCATGGGAAGCGCCTCTTTACCGCGCGGATTCCGATCAATAATCGGCACGTGGCCAAGTTCTTTGCTCTGTTCCCAAATCTGGACAGCATCATAGGCCGCGTCCATAAGGTCGTAACAGTATGTGACCTTACTGCTCGTCAACTTCATCAGCGGAACGGCCACCTGACTGTCATGCACGGAAGCAGACGTCAGCACAGCACTTAAGGGAAGCCCGAAGTCGTTCACGTCCAAATGCAGCTTGAATCCGTTCCAGGATTCCTTGTAACCCTTGGCGTTCTTCTTGGTCCCTCGATCACAGACTGCTGGCAGCAGGGCGATGGCTTCTGGTGCTGACTGACTGCGCTGAACCTCAAGCCGTTTCGGTTCGGCAGGTGGCCTTTTCTCCCCCTTGGCCGGGCGACCTCTTTTCTTGGCGACCTTGGCCTTCTTGATTTTCTTTGCCGGTTTCTCCCGGCCGATAATCGCCGTGGAATCGCGGCTGACGTGCCCTATCAGTTCTGAACCCAAGTGCTCCTTGACCAATGTGTCATGCACCAGATTTCCCAAGCCAGCTGCGGCACACTCGGCAAAGGCACGGGAGAATGTTGACTCTGAGGGGACATCCTGTCTCCGGGAAAAACCGCAGATCATCCGCAGATTCGGGGTGCTCAACAATTCATTTCGCAAAGAACGGGTATGCTTATATCTCAAAACAGCTTTGGCAATAAATGCTCTGGCAATAGATTCTCGCTCTTTGATCGGTCGTCCGAGCCATTGTCGGTTGGCGCTGACCGGGGCATACTTCTCAATCTGGACAAGCTCAAGGATCTTGACCAAGCGCTTCTCCGGCTCCGTCAGCGGAGCCGGAAGACATTCGTCAAGATGAGGAAACAGGCTTTGCTGTACTGCTTCCATTAACCATGATACTTTAGCCTTGAGCCTCATCGGCATCCTCCTGTGTATTATTTTGGCGTAGCAACCTAATAATATCAGATAGTTGCCGATGAGGCTCGACTTTTATGTGGCCTCGTTAAGTATATTCAAAAGACGGAATGTACTTTTGCAAGAGGCTCCATTGTTACTGTTAATAGGTTGGGTTCGTGAAATATTACTATTCAAATCGATTAAAAAGAAAGATTTACAAATTACAATTGATGAAGAATAAACCCCAGCAAAGCGCTGCGCCGGATGGTGGACCTTCCCCCGGCAAAGTAGATATCTCAACCTAAGCTGTAGCCTTCCTGTCTCCGGATTCACGACTACTAGAACACCGAACGGCCCAACCTGTTTACCATTGGTTGGGCCGTCTTGTATTTTGTGTCATATTGGGTTATCAGATCATCTAGGATTTATCAGGCGTCTGGAAGGGGGCCAAGTGGACTGGTTCCCGGCAATAACAGGTGGATGGTTTTGGATCAGAATGGGTAGCGGCTTTGATGTAAGAACAGGTAGCTGGCTTGGGCAATAATAAGCACCAGGGGGACAACGTGGATGAATTGTTGAAGGAAATACAGGAGTTCAGGGGGGTAATTGATAGCCTTGAAAAACGGATCGTATGACTTGAAAATGAGAGTTTTGTCCCGTTTCAGATGCGCAGGAAATTGTCCGGCTCATGGGGTTGGGACGAGACGACGAGGCCTGCAAACTCATGTAAAGGGGAAGCCGCCCAAACGGTAAATTCTAACTTCAAAAACACGCAGACATGACTTGCATTGGACTTACAATGAAATAATGGATTACAGCAAAAGCCATAATCCCTGATTTTATTGGTGTCCGTTATTGGGTTCGAACCAGTGACTCCTGCCGTGTGAAAATATCGCCACAAACAGAATATTTATTTGCTCTCGATTTTTTCTTGTACCCTTTCTTGTACCCTTTGACTCTTGAAAAGAAAAAGGACTTACAGCTTAGTGCCGTAAGTCCTTGATTTCTTTGGTGGAGCTAGGCGGGATCGAACCGCCGACCTCTTGAATGCCATTCAAGCGCTCTCCCAGCTGAGCTATAGCCCCGTGTTTGCGAGGACCATTTTATAGCAAAGGGGGGGCGGAACTGTCAATGACTTTTTTTGCCCCGTTGACGAATGTTCGGCTGCCGTTCGGTTGTAAGTGTAGTCGGGGCATCCCTGGTGCTGCAGCTATCAGCTCTGCTTGGCCGGTTGGGCGGTGCGAAACAGGGTCAGCAGCATCTTGAAACGTTTGACGGCATCCAATTGGTGGGGCACACCGCCCGGCATGAGAATCAGCTGGCCGGCCTGGACGGTAACCGATTTGCCGCCGATGGTAATCTCGGCCTGACCGTCGAGGATTTGCACATAGGCATTGAAAGGGGAGGTGTGTTCCGAGAGGCCCTGGCCCTGGTCAAAACTGAATACGGTCAGGGTGCCGACCTCGTCTTGCTGCAGAGTACGGCTGACCACGGCGCCTTCCTGGTAGTCGATCATGGCGGCCAGTTCGGTCGGGGTGGCAGCGGGCATGTTGAGGGTCGGTTTTTTGCTGGTCATGGCAGTCTCCGCAAAGAAGTTAAGGGGCAAGGTTGCTGATAGAATGCCCTGCCGCCCGCAAGACGGCGTTGACTTTGGTCAATAAACGGATCGTTTTTTGTTTTGCTGCAGCTGGCTGCAGCTGAAATAAAACGGGTCTATAACAAAACAAAGGTGATCGGTCTTAAGCTTCTGAAACTACAACCTTTTGGAAAGTCTTACTCTACATGCTGTCATGGTTGATTTTCAGCTTAAACTGGCTGGAAACTAAAGGATACGCCAGCAATTTTAACGTCGCCGGTCCCGGCCGGCAGCCGGGTGGCTTTCTTTGCTAGTCCAAAGAAAGTCACCAAAGAAAGGACAGATTGGCTGTCGCCATGACTACTGTCGCGGGAACCGACGGGTTAATTTCCCTGCGTTGCGCTATTGGAGCAAAGCCGCTTCGTCATCGGCCCCCCTGCCATTGGTACGAATTGCAGGCAGGAAGCGACAGAGGGTGGCGTAGCGGTATTGCATATGCGGTATTGGGTTTTACCCTACAACAACATCGATCCCCGTTGCGAAAGAGAAGCGGACCGATAGCTTTAGCAACCAACTGTCGGAAGAGGGGGGGGCGGCAAAGAAACCGCCGACGCTGCGGAACGATGCAACGCTCGTTAGCCTTCTCTTCCCCTTCGCGTCAGTAATGCCCCCCCGCAGGGGAAAGGCATTTTTTGCTTCCTTTTTGTTCCCGCCTGGACAAAAAGGAAGGCGTCTGGCGGGACGCGACCCGCCGGTATTGTTGGCCCAACCATCAACCTTTGTTTTGGTTATAGACCCGAAATAAAGAGCGCCCCGCCGATAGGGGCGGGGCGCCTGAAACATAGTTTTTTTAGAGCGTGCGCTACATGTCGAGGAGTTTTTCGGCGTCGAGCAATACCTTGACCGAATCCCCCGTTTTGCCGATGCCGCGGATGTAGCGGGTCGACTGGCTCTGGGAGGTAATGGGCGGCGGTTCCACCTGGGCTGCCGGGATGTCGAGCACTTCGTTGACCCGATCGACGACCAGGCCGATGTCCTGCTCGTTGACATTGACCACGATGACGCAGGTGCGCTCGTCGTATTCGCGAGAGGATAGGCTGAAGCGGGCACGCACATCCATCACCGGAATAACCTTGCCGCGCAGGTTGATGACGCCCTTGATGAAATGGGCCATGTCGGGGACCTTGGTGATCTTCTGGATGCCGATAATCTCGGTGACATAGCGAATTTCGATGCCGTAATCTTCGTCAGCCAGACGAAAGGTTAAATACTTGTCCTTTTGGGTATCTTCTGTAAATGTAACCTGTTGGGAATCTTCACTCATGGTGCCTCCTGAAGATGCGTATGGTGGGTGAAGGGGCTGCCCGACGATGATAAGGAGCAGGTCCTGTCGGTTGCTCTCGGATTGTCGCCGTCAGGCCAGTGCCTTTGGGCACTATAAAGATGTCTTCGGCCGAGGGTGAAATATTAACGCTAAATTATCTGCTCTCGCCTTGCGGTATGTCAAGGGTTTTTCATTTATAGAAGCATAGTTTATGGCCATGAAAAGGCGAGTCATGAGGGCCTTGCTGATTGTTCGAGCGGTGCTGGCGGTGGTTGAAAAATGACCTCTCGTTTCTGCTTGACAAGGTAAATGGCTTAGGTTATAAAGTGATCCTCCCTCAAGGGGAGGACGGATTTTTTCTCGTATTCAAGGCGGTGTAGCTCAGTTGGTTAGAGCATGCGGCTCATATCCGCAGTGTCCGGAGTTCGAATCTCTGCACCGCCACCATTTTTATAAACAAAACCCCCTCCGGGCCACGGTGGGGGTTTTGTCGTTTGCGATTTTGGAAACGATCGAGCGATGAACGCAACAACGGTTTTGCAGCAAGGCTTGCACGATTTCTGGGTTCGCCACCGCCTGCCAAGGGGGGCTGGGGTGCTGGTCGCCCTGTCCGGCGGCGGCGATTCGGTGGCCCTGCTGCATCTGCTGTTGCAGCTGGCCCCGCTCTTTTCCCTGCAGGTTCGAGCAGCTCATCTCGATCATGCCATTCGGGCCGAGAGCGGTCGGGATGTCGATTTCGTTCAGCGGCTCTGTCGCCAATGGCGAGTGCCCTTGACCGTCGAGCGCCTGGACGTGCCCCGGTTGGCCCGTCAGCGGGGGCAGGGGCTGGAAGAGGCGGGCCATGAGCTGCGCCGGGAGTTTCTGCAGCGCACCGCTTCCAATCTGGACTGCAGCTTTATCGCCCTTGGCCATCACCGCGGCGACCAGGCGGAAACCCTGCTGATGCGCCTGGTGCGGGGCAGTGGCTTGACCGGCCTGGCCGCCATGCGGCCACTCAGCGACTCCATTATTCGTCCCCTGCTGGCCTTCTCCCGGGAGCAGATCGAGGCCTATCTGGCAGCCGTCGGTCAGGCTTTTGTGCAGGACGCCAGCAATGAGGATCTGTACTATACCCGCAATCGCATTCGCCACCGCTTGTTGCCGGAGTTGACGGATCTCAATCCGCGGCTGGAAGAAAACCTGGCTGCTCTGAGCCAGCGTATTGCTTTAGAGGAAGGGTTCTGGCGGCAGGAGGTGAAGCGAGCTCTCGATACGCTCCGAACCGTGGACGACGGGGAACTGTGGCTCGACCGCTTGGCCCTGCTGGCTCTTCACCCCGCCTTGCGGGCACGGGTTCTGCGTCAGGCCCTGCTGGAGGTGCGGGGCGACCTGCGCGGCCTCGGTGCGGTGCACATCGAAGCTCTGGAAAAGCTCCTTGAGGGGGCTGCGCCCCAGGCCGAGGTGCATCTGCCGGCGGCTTGGGCCGGGCGACGTTACGAGCGGCTCTGGTTACGCGCCACCCCGCCGGTGCCGGCAGTGCCCTTCGCCATTGAGGTGCGCGAACCGGGTGAAGTGCGATTGCCGGACGGGCGGAGTATGCTGCTCAGCCGGGAGGCGTTGCCGCAGGGCGAAAGTCCCACGGCGGTGGAGTTTCCGGCGAAGGCGGTGCCTTTTCCCTTGACGGTGCGCTCTTTCCGCCCTGGTGATCGTTTTCACCCGCGCGGGGCTCTCGGCAGTCGCAAGCTCAAAAAGTTTTTCATCGATGCCAGGATCGAACGGGAACTGCGCTATAGTGTGCCCCTTCTCGAAGGGCGCCAGATTCTCTGGCTGGCGGGCCTGGCCCGCTGCCAACAGTGGTCCTGCACAGAGGGAGAAGGCCCGGTGCTGAGGGCGGTTGTTAAGGCTTTCTGACACCTCAGATGCCCCTTGTGCAATGGGGCTCGGTATGATAAATTTCGGTAATGTTTCAGCGGCCCTAGGCCGTGCCGTACGACTGTACGCAGTCGCCGTGATAACGATTTTTAGGGGGTATTGTGAACCAGCTTCATAAAAACCTGGCGCTTTGGTTAGTTATTCTACTGGTCATGGTCATGCTGTACAACCTCATGGCCAACCGCCAGCAGGAACAGCCGACCTTGGCTTACAGTGATTTTCTGACCGCCGTTGAGGCGGGCGATGTCCGTAGCGTGACCCTGCAGGGTCAGAATATCGAGGGGGTCTATCAGGACGATCGCACCTTCATTTCCTTTGCCCCGAGCGATCCCGGACTGATCCAGGAATTGCGCTCCAAAGGGGTGGTCATCGAGGCCAAGGCCGAAGAAGACGGCAATTTTTGGATGACCATGCTCGTTTCCTGGGGGCCGATTCTGCTGCTGATCGGGGTGTGGATTTTCTTCATCCGCCAGATGCAGTCCGGCGGTGGCAAGGCGATGAGTTTTGGCAAGAGTCGGGCCAAGCTCATATCCGATACCGGCGATCAGGTGACCTTCAAGGATGTGGCCGGTGTCGATGAGGCCAAGGACGAACTGGAAGAGATCGTCTCTTATCTGCGGGATCCCAAGAAGTTTTCCCGCCTCGGTGGCCGGATTCCCAAGGGGGTGCTGCTGGTCGGGCCTCCCGGCACCGGTAAGACCCTGCTGGCGCGGGCCATTGCCGGGGAAGCGGATGTGCCGTTCTTTTCCATCTCCGGTTCCGATTTTGTCGAGATGTTTGTCGGCGTCGGTGCCAGTCGAGTACGGGATCTGTTTCTGCAGGGCAAGAAGAATGCCCCCTGCATCATCTTCATCGACGAGATCGATGCCGTTGGTCGCCATCGTGGTGCCGGCCTCGGCGGCGGTCACGACGAGCGGGAGCAGACCCTCAACCAGCTCCTGGTGGAGATGGACGGTTTCGAGTCCAACGAAGGGGTTATCCTGATCTCGGCCACCAACCGTCCCGACGTTCTCGATCCGGCCCTGTTGCGTCCGGGCCGCTTTGATCGTCAGGTGATGGTACCGCGGCCGGACATCAAGGGGCGGTCCAAGATCCTCAAGGTGCATGCCCGCAAGGTACCCCTGTCGTCCGATGTCGACATGGATGTGGTGGCCAAGGGGACTCCGGGCTTCTCCGGTGCCGATTTGGCCAACCTGATCAATGAAGCTGCCCTGCTGGCGGCACGGGCCAACAAGGATCAGGTCGAGATGGTCGATCTCGAGTCGGCCAAGGACAAGGTGCTGATGGGAGCCGAGCGACGCTCACTGGTCATCACCGAAAAAGAAAAGAATATTACCGCTTACCACGAGGCGGGCCATGCGGTGGTGGCCTTTTATCTGCCGGATGCCGATCCGGTGCATAAGGTTACCATCATACCCCGCGGCCAGGCTCTCGGCGTGACCATGTATCTGCCCGCTGAAGAGAAGTACAACGAGTCGCGCAGCGGCCTGGAAACAATCATCTGTACCTTGCTCGGCGGCCGGGTGGCTGAAGACGTGGTCTTTGGCGAGATCACCAGCGGCGCCAGTAACGATATCGAACGGGTTACCAGCATCGCCCGCAAAATGGTCTGCGAGTGGGGGATGAGCGATAAGGTCGGTCCTCTGGCTTATGGGGAAAAAGAGGGCGAGGTTTTCCTGGGCCGCGATCTGGGTCATATGAAAAATTACAGTGAAGCGACGGCTGTGGAGATCGATGGGGAGATCCGCCGCATCGTTCAGGAAAGCTACGAGCGGACCCGGCAGATTCTGTCTGAACACCAAGACGGTCTGTCCCGCGTGGCTGAAGCCCTGCTTGAGCGGGAAACCCTGGACGCCGGTGAAGTTCGCTATCTCGTTACCGGCCAGCAGGAAGAGGAAAAAGTTGCGGTCGAGGTGGCCGACAGCCAGCCGGACGTCGGCAGTTTGCCTCCCGAGGTCTAATTGGCTACTTCCGTTCAGTTGCTTGCGGCGTCCGGTGTCGACGAATTGTGCCGCCGGTTGGCGGATGCCGGGTTTCCTGCTGCAGAGGCTGAGATTCAGCTGGCAGGGGTGTTCCCCCGCCTGGCGGTTGTTGCGGACCTGGCGTCCGCCGAGGCTGCGCTGCTGGCGGAAACCCTAACCCGTCTCGGCGGGATAGCCTTTGTGCAAAGCCAGGCTTCCGCAGCCGACCGCTGCCGTCTGGCATTGATCGGCTCGACCGCGATTTTGAAGTCCCTGGCTCGGCCCGAGCAAATGGCGCCGCCGCTGGCCGCCGAGTTGGCTCGCCTGTTAGACACGCGGCCCCAATCGCCCGTCCAGTTGGTCGGTCGTCGCTGCATCCTGCCCCTCGATCGACCACGGATCATGGGGGTTTTGAACGTCACCCCCGATTCCTTCTATGCGGACAGTCGACAAGTCGCCCTGGACGATGCGTTGCGCCAGGGGGTGCGTTTAGCGGCCGAAGGGGCGGATCTTATCGATGTCGGCGGTGAAAGCACCCGTCCGGGGGCGGCGGCTGTCGGCCTTGCAGCAGAGCTGGAACGGGTGGTGCCGGTTATCGAGCGGCTGGCCCGGGAAGTCGATTGTCCCCTCTCCGTCGATACCAACAAGAGCCAGGTGGCAGCCGCCGCGGTGGCAGCCGGTGCCGATTTCGTCAACGACATCAGCGGTCTGCAGTTCGATTCCGAGATGGCGGCAGCGGTGGCCCAAAGCGGCGCCGGGCTCTTTTTGATGCATACCCGGGGGCGCCCCCGGTCGATGCAGCAGGATACTCGCTATTACGATCTGCTCGGCGAGATTATCGCCTATCTGGGGGCTGCCGTCGATCAGGCCGTTACGGCCGGCATCAGCGAACAACGTCTGGCCATCGATCCCGGCATCGGCTTCGGCAAGAGTGCTGAGGGCAACCTGGAGATTCTCCATCGCCTGAAAGAGTTGCATTGTCTCGGTCGACCCTTGTTGCTCGGTACCTCGCGGAAAAGTTTTATCGGCCGTGCCCTCGGTCTGGAGAACCCCGCCGAACGGTTGGCCGGTACTCTGGCAACCGTTTCCCTCGGGGTGGCGGCCGGGGCGCAGGTCTTTCGCGTACACGATGTGAGGCCGGCCAGGGAAGCGGCCTTGATGGCCTGGGCGATCTGCCGTGAGCAGATGCCATAAGAGGATAGTTATCGAACAGCCCGCGTGGGTGTCGCGGGCCGAGGTGTTATGGGCGGAGTTATCGACTATTTAAAAGATTTCAGATGGCTTCTCGATACCCTCGATGTTGGCCTGGTGGCCTTTATCATCTACCGGATCATGCTGCTGATCAAAGGCACCCGGGCGGTGCAGATGCTGTTCGGTCTGGCAGTCATCCTCAGCGTTTACGTCGTCTCCCAGGTCACCGGCCTCTATACCCTGCACTGGATTCTGGATAATTTTCTCTCCTCCATCATTCTGGTTATCGTCGTTCTGTTTCAGGAAGATATCCGCCGCGCCCTGATCCATGTCGGCGCCAACCCCTTTTTTGCCGATCTGTCCTATCGCGAAGAGACGGCGGTCATGTCCGAGCTGGTCAAGTCCTGCGTCAATATGGCCAATAAGCGTATCGGCGCTCTGATCGTCATCGAACGGGAAACCGGCCTCAAAGACTTTCTGGAAGTCGGAGTGGAGATCGATGCCAAGGTGGCCAGCGATCTGATCACCTCCATTTTTCTGCCTTATTCGCCGATCCACGACGGCGCCCTGGTCATTCAACAGGGGCGCCTGAAACGGGCCGGCTGCTTTTTGCCCCTGTCGCGGAATCCCGATATCAGCAAGACCTTCGGCACCCGCCATCGGGCCGCTATCGGTCTGACCGAACTGGTCGATGCCGTGGCTATCGTGGTGTCGGAGGAGACCGGCAAAATTTCCGTGGTGGTCGGCGGTCGCATTACCCGTGATCTCGATTCCACCGCTCTGACCCGGGTGCTCAAGCGACTGCTGGAGCCGCGGCGGGCCAAGAAAAAGGCCAAGTAATATGTTGAAAAAGCTGACCGAAAACTGGGCCCTGAAGTTGCTGGCCCTGGTCTTCGCCTGCATTCTGTGGTTTTTCGTCATCGGCGAGCAGAAGCTGGAGCGCTCCTACGCGGTCCCCCTTCAGCTGAAGAATATGCCGGCCGGCATGATGGTGGCCAACGATATTCCGAACATGATCGACGTTCGCATCAGCGGCCCCCGCACCTTGCTGATGAACCTGCAGTTGCAGGATATCGGCATCGCTGTCAATCTCAAGGACCTCGAGCCGGGCCTGACCACCCTCAAACGCCTCGAAGAGCGCCTCAATCTGCCCGGACCCCTCAAGGTGACGCGCCTGTCGCCATCCTATATCGATGTCAAACTGGAACGGGTCGTCAGTAAAAATGTGACGGTCAAGCCGCAGCTAAGCGGTAAACCGGCGGCCGGCCATCGAGTGGCGGCGGTGCGCATCGAGCCCCAGCAGGTGATGATCGAGGGGGCTGAGAGCGAAGTCGCTGCGGTCGACAGTGTCGCTACGGAAACCGTGGATATCGCCGATGCTCGGGAAACTCGCAGGGAGAAGGTCTCCCTGTCCTACCCGGGCCGCTACAGCAATCTCAAGAACCAGTTGGCAGTCGAGGTGGAAATCATCATTGAGCCGCTGCCCCAGCAGCAATAACGCTTCAGCTCAGGAGTTTGCCCGTTATGAAAAAGAAACTGTTCGGTACCGACGGGGTGCGCGGGGTGGCCAACATCTATCCCATGACCACCGAAATCGCCATGCAGCTCGGTCGAGCCATTGCCTACATCTTCAAACAGGATGAGCGGCGGCATCGTATCGTTATCGGCAAGGATACCCGCCTGTCCGGCTATATGATCGAAAATGCCCTGGCCTCGGGAATCTGTTCCATGGGGGTCGATGTGCTGCTGGTCGGTCCCATGCCGACCCCGGGGATCGCCTTTATCACCACCTCCATGCGGGCCGATGCCGGAGTGGTTATTTCGGCTTCGCACAATGCCTACCAGGACAACGGCATCAAGTTTTTCAGCGGCGACGGGTTCAAACTACCCGATGAGACTGAACTGGCCATTGAGGAGCTGATCTTTTCCAAGGAGATCGATTCGTTGCGGCCCATCGCCGAAAAGGTTGGCAAGGCCTACCGTATCGACGACGCGACCGGTCGCTATGTGGTGTTTCTGAAGAACTCCTTCCCTCGCGAACTCGATCTGATGGGTTTGAAGATCGTTCTCGATTGCGCCAACGGGGCGGCTTATAAGGCGGCTCCGGCAGTGCTGTCGGAACTCGGCGCCGAGGTCGTGCTGCTCGGGGCCTCCCCCAACGGCACCAATATCAATGCCGGCTGCGGCTCGCTCCATCCGGAGGTGATTTCGGCGGCGGTCAAGGAACATCAGGCCCATCTCGGCATGGCTCTGGACGGCGATGCCGACCGGGTCATTTTCGTCGATGAGAATGGCCGCGAGGTGGATGGCGACTATATCATGGCTATTTGCGCCAGCGACCTGCTGAAGCAGGGCAAGCTGGCGAGGAACACCCTGGTGGCCACGGTCATGAGTAATATGGGGCTCGATATCGCCATTCGCAACGCCGGAGGCCGCATCGTCAAGACCGCCGTTGGCGATCGCTACGTGGTGGAGGAGATGCGTCGCAGCGGTTATAATGTCGGTGGGGAGCAGTCGGGGCACATGGTGTTTCTCGATCATAATACCACTGGCGACGGCATGATCTCGGCCCTGCAGTTGCTGGCCATTATGCAGCGTACCGGTAAGCCTCTGTCGGAACTGGCATCGGTGATGACCGCCTTGCCCCAGGTGCTGGTCAATGTGCGGGTCGACAAAAAGCGCCCGGTCACCGAAGTTCCCGAGGTGGCCAAGAGCATTGCGGCCGCAGAACAGAAACTGGCTGAAACGGGGCGGGTGCTGATTCGTTATTCCGGCACCGAACCGCTGATGCGGATCATGCTCGAAGGTCAGGACGAAGTGCAGATCGCCGCATTGGCTCAAGATATTGCCACCGCCGTGGAAAAGCACATGAGCTGCGGCACCAAGGAGGGATAGCATGATCACTCTGGGAGTCAATGTCGACCATGTCGCCACCGTTCGCCAGGCTAGGGGCATCGACGAGCCCGATCCGGTCACGGCAGCGGCCTTTGCCGAACTGGCCGGTGCCGAATGTATTACCGTGCATCTGCGAGAAGACCGACGCCATATCCAGGATCGGGACGTCGAGTTGCTCAGGCACACGGTCAAGACCCGGCTCAATCTGGAAATGGCCGCCACCGAAGAGATGATCGGCATCGCCCTCAAGGTGTTGCCCGACAGCGTGACCCTGGTACCGGAGAAGCGCGAGGAACTGACCACGGAAGGAGGGCTCAACGTGGTGCATCTGCGTTCGACCCTTAAGGAGCAGGTCGCAACCCTGCGCCAGGGGGGAATGCTGGTCAGCCTCTTTATCGATCCCGATCTGGAGCAGGTCAAGGCTGCTCATCGGGTCGCCGCCCAGGCTATCGAACTGCATACCGGCAGCTATTGTGAAGCCAGCGATGATGCCGGCCGCAAGGTGGAACTGGGAAAACTGGAGACGGCCATGCGGGCCGGCAAAAAGCTCGGTCTGCAGGTCAATGCCGGGCACGGTCTCAACTACGTCAACGTGCGGGACGTGGTAGCCCTCGGCGGGATTCAGGAACTGAATATCGGCCACAGTATCGTGGCCCGCGCGGTGCTGGTCGGTATGGAGCGGGCGGTGCGGGAAATGGTGGCGCTGCTCAAGGAGCGCTGATGACGGCCCGGATTTCCGGTCTGGGCAACGATGTGGCTCGCATCGGGCGCTTTCGCCGCTTTGTCGAGGACGACAAGCAGGCGCTGCTGGAAAGGATCTTTACCGCCGGCGAGCTCGCCTATTCCCTGGCCAAGGCCGATCCGGCTCCTCACCTGGCGGTGCGTTTTGCTGCCAAGGAGGCGTTACTCAAAGCCCTGGGCCTCGGCCTGCGCTGCGGAATCAGCTGGGGCGAGGTGCAGGTGGTGCGCAACGATCTGGGCCGCCCTGCCATTGTCCTGTCCGGTCGTGCCGAAGAGTTGTTTCGCGCCGGCGGACACGACAGGATTCACCTCTCCTGCAGTCACGATGGCGATTATGCCTTTGCTACGGTGATTTTGGAAGGCTGCTGAAAAACGCTAGTTGCTGCCGGCAGGAATAACACCCTCATTTTCACGGGCGGCCATCGAGCCGCCCCGTTTGCAACAAGGGAGACGATATGCTCAAGGCAAAGGACATTATGACCCGCGAGGTTCACACCGTTCGTATCGATACCGGGGTGGAAAAACTGGCTCGAAAATTCATCGAGACCGGCGTTAATGCCATGCCGGTACTCGATGAGGCCGGCGAGTTGCACGGCGTTGTTACCGAAACCGACCTGATCGCCCAGGATCGCCCCCTGCACCTGCCGACGGTCATTTCCCTGTTTGACTGGGTGATCTACCTGGAGAGCGAGAACCGGTTTCGCGAGCAGGTGGAAAAACTGACCGCCCGCAAGGTCGGCGAAATTTGCAGCACCGGCGTGACCACCTGCAGTGAGGACACGACTGTGACCGAAATCGCCGCGTTGATGGTCGAAAAGCAGGTTCACATGATCCCGGTTGTCGAGGGCAAGCGTCTGCTCGGCGTGGTGGCCCGCCTCGATATTATTCGCAGCATGGGGTTGTAGCTCGTGCCCGTCTGGTCTTTATCGACAGCCTGCGAGAAGGAAACCGGGCGGCTTGGACGCTGCCTCGGCCGCCTTATCGAGCAACCGCTGGTTATCCTGCTCAGCGGCGATCTGGGGGCGGGCAAGACCTGTTTCAGTCGCGGCCTCGCTCGCGGCCTCGGGGTGCCCGAAGAGGTGCCCATAGCGAGTCCTTCCTATACCCTGATGAACGCCTACCAAGGCCGTCTGGACCTCTATCACTTCGATCTTTATCGGCTGGCCGAGCCGGACGATCTGCTTGAACTCGGTATGGAGGAATATTTGCCGGGGGCCGGGGTGGCGGTGGTCGAATGGGCTGATCTCTTTACCGGGCTGGCTCGGGAATATCTCGCTGTGCATCTGACCCATCAACAGGCCGATCAACGGCGAATCGAGTGCCGCGCCGCCGGTGTCGGTGCCCGGACCCTGTTGCAGCGTTGGCAAAGGGAGTGGCTTAGCCAGGCGGATGGCGATGACTGAATTCGACCTGGCGGTGGTCGGCGGCGGTCCGGGGGGGTACACGGCTGCGGTGCGCGGTGCCCAGCAGGGGGCACGAGTCTGCCTGATCGAAGCGGACCGCCTCGGCGGTGCCTGCCTGCATCGCGGCTGCATTCCGACCAAGACCTGGCACAGCACCGCCCGACTGTTGCGCCAGCTTGATCAAGCCGCCAGTCACGGCATCAAGCTCGGCTCGCGGTCCTTTGATTTTGTTGCGGCTGCACAGCGCAAGGATGCCGTGGTCGCTCAACTGCACGGTGGCTTGCGCCAGTTGATGAAAAGTTACGGCATCGAGGTGTTCCGCGGCCAGGCGACTATCGAACAGCCGGGGCGGATCGCAGTTCGCCGGCCCGGTCTGATCGGGCGCCTGCGGGCCCGCCGCATCGTGCTGGCCACCGGAGCGCGTCCGGTGCGGCCCGCCGGTTGGCCTGTCGATGGGGAAAATATTTTGACCAGTGACGAAATTCTTGGTATTCAAGAACTTCCGTCCAGCCTGCTGGTCATCGGCGGCGGCTATATCGGTTGTGAGCTGGCCGCTATTTTCGCCGCATTCGGCTCCCAGGTGACTCTGGTAGAGCAGCAACCCTCCCTGCTCGGCAACAGCGATCGGGAGGCGGTGGACCTGCTGATAAGGGCTCTGCAATCCCAGGGGGTGACCATTCATGTCGGCACCGTCATCGACCGGCTTGGCGTGGTTGACGGCAGGGTTGAGGCAGAGCTCGCCGGCAAGGGGGCAATCGAAATCGACAAGGCCCTGGTGGCGGTCGGCCGAGTACCCAACAGCAACCGTCTCGGCTTGAAAGAACTCGGCATGGAGCTGGCTTCCGGTGCCGTGGTGGTCGACGAGGGCATGCGCACTTCCGTCGAGGGACTGTTTGCGATTGGCGATCTAACCGGGGGGCCGCAGTTGGCCCACGTCGCCGCTTATCAGGCCGGCGTGGCTGTTGCCAATGCCCTGGGCGGCGATGAGCAGGTCGATTATCGCGTAGTGCCGAGCGCCGTCTTTACCTTGCCCGAGATGGCCCAGGTCGGTTTGACCGAAGAGGCCTGCCAGTCCCGGCGGTTGGCGGTGGATATCGGTCGCTTCTCCTATCGGGCCAACGGCAAGGCCCTGGCTGACGGCCACGCCGAAGGTTTCGTCAAATTGCTTGCCGATGCAAGCGACGGCCGTCTGCTCGGAGCCACGGTGGTCGGCGAGCAGGCCTCGAATCTGGTGGCCGAAATGGCCCTGGCCATGGGCCAGGGATTGACGGCCGCTGATATAGGCAGGCTGATTCATGCCCATCCGACCCTGACCGAGATGGTCAAGGAGGCGGCCGAAGATATCGCCGGATTGGCGCTTCATCGGCCATCCGCCGGGCAGAAGTGATCGTTTTTATTCCGCAGGGATATGGACTCGTCATGAAATCCATGCGGATGTTCCATTTAATCACGGGAGGAGAAGGAATTCATGGCCCTGGTAGTTCAGAAATACGGCGGTACTTCGGTTGGAACAATCGACAGAATCCGCAATGTGGCTCGCCGGGTCGCCAGAACCCACGCCGATGGCAATCAGGTCGTGGTGGTTCTGTCGGCGATGTCCGGGGAAACCAACAAACTGGTCGGGCTGGCCCAGGAGATCTGCGAGCAGCCCGCTGAGCGTGAATACGATGTACTGGTGTCCAGCGGTGAGCAGGTAACCATTTCCCTGTTGTCCATGTGTCTGCAGTCCATGGGCTATAAGGCTAAAAGCTATCTCGGCCACCAGGTGCCGATCGTCACCAGCAGCGCCTTTTCCCGGGCCCGTATCGAACATATCGGCGACGAGAAGATTCGTGCCGACCTGGACAACGGCAACATTGTCGTGGTCGCCGGGTTTCAGGGGGCCGATTGCAACGGCAACCTGACCACCCTCGGTCGGGGGGGGTCCGATACCTCGGCGGTGGCAGTGGCGGCTGCGTTGAAGGCCGATGTTTGTGAAATCTACACGGACGTTGATGGCGTCTATACCACCGACCCGCGGATCGTGCCGGAGGCCTCCAAGATAACTAAAATCTCTTACGACGAAATGTTGGAGATGGCCTCCCTGGGGGCTAAGGTGTTGCAGACCCGTTCCGTGGAGTTCGCCAAGAAACATGGCGTGGTGGTGCACGTGCGTTCCAGTTTCAACGACAACCAGGGAACCCTGGTGATGAAGGAGGATAGTGATATGGAGACCGTTCTGGTTTCGGGAGTGACCTACAACAAGGATGAAGCAAAAATCTCCGTGATGCGCGTTCCCGACGAGCCCGGCATCGCCTCTCGGCTGTTTCTGCCCCTCTCCGAGGAAAACATTACCGTCGACATGATCATTCAGAACGTTTCTCATGAAGGTTATACGGACCTGACCTTTACCGTGCCCCATGGCGATTTTAAAAAGGCCCTCAAGACCGTGGAGCAGACCAGCAAAGCGATTGGCGCCGCCGGGGTGTTGACGGACGAGAGCATCGCCAAGGTTTCCATTGTCGGGGTCGGTATGCGCTCCCATTCGGGGGTGGCGAGCAAAATGTTTCAGGTGCTTAGCCAGGAGGGGATCAACATACAGATGATTTCCACCAGCGAGATCAAGGTATCCTGTATCATCGACGCCAAGTACACCGAACTGGCCGTGCGGGTTTTGCACGAAGCCTTCGGTCTGGGTAACCAAACGGCCGAGTCTGAATAGCATTGTCGACACTGTCGGCAGCAGGTGAAGGATAGAGACCATGAGTTTGATCCATCTGTACGATACGACCTTACGGGACGGGACCCAGGCCGAAGAGATCTCTTTTCTGGTGGCGGATAAGATCCATATTGCCCAGAAACTCGACGAACTGGGCGTTCACTATATCGAAGGCGGCTGGCCGGGCTCCAATCCCAAGGACATCGCCTTTTTCAAGGAGATCAAAAAGGTCTCCCTGAAACAGGCCAAGATTGCTGCCTTCGGTTCGACCCGTCGGGCCAAGACTACGCCGGAAAAGGACAATAACCTGCGTACCCTGATTGAGGCCGAAGCGGACGCGGTCACCATCTTCGGCAAGACCTGGGACTTTCATGTGCGCGAGGCGCTGCGTATCAGTGGTGAGGCCAACCTGGAGTTGATCTACGATTCCCTGGCCTATCTCAAGCAGCATGTCGCCGAGGTCTTCTACGATGCCGAGCACTTTTTCGATGGGTATAAGGCCAACCCCGAGTACGCTATCGATACCCTCAAGGCTGCTCAGCAGGCGCAGGTTGATTGCATCGTGCTGTGCGATACCAATGGCGGCACCTTGCCCCATGAATTGCCAGCCATTCTCACCGAGGTGAAAAAGCATATCCAGACCCCCCTCGGTATCCATACTCATAACGACAGTGAGTGTGCGGTGGCCAATTCACTGATGGCGGTGGAGCACGGCATCGTTCATGTTCAGGGAACTCTGAACGGCTTTGGCGAGCGCTGCGGCAATGCCAACCTCTGTTCCGTTATCGCCTCCCTGCAGTTGAAGATGGGTCACCAGTGCCTGACCGAGATCCAATTGCAGCGGCTGCGGGAGGTGTCCCGCTATATCTACGAGTTGGCCAACCTGGTGCCCAATCCCCACCAGCCTTTCGTCGGCAATTCCGCTTTTGCGCACAAGGGCGGGGTCCACGTGTCGGCCATTCAGCGCCATCCGGAAACCTACGAACATATCCGCCCTGAGCAGGTCGGCAATGTCACTCGAGTGCTGGTTTCCGACCTGTCGGGTCGCTCCAATGTGCTGGCCAAGGCCGAGCAGTTCAATATCAATCTCGACAGCAAGGACCCGGTGACCATCGAGATTCTGGAAAAGATCAAGGACCTGGAGAACAAAGGTTATCAATTCGAAGGGGCCGAAGCCTCCTTTGAATTACTCATGCGTCGCGCCCTTGGTTCGCTGAAACAATTCTTTTCCGTCATCGGTTTTCGGGTCATCGATTCCAAGCGTCATGGCGAGGAAAAGCCCTTTTCCGAGGCCACGGTGCAGGTCAAGGTCGGCGGCCGCATCGAGCACACCGCTGCCGAGGGCAGCGGGCCGATCAACGCTCTGGACAATGCCTTGCGCAAGGCGTTGGAGAGTTTCTATCCGCGGGTCAAGGAAATGCGCCTCTACGATTATAAGGTGCGGGTGTTGCCGACCGGCAAAGGGACCGCCTCCATTACCCGGGTGCTGCTCGAATCGGGGGATAAAGACATGCGCTGGGGGACAGTGGGGGTCAGCGACAATATTATCGACGCCTCTTACCAGGCTCTGGTCGATGCCCTGCAATACAAACTGTTGAAAGACGCGGGGGACGAATGAAACAAAGGGCAGGGCTGCTGTTGCTGGTAGCCCTGCTGCTGTTGACTGCTGGCATTCGATACGGCCGGGTGGCGCTCTTCATGGAGGAGAGCCCCCCGGCCGTTTCTGTTGGCGAGACCGATGGGGTCTGGGTGGAACTTGGCGAGGGATTTCCGGAGCCCGGTATCCATCAATTTATTGACGGAACAACACCTCGTGGCGTCATTCAGATGACGCTTGCTGGGCGATGCGCTGTTCGAAGCCTCTCCCGGTTGCAGAATAGCCCCCTGGTATCCGGAGAATATCTTTCCCTTCGCGTGAAAGATAACGAAATCATTGATATTAGTCGGAGGTGGATGACCGCGGAGCGACGAATGGTGCTGGCCATTCCGTTGCGACCGAAGACCATGACTGCCGCCGATTGGCTGGCGCTGCCTGGAATCGGACCCAAATTGGCGGCTCGTATCGAATCGTACCGCCAAAAAAATGGCGAATTCTCCTCTCTCGCCGAGCTGGAGCGGGTCTCAGGTATTGGCCCAGGGCGGTTGGCAGCGTGGGAGAAGTATTTCTAAAAATATCAAATGTTTGTAACCGGTTAAAAAACAAAAGGAAGTCTTGGGTTGATGGATTTTTGGTCAGGCATGTTTCCTGTTTGACACATTAACTGGCACGCCTTATGTAATTGGTAAATGGCATGTGGATGAACAACAACCGTGCCCTATCTACCTATTCACAAAGGGGGAAACCAGATGAAATGCCCAAAATGCAAAGGCAGGATGTACGCGGAAAAATTTTATGACTTTGTAAGGGTCTTTGATGCCTGGAAATGCTACTCATGTGGAGAAATGATCGACCATACCATTCTGGCCAATCGTGCCCGACGCCAGGACGTTTTTGTGGGTTGATCGCTCCCCACCCATTTTTACAACTACTTGATTAAATAACAAGGACCGTGGTGCAGAACCATGGTCCTTTTTCTTTGTCCAAAAAATTTGTCGATTCTCTGGCTAATCGCGAAATCGTCGAGTCAATTCCCCATAGGAATCGATGCGCCGGTCCCGCAGAAACGGCCAGATGCGGCGGACCTCTTCACTCCGTTGTCGGTCGAGATCGACCACCAGGACCTGTTCTTCCTTGTGCCCGGCTTCAGCCAGCACTTCCCCTTGGCAGCCGGCGACGAAGCTGTGGCCCCAGAACAGAGCCCCCGGACCATCATTTTCAATATCCGGTTCCAAGCCTACCCGATTGACGCTCACTACCGGGATGCCGTTGGCAATGGCATGCCCCCGCTGAATGGTCTGCCAGGCGTCCAGTTGCCGGGCCTGCTCTTCGCCTGAATCGGCAGGGTCCCAGCCGATGGCGGTGGGATAGAGCAGGACTTCCGCACCGGCCAGGGCCATCAAGCGGGCCGCTTCGGGGTACCACTGATCCCAGCAGACCAGCACTCCCAGTTTGCCGACGGAGGTAGCGATGGGCTGAAAACCGAGATCCCCCGGCGTAAAGTAGAACTTTTCGTAATAGCCGGGATCGTCGGGAATGTGCAT